>JBBRVX010000046.1:0-26962 GCA_038246475.1 Thermomicrobiales bacterium | reverse complement strand
GCCCGGTGCGCCCGGTGCGCCCGGTGCGGCCAGCGAGCCATAATCAGAGCCAGAGACGGCCAAGCGCCGGACATCCATGTCCCATCCCTGGTGTACGCCGGTATGCTGTGCAGTGGTGACGTACCGCGACGGCTTGCAGGGTCTTGCAGGAGGAGAGGGTGACGAACGACAGACGACGGTTGCTGTTGGCGGGGGAGTCGTGGGTCATGCACACGATTCACCAAAAAGGATTCGACGCCTTCACCACCACGGCCTACGCCACAGGACACGGCTGGCTGCAAGCCGCGCTGGAGGCCGGCGGCTGGGAGGTCGTCCACCTGCCGAATCACCTCGCCGCGGCGGAGTTCCCGACGACGAGCGCGGAGCTCGATGCCTACGACGTCGTTCTCCTCAGCGACATCGGCTCCAATACGCTCCTCTTGTCGCCGGCCACCTTCGAGCGCTCGCTGGCAGCGCCAAACCGGCTGACCCTCCTGCGCGACTGGGTCGCCGCCGGCGGGGGGCTGGTCATGGTCGGCGGCTATCTCACCTTCCAGGGGATCGAAGGGAAAGGGCGCTACGCCGGCTCGGCGGTCGAAGCGGCATTGCCGGTGACGATCCTACCGTATGACGACCGGGTCGAAATCCCCGAAGGCATCGTTCCCGCCGTGACCGCGCCCGATCATCCGCTGGCCATCGGACTGCCCGAACGCTGGCCGGCCATCCTCGGCTACAACCGCCTGACCGCCCGCGCCGAGGCCAACGTCGTCGCGGCGGCGGGTGACGATCCGCTCCTGGCGGCATGGTCGTTTGGGCAGGGGCGGGCAATCGCCTTCGCCTCCGACTGCGGCCCGCACTGGGCGCCGCCGGCATTCGTCGAGTGGGAGGGCTACGCCACGCTCTGGCAAAACATCGCGAGCTGGGCGGCAGGGGCGAAGCGAGAATAGCCCGCCGAAATCTGGTGAATCTTGATGAACAACCTTAGAATAAAAGTAGGACCATGAACCTGGCGAGCAGGCTCGCCGCGGTGATGACGAGATCTCATACGGAATCCGGTTCATGACGTCCTGAAATGCTAGGGGCCCGGCTTCGTCCCCCCTCTCCTCACCGCAGTGGGGCTAGGGGAAGAGAGGGGGGCAGGGGGGTGAGGGAACGCCGCCGCAAACGTTCATCGATTATCCGGATACCGTAGCACCAGAACAATGCCGATTGGAGGCAGTCATGGTCGCAACCGACCCCCGCTTCAAGGAAAGCGGCTACGCCAATCCCGACGTGCTCGTGTCGACCGATTGGGTCGCCGAACACCTCGACGATCCGCGGGTGCGCATCGTCGAATCGGATGAGGACGTGCTCCTCTATGACCTGGGCCATATCCCGGGCGCCATCAACATCGACTGGCACACCGATCTGCAAAATCCCGTCGAACGCGACTTTCTCGATAAGGCCAGTTTCGAGAAGCTCCTCGGCAAGCACGGCATCGGCAACGACACCACCGTCATCTTCTACGGCGACCGGAACAACTGGTACGCCACCTACGCCTACTGGCTCTTCAAGTACTTTGGGCACCCTGATGTGCGGGTGATGAATGGCGGCCGCGCCAAGTGGGAAGCCGAGGCGCGCCCCATGACCCGCGAGGTTCCGACCTACCCGGCCGCTGCCTACAGCGCCCAGGAGCCGGATGAGCGCATCCGCGCCTATCGCGATGATGTCCTGAAGCAGGTCAAATCGGGCAAGCCCGCGCTGATCGACGTGCGCTCGCCGAGCGAATACTCCGGCGAAGTCCTGCACATGGCGGGCTACCCGCAAGAGGGCGCCCAACGGGGCGGTCACGTCCTCGGCGCGCAGAGCATCCCCTGGGCCACCGCCGCGAACGAGGACGGCACCTTTAAAAGCCCCGAACAGTTGCGGGAGATCTACGAGGGCAAGCAGATCACCCCGGACAAGGAGGTCATCTCCTACTGCCGCATCGGCGAGCGCTCCAGCCACACCTGGTTCGTCCTGCGCGAGCTGCTTGGCTATCCCGACGTACGCAACTACGACGGCTCCTGGACCGAGTGGGGCAGCATGGTCGGCGTCCCCATCGCCAAGGGGACGGACCCGGGACTGTAGCGCGCACCGCGGCGCAGATGTCATTCCGAGCCCGCGAGGAATCTCGTTGGCTCCGCGAACTTGCACGTACGCGCTTTCAAACCGAGATCATTCGTTACGCTGGCTCAAGATGACACCGCTGCGGCGGAGCCGCCAGGAATTGCGAAGCAATGAAGCAACCACTCTGGAGACATAGTGTGCTGATTCGCGTGGCGCTCGGTATGGTCGCCGCGTCAACTCTCGGAATCAAACAACCACCTGTCGGAGCCTGGCAGGAGGACGCGGTCGACGCCATCGTGATGACCGCCGAAGGTCCACTACAGGGGACTGTCGCCGAGGACTACCGCCTCTTTCAGGGCATCCCCTACGCCGCCCCTCCGGTCAGAGACCTGCGCTGGCAGTCGCCGCAACCGGTCGCGCCATGGAGCGCCCCGCTGGACGCCACGGCGCCGGGCAACTGGTGTCCACAACCGGCCGGAATGCCGGGGAGCCTCGGCGGCGGCGAAGAGGACTGCCTCTTTCTGAACGTGACCGCGCCCCATGCGGCGAGCGCCACCGCGCCGAAGCCGGTCATGGTCTGGATTCACGGTGGGGGCTTCGTCAGTGGGGCCGGAAACATCACCGGCGCGCGGAGGCTGGCCGTGGATGGCGACGTCGTGGTGGTGACGATCAACTATCGCCTGGGCATCCTCGGCTACTTCGGCTATCCCGGCCTAGCCGGTTCAGGGGCCTTCGGCCTGGAAGATCAGCAGGCCGCCCTGCGCTGGGTGCAGCGGAACATCGCCGCGTTTGGCGGCGATCCGGAAAACGTCACCCTCTTCGGCGAATCGGCCGGCGGCATGAGCGTCTGCGCCCAATTGACCTCCCCTTCCGCCGAGGGGCTCTTTCAGAAAGCGATCGTGCAGAGCGGATCGTGCCTGATCGACTGGCCGGACAACGGCATTTCTCCGGGCGCCGAGGCCGCCGGGCTCTGGGCTTCACCCGACGAGGCGGCGGGCGTCGGCCAGACGGTCGCCCAGGACCTCGGCTGCACCGATGCGCCAACCGCCATCGCCTGCCTGAGAGATCTGCCAGCCAGCGACCTGGTGGAATTGCCGCTAGCTTTGGCCTTCGGCCGCGTGGCCTACGGCAGCCCGACGCTGCCAAAGGATCCGGCGCGGGCCATGCGTGACGGCGGCCATCTCTCAATGCCGGTGATGATGGGCACGACGCGGGACGAAGCAAGGACCTTCGTCTCCTTCGATCCCGACCCGATCACGGCGGAGCGGTACGACGCATTGCTTGACGATGCTTTTGGTGATCTGGCGGGAGACGTCGCCGAGCGCTATCCGCTCGCCGCCTATTCCTCGCCGGCCGTGGCCTGGGCAGCGGCGATGACCGATCGCGTCTGGGCCTGCCCGACGCTGGAGAATGAGCGGCTCCTCGCGGCCACGGTCCCGGTATTCGCCTTCGAGTTCGCCGATCGGGAAGCGCCGGCCATCTTCCCGTTCGCCGCTGATCTCCCCGGCGGCGCCTATCACGGCTCGGAGCTGCTCTCCCTCTTTACGATTGACTTGCCCGGCGTCGAGGTAACGCTCTCGCCAGATCAGGAAGCGCTATCGGGGAACATGATCAGATACTGGTCGAACTTCGCCCACTCGGGCGATCCGAACGGCGACGGCCTGCCGGAGTGGCGCGCATTCACGCCGGGCGATCCCTCCGCGCAGTCGCTGGCGCCGGGTCCAGAAGGCATCGGGCCGGTCGACTACAGCGCGGAGCATCAGTGCGATTTCTGGAGGGCGCTGGGCAAGAAGTAGGCTTGCGACCACGCGCGTTGCACGACATTCTGCGCGGTAGGGCGAGGAGAGAGCAAGGCATGTCCGAGGCAAACAGACCGGCGATGGGCACGGTTGCCTGGTCTGACCTGACAGTTCCCGAGGCGAAAAGCATCAGCGATTTCTACGCCGATGTCGCCGGCTGGGAAGCCGGGCAGCGCTATTGCGTCATCCGCGACCCCGCTGGCGCCTACCTGGCCCTGATGGAGCTTGGCGGCGCGTAGGCCGCCCGAGGTGGAACCGCGTACGGACCCCTATCTGCTCGGTCTGGACTGTGGCAGCACCGTGACCAAGGCGGTGGTGTTCGATGCCGCGGGCCACGAGATCGGCGCCGGCGAAGCCACGTCCGGCCACCAATCCCCGCATCCGCGCTGGGTGGAGCGCGATATGGACGTCGTGTGGGATGCCTGCCAGACGGCGATCCGGGGAGCGCTCGCCGGCGCTGGAGTCACGGGTGAGCAGATCGCCGTGGTCAGCCCGACAGCACATGGAGACGGGCTCTACCTCATCGACGCCACGGGCCGCCCGGTGCGCCCCGCGATTCTTTCGCTCGATAGCCGCGCCTTTGCGATCGTCGAGTCCTGGCGCGAACGTGGCGTGCTGGCGGAGGCGTTGCCACTGACTGGCCAGGAGCCCTTCGCGGCCTCCCCCGCCCCGTTGCTCTCCTGGGTCAAGACCCACGAGCCGGAGAGCTGGTCGCGGGCCCGCTGGGTGCTGAGCTGCAAGGATTGGCTCCGGTTCAGGCTAACCGGATCGATCGGCGCCGACTTCACCGAGGCGAGCCTGGCCTTTACGGACGTGACCACCCAGCGTTACAGCGCCGCGGCGTTCGCCCTCTACGATCTTGACGACGCCATGGAGAAGCTGCCGCCGGTCTCCAGCAGCACCGAGGTAATCGGTGAGGTCACGCCGACCGCGGCGGCCCAGACCGGGCTGCGGGCGGGCACGCCGGTAGTGGCCGGCATCCATGATGTCGATGCCAGCGCCGTCGGCACGGGCAGCGTGCATGCGGGACAGCTCGCGGTGGTGGCCGGCTCCTGGAGCATCAACGAGGTCATTTCGCACGCTCCGGCCACCGATCCCCGTTGGGCTTGCCGCAACTTCGTGGCACCCGGCGCCTGGATGAACATGGCCATTTCGCCCGCTTCGGCCACGAACCTGGAGTGGTTCGTGCGCGAGCTCTGCCCGTTGGAGGTCGAGCGCGCGGCCGCCTCTGGAGCGTCTCCCTTTGCCTTCATCAACGACGAGATCGCGGCCCTGCTCGCGGGGCCGTCCCCGGTCATCTTTCACCCATTCCTCTACGGGTCGGCGTACGGTGATCTGGCCAGCGCCGCGTTTCTCGGGGTGCGCGGCTGGCACGGGCGGGGACATCTGCTGCGAGCGGTCATGGAAGGCGTCGTCTTCAACCACCGCATGCACATCGAGGCCCTGCGCTCGGCGTTCCCGGTGGCCGAGGCGCGGCTCTCCGGGGGCGGCGGCCAGAGCGCGATCTGGAGCCAGATGTTTGCCGATGCCTTGCGGTTGCCGGTGCTGGTCACGGACGCGCGTGAGGCCGGGGCGCGCGGCGCGGCGATGTGCGGCGGCGTCGGCATTGGCCTCTTCCCCACGCTGCAGGACGCCGCCGATGCCTGCGTGCGGGTCGCGCACCGGTACGAACCGAACGTCGATCGCGCGGCCATTCTGGACGCGGCCTACGCTGCCTATCAAGCCGCTGCGGCGGCGTTGGCGCCAGTCTGGGCCAGACTCGGGTAGCTGCGCCAGACCAGTATCAGGCCCTGGCGATCCCGCCGAGCTTTCCCTGCAGGCTGGCCACACATGGCGTCGATGCTCCTGCCGACGCGATAGCCGTGTAGCTCAGCGCGTGGACGATGAGCATCACAAGGTTGCGGACGATGGCATCACCGCGGATCATCTGCGACAGTTGCGCGAGAGCGGCGGCGAGGTCGTCGTGGCGCCGTGCGAGGGGCGCTGAGGCGTACGGGGAGTCGATGCATGGAGCAGCGCATCCTGCCTGATCTCGAGCGCGAGCGCTTCGATCTGGTCGTCATCGGCGCGGGCATCAACGGCGCCGGGATCGCCCGCGATGCCGCGATGCGCGGGCTGCACACCCTTCTATTGGACAAGAGCGACATCGCCAGCGGAACGACGAGCTGGTCCAGCCGGTTGATTCATGGCGGGTTGCGCTACCTGGAGCACGGCGAGCTTCGTCTCGTGCGGGAATCGCTGCGGGAGCGGGAGCGGCTGCTGCGCAACGCGCCCCATCTGGTGCAGCCGATCCCGATGCTGATCCCGATCTACGAGGGCAACCGGCGCCGCCCCCCTGCCATCCGGGCTGGCATGACCCTTTACGACATCCTCTCCTTCGACAAATCGCTGCCCCGCCACCGCATGTGGTCGCGGCGCGCGGCGCTGCGTCAGGCGCCCGGTCTGAACGGCGAAGGGCTGCTGGGCGCCGCGCTCTATTACGATGCCCAGGCCACGTTCCCCGAACGGCTGGCGGTCGAAAATGTGCTTTCGGCGCGGCAGCATGGCGCGGTCGTGCGGACCTACGCCCGGGTCGATGGTCTGACGCACGGCGAGCGGCGCGTCACTGGAGTGACGGTGACCGACCTGCGCTCGGGCGAACGGTTTACGGTCGCGGCCCGCTGCGTCATCAACGTGGCCGGTCCCTGGGTGGATCAGGTGCTGACCGGCCTCGGCGACGTGCGGCGGCTCATCGGCGGCGCCAAAGGGAGCCATCTGGTCGTCTCTCCATTCCCTGGGGCGCCGGTCTCCGCCCTGCACTACGAGGCCCGCGCCGACGGCCGGCCGATCCTGATCATCCCCTGGCATGGGCAGTACCTGATCGGCAGCACGGACATCCGCGTCGATGGCGACCTCGAGGCCGTGCGGACCGACGAGAGCGAGGTCGCCTACCTCCTGCACGAGGTGAACACGGTCATCCCCGGCGCGCGCCTGCTGCCCGGTGACGTGCACTATGCCTATGCCGGGGTGCGGCCGCTGCCCTACCAACCGGCCAGCTCCGAGGCCGCCATCAGCCGCGACCACGCGATCGTCGCGCACGGAAAGGCGTATCGGGGCTTGCTCTCCATCACCGGCGGCAAGCTGACCACTTACCGGGCTCTGGCGGAACATGCCGTCGATGCGGCGTTCCGCCAACTTGGGCAGAAGCCGCCGCCCTGTGCGACCGATCGCGTGCCGCTGCCGGGAGCGGCCGGGATCGCGATCGACGCCTTCCGCCGCCACTTCGCGGCCACGTCCGGACTGCCGGAAAAGACGGCCCACCGAATGGTCGATCTCTACGGGGCGCGGGCCGAGCAGATCGTGGCGCTGACCGAGCGCGATCCCGAACTCCGCGAGTCGCTGGGCGAGGGAACGGGGGCGATCGCGGCCGAGGTGGTCTTCGCCGTTCAGGAAGAGCTGGCGCAAACGTTGGAAGACGTGATGATGCGCCGCACGATGCTTGGCCTCGACCCCGACCTCGGGGTCGGCGCCGACCGCGCCGCGGCCGCGGTCGCCGAGCGTCATCTAGGCTGGAGCGAGGCCCGCGCCCACGCCGAAGTGGACGCCTATCGCGCCCACCTCGACCGTTTCCACCCGCTGATAGCCGATAGCCCATAGCCCATGGCCGCCCCTATCCGCTCCGTTTCAGCCGCCCGGTCCGCTTGGCGTAGCGTTCGCCCCAACTGAAGATGGCCACCCCGATCGGCAGGGCCAGGCCTCCCAGAATCAACGTTGGCACAAGCGACGGCCCCAGGGCGGAGGTCGGCGCTCCCTCCAGCAAAGCGGCGCGCATCCCTTCCAGCACGTAGGTGGCCGGCGAGATGGTGGCTAGCGGCTCCATCCAGTCCGGCAGCACCGAAATCGGATAGTAGACGCCCGACACCAGCAGCAGAATCGAGGAGATGACAAAGGTCATCTCCTCCCCCCGCTCCGGGAAGAGGAGCGGCAGCACGGCCGCCATGATCCCGAAGCCGAGAAAGCTGATGCTCCCCGCCAGCAGCACGATCCCGGCGCCCGCCACGTTCGCCTTGCTCAGATCGACGCTGAAGAAGAGCGACAGCACCCCCAGCAGGAGCGCGGAGCGGGCCAGTCCGTAGATGATGCTGAAGAGCGACACCCCCAGCATGTGCGCCAATCGCGAGATGGGGGCCATCATCGTGTACTCGATGGTCCCTTCCCACCGCTCCCAGGCCACCATCTCCCCAACGTTGGCGAAAACAGCCCGCAGGTAGGCCCACACCACCGTGCCGATGCCGAGGAAAAGAACGAGGTCTAGTTGCCCTTCGCGCGCGGCGCTGCCGCCGCTGGCCTGCATCTGGGCCTCGCCGATGTAGAGCACGCTCATGGCCGAAGCCACGTTGAAAATCAGAAAGGCCAGCTCCAGATGCCAGTAGCGCTTGACCAGATAGAGGTTTCGCTCCACGAAGGCTAGCGAGGCGCGGGTTTCCCACCAGAAACCCGCCCCCGGTAAGGTGCGCGGGAGTTGACTCATGCGGTGTCTCCTTCGTCATCGTCGAGCGAGCGGCCGGTGAGATGAATGAAGATCTCCTCCAGCGTGGGATCGAGCGATCCCATCTCTGCCCCAAACCGCCGCTTGAGACCATCAACCGTATCGAGCGCGACCAGGCGCCCCATTTCCAGGATCGCCACCCGGTCGCAGAGGGTGGCGGCTTCGCTCATGTCATGGGTGCAGAGCAGGATGGTGGCGTCGTGGCCATCGCGCAGCTCGTGCACGAACTGCTGCACGTCGAGCTTCGAGCGCGGATCGAGCCCGGTCGTCGGCTCGTCCAGCAGCAGCACCGGCGAAGTCAGCAGGGCGCGGGCAATTGCCACCTTCTGCTGCATGCCGCGCGAAAGCTGCTCCAGCGGCTCGCCGACCTTCTCGCGGGCCACGCCCAGCCGCTCCAGCACGGCGAGCGTCTCCTCCCGCACCGCCGGCCCGCTGCGGCCATAGAGGCGCAGCGCGTAGGCCAGATTCTCGGCGGGAGAGAGCTTCTTGAAGAACGAGGCCTCGACCGAGACGCGGTTGATCAGCCGCTTGACCTGGGCTTCCTGCTTGAGCACGTCGAAGCCGAAGACCTCGACCCGCCCCGAATCGGGAATCAGCAGCGTCGAGAGCATGCGGATGAGCGTCGATTTCCCCGAGCCGTTCGCGCCCAGGATGCCGAAGATCTCGCCCTGCTTGACGGTCAGCGAAACGTCGTCGACCGCGCGGACCTCCTTGACCTGCGCCCGGCGCAGGAGCGGACGATTGATAAAGACTTTGGAGACATGCTCCACCATCGCCGCGGGAGTGGCGCCGGTGTCGCTCGCGAGTTGAGTTTCTGGTCGTTCGAGTGTGGCAACCACGTCTGTGTGTCCCTTTCCTGTCTCCTCCAACGCCTCCGTTCCGATACGCCGGGCAAAAAAGAACCGCGGGCGAGAGGTCGATCCTCTGCCCGCGGTGGGAACGGCTGCGTGACGCTATCCGATCACGTTTCCCAACCGATGGGCAAACTCCGGCCACGTGCGCCGGGCGCGATGTCCCACTTGCGTGGGCACACCACGGGCCGACCGCTGCAGCGGCCGGTGATCCCGGTACATGTCAGAAATCGCTCCATCGCCGGTCTCCCGCATCGAGATGGGCGCCCTCCCAGAGAGGGCAGGTCGCCAGCGTAGGGGTTCAGGGACTCAATGTCAACACTTCAAGACATAAAACAGGGATCAATTTCATCGCATCGAGTGATGGCATGCCTGTTGCGCGATGCTCGTTACGGACGTAGAGTGCCTCCCTGCGGAACAGCTCCGCGCTTTCCCGATTCGTTCAACGGAAGGAGAGGCGTCATGATTCGGGCCAGGATTCTCCTCGCCGCGCTCTTCGCGCTCGCCATGCTTGGGGGTGGGCTCTCTGGTTCGCTTCCCAGTGCTGCCGCGCAGGTGGCGACACCGGTCGCGGACCTTAATGTCACGCCGCCCGTGCAACCGGGCGGCACGCTGCCGGGTAACCCGGAAATTCAGCTGGTGAAAGTCGCGGAAGGTCTGGCTGATCCGGTGAACGTCGCCGCGCCGGACGATGGCAGCGGACGCCTCTTTGTCGTCGAGCGCGTCGGCCGGGTGCGCATCATCGACAAGGGTGGCAAGCTGCTGCCGGAGCCGTTTCTGGACCTGACCGAGCTGGTGCAGAACGACTATCTGGAGCAAGGGCTGCTCGGGCTTGCCTTCCATCCCGACTACGCCACGAATGGCCGCTTCTACGTGCAATTCACGGACTATCACACGAATGGCGACAACTTCATCATGGAGTTCACCGTCTCCGACGACGATCCGAACATCGCCAACCGCGAGGGGGGACGGTTGCTGTTGGCGGTCGATCAGCCCTACGTGAACCACAATGGCGGCACGATCCACTTCGGGCCAGACGGCTATCTCTACATCGGCATCGGCGATGGCGGCCTCGGCGGCGATCCGTACGACAACGCCCAGGATCGCGAGGTGCTGCTCGGCAAGCTGCTGCGCATCGACGTCGATCCCGTGGGCGGCCTGGCCTATGGCATCCCGGCCGACAATCCCTATTCTCAGGCCCACATCGTGCAGTCCAACTCGATCACTGACGTGATCGGCGAAACAGAAGGTCTCAGTCTGGAAGCGGCCTACTATCATCCGGCGGCGCGCCCGGAAATCTGGGCTTACGGCCTGCGCAATCCCTGGCAGTTCAACTTCGATCCGGCTACGGGCGATCTTTACATTGCTGACGTGGGGCAGGTGACTTGGGAGGAGATCAACTTCCAGCCCGCGGACAGTCCCGGCGGGCAGAACTACGGTTGGGATATTCAAGAAGCGGGCAACTGTTATCCGGCGACCGTCACCGACTGCCCACGCTCGCAGCTCGGCACGCTCCCGGTCGCCGAGTACAAGCATGGCGAGGAGGGCTGCTCGATCACCGGGATTGGGGTCTACCGGGGCGACGCGTTCCCATCGCTCAACGGGATCTACTTCAACTCCGACTGGTGTACCGGCCGCGTCTGGGGACTGAAGCGGGGAGAGGATGGCGCCTGGACCTACGAGCAACTGCTCGACACGGGCCTGCTGGTGACCGGATCCGGGGCGGATCAGGAGGGCAACCTCTACGCCACCGCTTGCGAGTGCGAGTTCAGCCGCCAGTACGACCCGTTCGAGAATCCGCAAGGGACGGTCTGGAAAATTGTGTCTGCCGATCAGGTGCCGGATGGCGCGGAGATCGCGCCTGCCGACGCGTAGGTCGCCAGAATTCGCGAGGTCGCTTCTGGGCAGCGCCCTGTACCTCCGGCAGAGCGCAGCCGCATCGGCGGTTGGTAAAGGAAACCCTACACACGACAATAAGCCCCTCTCCCTGCGCACAGGGCCGGGCGCCCGCTTGCGGGTGGCGGTTGGGGTGAGGGTTTCGCGCAACGGGAGCGGCCTATTCCCGCACTTCCTCCCTTGTCAGCGCGCACAGGGCCGGGAGCCCCCTGGGTAGCGGGCAGGGAGTGTAGGCGTGCCTTGGGCAAGGGCGAGGGTCCAGTTCAGAACCCGATGCTGCCCAGCTCCCGCGTAACCGCCGGTTCCGCGACCAGCTCCTCGATCGCCGCGAAGCGGTCGCGCCGGTCAAGCGCGGTGGCGACCACCGGCAGGAGCACATCGAGGGCGAACGGCTTGGCCAGGATGGCGGCCGCCTCCGAACGCACCCGCACATCCTCCGCCGCAACGAACGCGCCGCCGCCGGAACAGACCACGATCGGCGTTCCCGCCACGCGCGGCGTCGATTTAATCTCCTGCACCAGATCCCACGCCGCGCTCGTGTGGCTCGGCGCGACATCGAGCATCAACAGATCGGGATGAAGGTCTTCAACTTCGGAGGCCGTTGGGGCCCGCGATGCCAGATGCACGCGATACCCCTCGTCCTCGAACGCGGTGCGCAGGACGCGGCCCATCGATTCGTCATTTTCGACGACCAGAATGAGATGATCGGACTTCGTCGTGTCCATGGCGAGGATCGACTTTCTGCGCCGGCCGGCGGGTAGCCAGGCGATGGGTGTGGGGGACGCGGGTACGAGCAATGGTGATAGAGCAACGAGATTGTGCGCCACGTGACGCGTTGCCATCAACGCGCCGCGGAACCATGGCGCCGGACGCGACGGCCTCCTCGGCGCCGCGCTCTCGGCGTTCCGCGACAATGACACTATACGCCTGTTTGTATGAACTGGACGTATGGTCATCTCTTCGGCTGTGCAGCATCGTCTGAACTGAATGGGGGCCGTGGCTGAACCCCACGGCCAGGTTCGGCTGCTCCGGGCACAGGCATGTGCCATGCCGGATACCCGACCCGGAGCGGCTCAGGTGGCCGACGTTGACTTCGTGGCCGTCACATCCATCGTGCCCAGAACGCGATGCTCGGCGACGGAGCGGGCCCATTGCTCGATCCGCGCGGCCTGTCCCGAAGCAGCCTCAGCATCGATGGAAGTCACGGTCAGCTCGCCCGCGATAGGATGGGAGACAACCCAGTCTGGCATGTCTGGCCCCCCGGCGGCCTTGAGGCGAGCGACTGCGGCATCGGCGCGGCGGCCGATGCCACGAGGGTGGGTTTCCATGAGCACGTCGCCCCAATGCTCTCCCTCCGCGAACACGCGCTGCATCACGCGCGCCGCGCCGCGCTGATACCACGGTTTCGTCAACGCCGGATGCTGCAGGTAGTAGGTGAGGACCGGCAGCCCGTGCATCCGACGCAGCTCCTCGCTGTCGACTTCCGCCGCCAGCAGCTGATGAAAATGGGCGATACAGGACGCGACGCCGCTGAGACTCGCGCCGCAGGCATCGCATCGAAGATCATCCACGTCGAGCACATTGCCTATCGTTTGACGATCTCGAAGGTTCTGGTCCAGAAGGCAAGGGCGTCGCCAGGGACCGCGGAAGAGTTCTCGTTCCGAATCAGGCGCGGCCCAAGTCTCGGCGCACGCGTGAGGGATGTCCCGGCCTGGACCGGAACCAGGCATCTGGCGGGTCCACCGAAGCCTATCGAGTCATCGCCCGTTCCGCGACTCAGAACCCGAAGCTGCCAACGTCGTGGGTCGTGGCGGGCTCGGCGGTCAACGCCTGGAGGGATTGATGTAGATCGCGCCGGGCCAGAGCGGTGGCGACCACTGGCAGCAGATCGTCGAGACTGAACGGCTTGACCAGAATCGCCGCCGCTTCGGAGCAGACCCGCACATCCGGGGGCGCGACGATGGCGCCATCGCCGGACGTCACCACAATCGGCATCGGCGCGATCCGCGGCGTAGCCCTGAGCTCAGCGACGAGCCGCCAGCCGTCGGCGACCTTGTTCCGCTCCACGTCGAGAATAAGCAAATCGGGGTGCAGGGTGGCGATTTCCGCGCAGCTCGGGGCGTCCGCCGCCTGGAGCACATGATGGCCCTCTTCCTCAAGGGCCATACGCAGGACATCGCGCAAGGCATCGTCATGTTCGATCAGCAGGATGGAGCCTGATGCTTCGGACTGAGGCGAGCGGTTCACGCGCTTCTCCTTGGCGGCCTGGCGGGTGGACATATCAACGTCTGGAAGGCGCTCGCGTGACTGACGAACCGAAGGCGCCGCATCGCCAGGTAAGCGCGCGTCGCGCAATGCCACTCAGCCGCCACTGCACTTCGTCTCGGACGATGCCTAGGCCGATGCGGCCGCGGAGGTCACTTCCCTGTTCAAAAGTATGTACGAACAATTTGCAGAATTGGACCCAGTTTCCGCACGATTGAAGTTTACGTTCATGATGGATTCAATTTCAACAAATCTTCATCGTGGATGCGGGACGCGTCCGCTGTGCGTCGGGGTTTCCCGGAACGCTCTGTCGCAAGCGCCTGACCGCCCTGCTCCTCACCGAACTGGCCTTGTGCGCGCCCGCGGGAAGCGGATGAGATCTGGGGTCGCGCCCGCCGATCGATCGGAGTCGGCGAGGGCATCTTCATGGCTATGCCAGGGGCGCTGGACGCGCGGGCGCGCTCTCGATCACCACATGCCGCCCTTTGCCGGAGGCCGTCTCGACCGCGTGCATCACCTCGAGCACGTGGTAGGCCAGGTCGCCGCTCGCCCGATGCTGCTGCCCGGCCTGCAATCCACCGGCCATGTCCGCCAGGCCCAGGCCGCGGCTGTTCTCCGCATGGGGGCGCGTCACCGGAATCTCCCGCCAGGCCTCTTCGCCCGCCAGACGAACGCGCACGGGGCCGCCGAACGTGTTCGGATCGGGCACGCTGAGGCTCCCATGCGATCCGTAAATCTCGATACGCGGCGTTTCCGAGGCCCAGACGTCGAAGCTCGTCACCAGGGTGGCGATCGGCCCGCTGACGAAGTCGAGCACGGAGGCAAAGTGGGTGGACACGTTGACTGGAATGCGTTCGCCCGCTCGCGGTTGGCTGCCGATCTCGCGCTCCGGGAACGACGCCCGGGCCGAACCGGTGACACGCCGGATCGGCCCGAGCAATGCCACCAGCGCGGTGAGGTAGTACGGCCCCATGTCAAAGAGCGGCCCGCCGCCGGGTTGGTAGAAGAAATCGGGTTGCGGATGCCAGCGTTCCGGCCCGTGGCTGAGCATGAACGCGGTGGCCGCCACCGGATCGCCGATCAACCCATCGTCGATTGCCTGCAGGCAGGTTTGCAATCCAGCGCCGAGAAAGGTATCCGGCGCCGCACCGAGCCGCAGCCCAGCCGAGCGCGCCGTCTCCACCAGCCGCGCGCCATCCGCCAGCGCAATCGCCAGGGGCTTCTCGGTGTAGACGCCCTTGCCCTGTCCGAGCGCCGCCATGCCAATGGCCGCGTGGGCATCGGGCGTCGTCAGATTGAGCACGATGTCGATGTTTGGGGCAGCCAGCAGCTCGGAAACCGTCAGCGCCGGCAGTGCAAACTCCGCCGCCCTCGCCTGGGCGCGTTCCGGCACGGCATCGGCGCAGGCGACGATGTCGAACGCCTCGAAGCGGGCCGCGTTCTTCAGATAGATTTCGCTGATAAAGCCGCAGCCGATCAGCCCAACCCGCACTGGCCCGCCAGTCATGCCGCTCCTCCCGCCGCCCAGTGCAGTCCGCGCCGCACCAGCTCTCTCGCCTCCGGCACGTCGAAGTCAGCTGCTCGGTGTCCCAATGAGCAATAGAAAACGCGCCCTGCCCCCCAGCGCCGTTTCCAGACCACCGGCATGACCGTTCCCGCGATCCAGGGCGCGAACTCCCCGCTGAAGGTCGTCGTCGCCAGCACCTCGTTCGCGGGATCGACGTGCAGATAATACTGCTCGGAGTGCATGGCAAAATCATGCAGGCCCGCGGTGATCGGATCGTTATGATTCGTGATCTGAACGGCGTAATCGATGATGTCGCCAGGATGCGCCACCCATTGCCCGCCGACCATGAACTGGTATGCCGTGGAGCCGCGAAAGGCATCGGCCATCCCGCCGTGCCAGCCGCCGAGGCCCGTCCCGGCGGCGATCGCGTCGAGGAGCGCGCGTTCCTGCTCCTTGCCGATCTCCCCCATCGACCAGTTCGGCACGATGAGATCGGTCTCCCCCAGTGCCTCCGCATCGAGGAGGGAGTCGAGCGTGTCGCTGATCGTCACCTCGCACCCATCTGCTCGCAGCACATCCGCGAAGAGCTCGCTTACGTTGCGAGGCTCATGTCCTTCCCACCCACCCGCGAGCATCAACACCCGCTTTCCGCGTTCGCTCATCCCGTTCCCTCCTATAGCGTGACGCATGTGGACTCATCATGCCCCAACCGGCTCCCTGGCGCACCCCTCGCCCAAGGCGGCAGCAAATGCCCTCAGATGCGAAGATGCCGTATGCGTGACGATGGGCAGACAGGCACGAGGGCATGATCCGAAGACCACCTGGGGCATGGCGGATCGCGGTGCGGGAGGGACACGGCATGCCGTGTCCGGTCCACTGCCCCAACAGGACGTCTGTGACGGCACGAGCGGCATATCCGCCGCCCTTGCCCCAGCGATGAACCAGGAGAACCCGATGTCCGTTCCGAGCGGAGCCACCGAGCTTCCGATCAATCTGCACGACTACGAAGCCGCGTCCCGAGCGCTCTTGTCGCCGATGGTGCATGGCTATATCTCGGGCGGCTCCGGCGACGAGGTCACGTTGCGCGCCAATCGCGAGGCGTTCGATCGCTGGCGGTTCCTGCCCCGCATGCTGCGCGGCTTGAGCGCGGCCTCGACTGCCACCACCGTGCTGGGGCAGGAGGTTGCCCTGCCGGTGCTACTCTCGCCATCGGGCCTGCACCGGGTGGCGCACGATGAGGGCGAGCTGGCCACCGCGCGCGCCGCGCGGGAGGCGGGCACGATCTACACCGTCAGCACCGCCGCCACGGTGCCCATGGAAGAGATCGCCCGCGAGGCAGGCATCTGGTGGTTTCAGCTCTACATCCTCACCGACCGCGGCCTGACCCGCAACCTCGTCGAGCGCGCCGTCGCCGCGGGAGCATCCGCCCTGGTCGTGACCGTCGATGTGCCGATGCTGGGCCGGCGAGAGGCCGACGAGCGCAACCGCTTCGAGCTGCCGCCTGGCCTCACCGTCGCCAACCTCCGCTCGCCGGATCATGAGCTGATGCCGGCCGGAGAGCGCGGCTCGGGGCTGGCCAGCTACGTCGGCGCAGCCTGGGATCCGCTGATCACCTGGGACGATCTCGACTGGCTGGCGTCGCTCTCGTCGCTGCCGGTGATCCCCAAGGGAATCCTCCATCCCGATGATGCCCGGCGCGCCCTCGATCATGGCGCGGCATCGCTCATCGTTTCCAACCATGGCGGGCGCCAGCTCGACAGCGCGGTTGCCTCGCTCGACGCCCTGCCAGCGATCGTCGATGCCGTCGCCGGTCGCGCCGAGGTCCTCATCGACGGCGGCTTTCGCCGCGGCGCCGACGTGTTGAAGGCGTTGGCCCTCGGCGCGCGGGCCGCCCTCATCGCCCGTCCCGTCTACTGGGGCCTCGCCGTCGGCGGCTCCAGCGGGGTGCGCCACGTCCTCGATCTGCTGCGCGCCGAGCTGGCCCTCGACCTCCTCCTCTGCGGTCTGGCCAGCCCGGAGGAAGTCACCAGAGATTTGATCGTCCCGGCGGGACCGCTATTGGGGTGATGGGCTATCGGCTATCGGCTATCAGCTCATCGTCTCTCTCGACTCCTCGACCTCTCGACTGGCTGTCTCACCCTCTCGCCGTCTGACCGTCTGGCCGTCTATCCGATGCTGAGTCGGACGAGTCGCTTCCGTAACCCAGCACGGCCTGAATCGCTTCATCCCCTTGCTGGTCAATCAATTGATACGCGCCAGCCGCATGCTCGAATGGGACGATCGTCGTCAGCAGCGGGTCGAGGTCTAGCTCGCCAAACCAGTCGATCACGTGCTCCGCGCGTCGCGACAGGGAATGGGTCGCGGCCAGCTCCGGCGCGATGCCGCCGACCTGCGAGCTTTTGATGGTGATCCGATTGTGGTGGAACTCGTCGGACAGGGCCAGTGCGCCGCCGGTTCCGCCGTACCATGAGAGCGCGACGACCACGGTGTTCGGCGCGGCGGTGCGGATCGCTTCCTGCAGCGCCGCGTAGGCTCCGCTGGCCTCGATCACGACATCGGCGCCGCGGCCGCCCGTCCGCTCCCGCACGGCAAGTCCGACATCGACCCGCGTTGGATCCAGGCATTCGTCTGCTCCGAACTGCACGGACATGCGTTGCCGCTCGGGGATCTTCTCGACGGTAATGATGCGACGAGCGGCCGTCCGGCGAAGATATTGCGTCACCAGCAATCCCACCAGACCCTGGCCAAAAACGACGACCGTATCGTCGAGCCGGATATCGGCATCGAGCACACCGCCGTAGGCGGTGCAGAGATTGGAATACAGGATGCCGGTGACGGGATTCGGCAGGTCCGGCAGGCGAATCACGCTGGCCGCGGGCGCCACGTATGCGGTCTGGTGCGGCTGGTAGGCGTAGACGAGATCGCCCTCTTGAAGGGTGTCCACGGCGCGGCCAAGGGCGGTGACGCGCCCCACATTGGCGTATCCGTAAGCCAGCGGATAATCCCAGTGGGTATCGGCGGCAGTCCAGTAGCCCCGTTCCGGCGGCACGGCGCGCTCGGTTGCGGCGACCGGAAGAAAGAGCCGCAGATCGCGATCGAACCGCTTGGTCCATTGGGGAGCCACTCCCCGATAAACGCTCATCTCGGTGCCGTGGCTAATGCCCGAGAAGAGGGTCTCCACTATGACATCACCAGGATCAGGGCGCGGCAATCGCCGCGACAGAAATTCGAGTCGGCGCGGGCCAGTGATGACCAGGATGCGCGCGTCCAGTTGCGATTCGCGTACCACGTTTGAGCCTCCGAAACGAGTCACCATGCCACCCGATGCCGCGCGGGATCGACCCCGCGTTATCCCTTGACGCCGCCGGAGGTGAGACCACCGACCAGATAGCGTTGAAAGAAGAGGAACAGCACCGCGGGCGGCAGCGAGATGATTACGCCGCCCGCGGTCAACATGCCCCAGTCGATCGTGAACTGGCCGAACGCGGCCTGCAAGGCGAGCGGGAGCGTCCGCGACTCGGTGGAGGTGAGTAGGGAGAGGGCGAAGAGGTACTCGCCCCAGGCCAGCAGGAACGCGAACGCGCCGACGGCCACCGTGGCCGGGGCCATCAGCGGCATGATCACCTGCATCAGGATCTGCAGCGGCGATGCCCCATCGAGTGTGGCGGCTTCGTCCAGCTCGGGCGGGATGTCATCCATGTAGCCTTTCAACATCCAGACCGCGATCGGCAGCCCGAGAAGCAAGTAGGAGATCGTCAGCCCGAGCAGGCTGTCGGTCAGCCGCACCTGACGCAGAATGACGATTAATGGCACGACGATCACGATCCCCGGGAGCATCTGGACGGCGAGAATCACGCTGGAGAACGCGGGCTGCAGCCGGTAGCGGAAGCGCGAAAGGCTATAGGCCGCGCCGAGACCGGCGAGCGTCACGATGATCGATGAGGCTCCGGCGACGATCATGCTGTTGCGAAAGGCGATCTGGAATCCCAAAGCGGACCAGATGCGATCGAAATTGGCGAAGGTGATCTCCGTCGGTATGATCGCGAAGGGGCCGCTGAACATCTGACTTGAGGGCTTCAACGCGGTCAGATAGAGCCACAGAATCGGAAATATGAGCGTACCCACGACCAGAATCGACACGAGATCGAGTCCCAGCGAGCGAAGGCGCTGGCGATTCCTCTTCATCGGTCTTGCCACACCATGTTGCAACCTTCCCTATGCTCGTTTGCCACCGAGCGCGCGCAAATAGCCCGTCGAGAAGACGATCAGCAGCACGAGCATGGCGACGCCGATGGCCGCCGCGTAGCTGAGCTCAAGCCGCTCGAAAAAGAGGCGAAAGAGGTAGACCCCGATGAGCATCGAGGCCTCTGACGGCCCGCCCTTGGTGATGACCCAGACCAGATCGAAGCTGTAGAAGGCCAGGATGCCCAGAATCAGGCAGGTAATGACACTGACCGGCCGCAGCAAGGGAAAGGTGATATCCCGAAACTGCCGGACGTATCCGGCCCCGTCCATCGCGGCGGCCTCGTAGATATCGGAGGGGATCGCCTTCATGGTCGCCAACAACGCAATGGCCATGAAGGGAATCCCTTTCCAGGCGCTGATGGCGACCAGCATCGGTAGAGCCGCGCCTGGCTCGGAAAGGAGTGAGCGCTCGCCGGCGATACCCACTTGCCGGAGCAGCGCGTGGATCGTTCCGGACTCACTATCCAGCAGCCAGCGCCACGTATAGCCGACCACGATGGTCGGGGTGACCCACGGTAAGAGCAGAGCTCCGGTCAGTATTCCGGTCACCCGCGTGCGGCGGTTGAGGAGGAGGGCAATCGGCAGCCCGATGGCGTACTCCAGCATCACCGTGCCCATCGTCCAGACTCCGGTGCGGCCAAGGCTCTGCCAGAAGAGCTGATCGCCGAGCAACCGGCTATAGCCATCGAGGCCACTCCACACCGGCGTCGGATTCTCGAGGAGATACCAGTCCGTAAAGCTGAGCCAGATCTGGTAGGCAATCGGGTAAAGGCTGATCGTGGCAACGATCGCCAGCGCGGGCGCAATGAACGCATAGCCGACCCGCCGCCGTTGCCGCCGCCATGACGCCGGGGCTGGCATCGACGACGAAGCGCGTGCTGATTCGCGGGCCGGCGGCCCCATCATCGCGGCCATGCCTCCTGGACAACAGACCTCGCGCGATCATGACCCTGGAGACCATCACCCGTATTGGTGCACATGCCGCGGGCCTTTCGAGACTTCAAACAGCGGGGGCCATCGTCGGACGACCCCCGCTGTTCAGCTATCGGCTGAGGGCCTCGTCGATGCGGGCGCAGAGCGCGACCGTGGCTTCATCGACTGTTGCTTGGCCAAGCATCACGCTCTGGACCGCCGTCTGCACGGCATCGACCTCCAGGGCGCCCATCTGGGGAATTTCCGGGGCCGGATATTGGTACGGATAGGCAAACTCAAGCTGAGTCGCGAAGACATCTAGAGGTTCAGTGTTCCAAGGTTCGACGTCGACGATCGACTTGCGCCCCGGCAGCAGGCCACTGGCGGCGGCAAGCTGGGGCAGGTAGCCATCGGGATCGGTGGCAAAGCGGATCCAGGCGAACGCCGCGTCCTTGTTCTGCGAGTTCTTCCACAAGACAAGGGGCCAGCCACCAAGAAATCCGAACTTGCCCTCCGGACCCGCCGGAATTTCCGCGATGCCGACGTTCTCCAACCAGTCGACCTTGGCCTCCTCCAGGGCCCGGTAGAGCCAGGGGCCATCCACCATCATCGCCAGCCGGCCCTGCTGGAAAAGCTGCTCAAGCTGCGGATTGCCATACGTCGGGGTATCTGGCGGCGAGACCTTATCCTCGATGTAGAGATTGGTGTAGAAGGTCAACGCTTCCCGGAACTCGGGCGAATCAAAGCCACATGCTCCCTCGTCATTCAGGAACCGCGCTCCGTAGCCGAGGTAGACCGACATGAACGTCTGGATCGTGGCGTACTCGATACCGCCTGGGATGCCGAACCCGTAGACATCGCCGCTGGTCAGGGCCATGGCAGCGGTCCGGGCCTCTTCCCAGGTTTCTGGCGGCGCGTCGATCCCGGCCGCTTCCAGGAAATCCTTGCGGTAGTAGAGGGACCGCGTTTCCTCGGCCACCGGTGAGCCCCACCAGTCATCGCCGAGCTTGTAGTACAGCTCATCGCCCGGCCAGATATCCTCGGTGATATCGCGCCCGATCTCCTGAGACCAGGCCTCGAAGTAGGGGGTCAGCGGCTCGAGCGCATCGAGCGCCTGGAACTGGGCGACCACATTGTTCCCCAACATGGAGACATCGGGCAAGCTCCCGGTCGTCAAGCCCGTGATCAATTTCTGCTGTTGCTCAGCCCAGGGCACAATCTCCATGTTGACCGTGATGTCCGGATTCTGCTCGGAGAATGCGGCGATCGCATCGTTGTACGCCTGAATCACGAACTCTTCGGTGCTGAACTGCCAGAAGCTGACGGTCGTCGCTCCCTGCGCGCGCGCGTTTGCCGCGAAGCGACCGGAAGCCAGCGCCGCGGGCGCGGCGGCGGCGCCCATCAGACCCTTCGCAAAGCTTCTCCGCGAGACGATGTGTTGGCGGCTATCCATGAGCGGCTCTCCTTTGAGCGCCGGCATCCGGCCGGCCCTGGATCTCACGTCCGAACTGCCGAATTCGCCGTGTGGGTGGCGTGCCTCCTTTCCCGGGCGAGCCCAGGTGACGCTTCAGAAGAACGGGCCGGTGCTGATGGCGTTGCTGCTCAGAGCGGGCGTGGTATCGATGCCAGAACGAGCGTTCCCCCCATTTCATCTCGTCCACCTCCTTCAGGCCGGTGGCGCCGTCGATGCGCGGACGATCAGTTGCGTCGTCAGCCGCTCCGTTTGCGGATGCGTGGTCGCGGCCGCGTCGGTTCGCGAGGCCATGGCCAGCCGCACCGCGACGCGGCCCAATTCGGCCATTGGCTGCCGCACCGTCGTCAGCGGCGGCGTCAGATAGCTGGCATAGGTATCGTCGAATCCGACCAGTGAAAGATCGCCAGGCACCCGCAGCTTTCTGGCGTACGCTTCCTGCAAGATGCCCGCCGCGATGATGTCGCAGGTCGCGAATATCGCGGTGGGGCGCCGGTCGGCTGGTGCATCCAGCCAACGCCGCACCGATGTACAGACCGCGGCAAGGTCGTAGTACGACTCCCCGAGAATCACGAGGCCGTCATCGACCGGGAGCCCAAAGCGAAGGAGCGCGTCGATGTATCCCGAGAGGCGCTCTTGCTCGACAACGCGGCGATGCGGCGCATTTGCGTTGCTCGCGCCGGAGTTGGGATTGACGCCCAGGCAGGCAATGCGGCGATGCCCGAGCAGCAGGAGATGCTCGGTGGCGTCGAACGCGCCCCGATAGTTATCGACGGTGACCGCATGCGTCGCGGTCTCGGTGACGCGCTCCACCTGAACGACCGGCACTCCCGCCGCCACCGCCAGCAACACATTTCGTTCGTCCGTGACCGTGGTGAAGAGAATCGCTTCGACGCGGCGCTGCAGGAGCGCTTCGACCCCAGCCCGTTCGATGTCTGGATCGCCGTGCGTATTGTGGATGAGCACGGTGCAGCCATAGTCTGCCGCGGCTTGCTCGCTGCCCAGCGCCACCCCGGCAAAGAACGGGTTCGGGGAGATCGAATGGAGAATGTGCCCGATCTCCGCCGAGCGCTGCGTGCGCAAGCGCTGAGCGACCGCGTTGATCTGGTAGCCGCTCTCCGCGAGCGCGGCCTCAACCAGATCCTTGGTCGCGCCGGACACATAGCCGTTGTCGTGCAGCACGCGGGCAACGGTGGTGACGGACACGCCCGCCCTGCCGGCGACATCCTTCAAGGTTGCCGGGCGCGACGATCTTCCCTGATCCACAACCCAATCTGGTATCGATGCCATACCGCATCCTATCAGGGCCAGGCGCGCGTTCGCAAACGGGTCGGCGAACGCCTTCTCGATTGAATAGATGCGACACGCTCGCAATTGGGATAGACTGATTGGTGAAGGAATCGGAAAAAGTCGGTCGGGCACGTCCAGCGTCGTCACGCGGGAGGAAGAGCGCCATGGCCGTTCGGCGCAATGTAAACTCGTTGACCGCCGCGGAATTGACGCGGTACAAACAAGCCGTAGCCACACTCCGGCAGCGGTCGACTCAGAACCCGCAGAGCCCGACGGGATGGACCGCTCAGGCCAACATCCACCGCGACCGCTGTGCCCACAGCAACTGGTGGTTCCTCCCCTGGCACCGCGCCTACCTCTACTTTTTCGAGCGGCTGCTGCAGGAGGCGGTAGGCGACACGACGTTGTTTGTCCCCTATTGGGATTGGACGGCGCAACCCACGTTGCCAGCATCGTTCTGGGGAGCGAACAACCCCCTGAACGACCCCACCCGAGTCATTACCGCCAGCGCCACGGCGAATTCGGGGTTTGTGGGGCAGTCGGTCATCGACCGGATTCTGCGCACGACCGATTTCGTCACCCTCGGTGGTGGCCCCACGTCGGGTCCGCGCGTGCGTGGAGCCTCCGGGATGTTGGAGAACACGCCCCACAACTACATCCACAACTTTGTCGGCGGGACCACCGGCAACATGGCGAACCCGTCTCTCGCGGGACGTGACCCGATCTTCTGGCTGCACCACGCCAATATCGATCGGCTCTGGGCCCGCTGGACGGCCCAGCATCCCAGCGCCAATCCGACCCAGTCCGCCTGGCGCAACCAGGCGTTCTCCTTCACGAATACCTCCGGCAGTCCCGCCTCCATGACGGCTGCCCAGACGCTGAATATGCAAGGCCTCGGCTACCGCTACGATCAGTAATCTGAGACGCGGCTGCTCAGCAGGAGATACACCATGACCGCAAAAGAACCGCGGGACGACGCAGAGCTTCGGGCCGAGGGATCGCCCGAGCGACGCACGATCGGCACGGAACCGTTGACGGTGGAGGTCGTGCCCGGCGACCGGCTGCGGGAGCAGATTGGCGCGTTGACGACGGCGGGAGAAGCGGCCCGCACCCTCCGCCTCGAAGTCGAGGGCGTCTCGTCCGAATGGAACCCCGAGGTGGGCATCCGGGTGTTTCTCAACTTCCCGCGGGCCGATGCCTCCACCTCCACGGACGATCCGCATTACGTTACGACCTTCTCGTTCTTCGAGCATAAGGGGGACGAACACGAGGAGGAAGCGACGCCAGGCCATCACGGGGAGCCCGGGGAGCACGACGAGCATGTGGGGTCCATGCAGACGTTCTATGCCAACCTGACCCCGACGATTCAGGATCTCTACGCGGCCGGCCTCTATCGAGAAGGCGAGCCGCTGCAAACCACCCTGGTGACGGTCCCCATTGCGCCGGAGCGCGAAGCGAAGGAGATGGCGGCGCGCGCTATCCCGTTCCAGGGGGTTGCCGTTTCCCTGCAGGGAGGGGACGAAAGCGATCCCGGGGTCCAACCGAGCTCGCGGAGCTGACCCGAATCGGTCGTCTGGCTCTTGACGCCCTGCCGCGTAGCCGAAACATCGCGCGATACGGCAATGGCGCGGAGGGCCAAGGCGAGGATTCGCGGGCGCCGCATGGCGACCTCGCCCCATTCCCATCTGGCGAGTGTGGGATTGGAACGTCGAGCATCTTCTGGTTGCCGAGGGAATCCGGCGGACGTCCCGCGGGCTCAGCTCCTCCGCGCGATCAGCACCGGCGCCTCGGCTCTCCGCGCCACCTCGTCGGCAACGCTGCCAAGGAGCAGTCGTTCAAGGCCGTGGCGCCCATGGGAGGCAACGACAAGCAGATCGCGCTGGGTGGCGGCCGTGGCCAGTGCCCGTGCGGCCGTGCCCGATCGCACCTCTGTCGTCACGGCGAGCCCTCGCTCCCGGAGCGGCTGGGCGACCGCGTCCAGATACTTCGTCGCCTTGGCTTTTTCCTCTTCCATTTCCTGGGAGAGCTCCGCGTAGGCGGCGGCGGCCTCGTTCTCGCCCCAGCGCACCCGCGCCAGATCGGCCACCCGCACCAGGTGCAAAGGCACGTTCAGGCGTTCGGCCAGTTCGGAACCAGCATCGAGGGCAATCTCAGACACGCCCGACCCATCCAGCCCCACCACAATCCGCTCGAACACTCGGCGCCTCCTCGATTCCGTTGTCGTCCGGCCCTCCTGCGAGGAAGATAGCCGAAATGAGGAGGAAGGCCATCAGCCGGGCGCATCCGCGACGCTCCGCTATCATCATCGAGTCCAGATCAGCGGCTCCCGCGTCATGATGAGCGTGGGGCAACGTCGCGTGCCGAAGGGCGAGCCGGATCGCCATCGCGCGCGCACATCGAGGAGCAGACAGAACGATGACCCAACGGTTGACCGGTGGTCAGGCAGTAGTGCGCGCGCTCGCGGAGCATGGCGTCGATGTGGCGTTCGGCATTCCCGGCGTGCACACCCTAGCCCTCTACGACGCGCTGATCGACAGCCCCATTCGCCATATCATGGGCCGCCACGAGCAGGGCGTCGGGTTCATGGCCGATGGCTACGCCCGCGCCTCCGGCAAGCCGGGGGTCGCGTTGGTGATTACCGGGCCGGGGGTGACGAACGTGGCCACGGCCATCGGCGAGGCCTACACCGATTCGTCGCCGGTGCTGGTGGTCGCCTCCGCCGAGGACCAGCGCTGGGCCGGCAAGATGATGGGCCACTATCACGACATCCGCGATCAGACCGAGGCAATTCGCCCGGTCACCGCGTCCCAGGCGCAAGCGACCGCCGTGTCGGAGATTGCCCCGGCCATCGGCGCGGCCTTTTCCCGCATGGCGAGCGCGCGGCCTCGCCCATGTTACGTCGAGATTCCGCGAGACGTACTGGAAAGCGAAGCGGAGATCCTCTTTCCCGATCCAGTCATCGCCGAGCGTCCCGCCCCGGACCCCGAGCAGATCGCCGGAGCGGTCGCGGATATCGCGGCCGCCAATCGCGTCGTGATCATCGCCGGCGGAGGCGCCGCCAGCGCTGATGCGGGCGCGGCGATCATCGCCATTGCCGAGCGGCTCGGCGCGCCGGTGATCACCTCGCAAATGGGCAAAGGCGTGGTGGACGAACATCATCCGCTTTGGCTGGGCAATGCGGCGCTGTCGGACGGTGATTTCGTGCACCGTGCGATTGAACATGCCGATTGCATTATCAATGTTGGCCACGACGTCGTGGAAAAGCCGCCGTTTTTCATGCGCAAAGGTTTGCGCACCGTCATCCACGTGAATTACTGTTCGGCCGAAGTCGATACGGTGTATTTCCCACAAATTGAAGTCGTGGGTGATATCGCCAACACCATTTGGCGCATGAAGCAGCGCCTAGAAAAGCAAGCGCACTGGGATTTCAGCTTTTTCACGCGAGTGCGAAGTGAGCTGTTCAATCACTTAAGCCTAGGCGCAAATGATGAGCGGTTCCCGATTTATCCGGTGCGGATGGTGAAAGAAATACGCGAAGCAATGCCAGAAGATGGCATCGTTTGCCTAGATAACGGCATGTACAAACTTTGGTTTGCACGCTACTACCTATGCAACCAACCCAACACGCTGCTGCTCGACAACGCGCTCGCGACCATGGGTGCAGGTTTGCCATCAGCAATGGCGGCAAAAATGGTTTTTCCAATGCGCAAAGTCGTCGCGGTTTCGGGTGACGGCGGCTTTATGATGAACAGCCAAGAGTTGGAAACCGCGGTTCGCTTAAATCTAAACATTACCCAAATTGTGCTGCGCGATAACGCCTACGGCATGATTAAGTGGAAACAGGCGAACATGAATTTCCCCAACTTTGGTATGGACATGGGAAATCCAGATTTCGTCAAGTACGCGGAAAGCTACGGCGCACGCGGCTGGCGCCCGAACTCGGTTAAGGAGTTTCGCGAGATGCTAGAGAAATCCTTGGAAATGCCGGGCGTTGATTTGATTGAGCTGGCAATCGATTATTCCGACAATGATCGCGTTTTAAACAAGGAAATCAGAGAGTTAAGTGCGAAAGTCAATCCTTGATTGAGATTGCACGATGTTTTATGTGCGGTGGCTAACTGCCGCCGCATT
>JBBRVX010000045.1:0-27050 GCA_038246475.1 Thermomicrobiales bacterium | reverse complement strand
CGTCGCAGCCGAGCCCGGAGCCATCTTGCCCCCATCCCAGCCAGAGCCCTGGCCCGAAGTACGAGGCATGCGAGCCGCGCGAGGCGTAGACGACTGGACGCGTTCCCTCCCGCTCCAGCTTGGGAGCGTCCCAGGCGGCCGTTTCGCCGCCGCTATGCTGGGCAAAGGCGACCTGCACCGGCTCCTTCGTCAGCGCCTCCGTGATGCTCCCGGCATCGAAGAGGAGCTGGATCATCTCCCAGTCGCACTCGTGCAAATTGTTGAAGTCGTTGAAATAGTAGAAAAACCAGTATTGCAGCGCGAGGCCAGGTTGCCCCTCTTCCGTCGCGATGTGGGCATAGATTACCGGGCGCTGATCGCCCATGACGCGCTTGAAGTGGGTTTCGTAGTCGCAGCCGGGCGTGCGCGGATTGCCCGGCAGGTCCGTGGCAAATCCGTCGGGGAGGCGGAACAGATCGGAGCCCTCGATCGGCCTCCTGACCGGCTCCTGATCTTCGCCCTGGCGGAGAGTGACCGCATCGTCGTCAAACACGACGTTCACCGGAGCGGGAAGATACGGCTCCCCATCGGCGTCGCAGGCTTCATCCTGGCGTTGCAGAATCATGATCGGAGCAAACCGCCGCGCCAGCTCTTCCCCGGGCGACAACGCCTGTTGAGCGAGAGATCCGGCGTCCATGAAGCCAAGCAGTGCGAGGCAGGCGAAGAGTGCGGCGAGAACCCGGGCGGCGCGCCCGGCCACACGTTTTTTTCCCGCCATAGTCGCGGCAACTCCCTCAGAACTCCTCAGATCGCGGCGTCTCGCCGATTGTAGCCGTCGCCGTAGGGAGAACTCGGGAGCGTTGATGACTCGGATGACAGGGCAGGGAGGGAGATGGAGAAGACCGAGCCTGCACCAGGATCGCTTTCGACCCAGACCTGCCCGCCATGCAGGGTGAGAATCTCTTTGACGATGGAGAGGCCCAGACCGGTCCCGCCAATACGCCCGGCGTTGCCGGTCTCGACGCGTTCGAACCGTTCGAAGATGCGGGCGAGGTCGTCCGGTCCAATGCCAATGCCGGCGTCGTCAATGGAGAGGATGACCCTGTCATCGTCGTTCCGCGTGATGATCTTGATCGGCCCGCCGTTTGGCGAATATTTCACCGCGTTGCTGAGCAGATTCGTCACTGCCTGGGCGAGCCGGTCGCGGTGTCCCTTTATCACGCGCAGCTCAGGATCGAGATCGAGCCGCAGCGGGTGCTTCTCGGTTAGCGGGCGAAAGGTTTCCGCTACGTCGCGCGCGATGGTGTTGAGATCGACGGCGCCGGCATTGAGCGAAAGGCGGCCAGCATCGACGTGGTCAATGAGCAGCACATCATCGACCATGCGGCTCAAGCGGTTGGCTTCGCGGTGAATCACTTCGGCATCTTCGGCAATGAGCGCGGGATCAGCGTCATTCCCCATCATGAATTCGCTGTAGCCGATGATCGCGGTGAGCGGGGTGCGGAACTCGTGGCTGATCGTGGAGAGAAAGCGGCTCTTGCTGCGATTGAGGCGCTCCAGTTCGGCGATCGCCGCCTCTTGGGTCTTGAGGGCGGCGGCCGTCGCCAACTCGGCCTGCTTCCGCTCGGTGATGTCACGCAGATTGACCAGGAAGCCCTGAATGCCCGGTTCCTCCAGCAGATTGACAACCTTTACCTCGAACCAATGCCAGGTGGCATCGCCGTGCAGAATCCTGACTTCGTTTGAGGAAACAGCCCCTGGTCGAATGGCGATTGCCCTGAACGCGGCCTGTGCCCGCTCGATATCTTCCGGGTGCACGCGCTCGTCATAGCGGTCCAATGATTGCAGGGATTGCTCCGCGGAGGCGCCAAAAACGATCGTCGCCGACGGGCTCACGTAGGTCACGTTCATATCCTTGTCGATGAGGACGATCACGTCGGTATCGTTCTGCACCACGGCCCGGAACCGCGCTTCGCTCTCGCGCAGTGCTGACTCTGCTTCCTTGCGGGAGGTAATGTCCTCAATCTGGGCGATCATCATGCTGAACTGGCCGTCAGGAGCGCGGGTCGCGGTCACTGTAAGATTGCCCCAGACGGTGCGGCCGTCAGGACGCAGATAGCGCTTTTCAGTGGAAAATGCGTCGATGTCCTGGTGAATGAGCTGGTCGATCAATGCCTTGGAGGTCGCACGATCCTCGGGATGCGTCGTGTCGAGCGAGGTGAGCGTCAGCAGTTCGTCGTGCGAGCGGCCGATAAACGTGCAGAACGCCGGGTTCGCGTCGATGAAGCGGCCATCCAGTGACGTAAGTGTCATGCCGATCCCGGCGCCTTCGAACGTGGAGCGGAAGCGCTCTTCGCTGGCGCGGAGGGCTTCCTCGGCCTCCTTGCGCGCGGTGATGTCTTGCACCTGCGCGATCTCATAAAGCGGTGTGCCATCGGGGCCATCGACCGTCGTGAGGGTCAGGGCGCCCCAGGCCGTGCCGCCATCCGCGCGAAGATAGCGCTTCTCGATCGAGAAGATGTCGATATCGCCGGCAAAGAGGCGATGGGTGAAGTCCAGAGAAGTCGCGCGATCATCCGGATGCGTGATGTCGAGATAGGTGAGCTGCAGGAGTTGCTCCCGGGTATAGCCCAGAAAGGCACAAAATGCAGGATTGGCGTCGAAATGCCGCCCGTGCAAGTCCGCGAGCGTCATGCCGATCCCGGCGCCTTCAAAGGTGGAGCGGAAACGCTCCTCGCTCGCGCGCAGGGCTGCCTCCGCCTCCTTGCGTGCCGTGATGTCCTGCACCTGAGCGATAACCGTCAGGATCTTGCCCCGATCATCTCGGATCGCCGTCACGCTGAGGATCACCCAGACTGTCGCCCCGTCTTTGCGGATGTAGCGCTTTTCGAGCTCGTAGCCATCGATTTCGCCCGAGATCATGCGGGCCCGCTGCTCCCGGTGCCGGGCGATGTCCTCGGGATGGGTGACCGCATCGGAATCGATCCCGACCAGCTCTCCCGATCCGTACCCGAACAGGCGCTCCAATGCTGGGTTCGCCATGCGGATGACGCAATCCGACGTTGATAACGCCATGCCGATCGAGGCGCCTTCGAAGGTGGAGCGGAAGCGGGCTTCACTTTCACACAGCGACTGTTCAAGCAACCGTTGCGCCGTCGTGTCGATGAGCGCGCCGTGCCAGGCGAGCGGCTGCCCCGCGGGATCGCGTGCCAGGAGGGCTCGGTCCTGCAGCCAGACCCATTCACCGGTTGGACGCCGCACCCGGTAGTCCGACTCGAAGGCTGACTCCGACGCGGTGGCGTGCGCTTCGGCCTGTCTCACCGGATCCTTGTCGTCGGGATGGATGCGGGCCTGCAACGCGGCCGAGCCGAGCGCGATCTCCTCCTCGGACATACCGGTAAGCGCCGAGAACCTCGGGCTGACGTAGGTGTATTGGGTGTCGGAACCTGGGGTCATGCTGTAGAGAGCGACCGGAAGCTGTTCCACGAGAACCCGCAGCCGCTCTTCGTTGGCGCGGAGTTCCGCCTGCAGCCGCTTCCGTTCGCTGATATCGAGCAGAATCCCGAACCAGGCAACGATTCGCCCCTTCTCATCTCGAGTCGGGCTGGAGCGATCGTAGACCCAAACCCAGGATCCATCTTCGCTCCGCAGCCGATACTCGATTTCGAACGTCTCGCCGCTTTGGATAGCCTGTGCATCGGCTTCGCGCAGCATGTCGATATCGTCGGGGTGGACCCGTGTGAAGAAGTCGGCGAGCGTATTGACGCCATCGACAACGGAAAGACCGGTCATCGCGGTGAATCGCGAGCTGCCAAAGGTGAAGCGCCCATTCTCGCCCGTTTCGAGGCGGTAGACCGCTGCCGGCGCCCGCTCGACCATGGAACGGAGAAGCTCCTCACTTTCGCGCAGGGCAATCGCGGCGGCCTTCTGGGCGGTGATATCCTGAATCTGGCCCACACCGTAGAGGAGCTGTCCCGCGTCGTCGCGAACCGCCGAAATGGTCACCAAGCTGGTAACGACTGTGCCGTCAGGGCGAAGGTATCGCTTTTCGACAACAAAGGAATCGAGCGTGCCCGCGGCGAGCTGGGCCAGGCGTCGCCCCTGTTCGGCGCGATCGTCCTGGTGGGTGACCTCGTCGAAGGAGCGGCCGATAACTTCATCGCGTGGCATGCCGACGATCGCGCAGTAGGCCTGGTTGACATCGAGACAGATGTCTTCCGGAGAGACAATGGCCATGCCGATCGCGGCGCCTTCGAACGCGCGGCGGAAGCGCACCTCGCTTTCGCGCAGCGTGGCCTCCAGCCGCTTGCGCTCACTGATATCGATGATCGACCCGTGCCAGGAGAGCGGTTGGCCCTGTTCGTCGCGCATCAGAACTGAGTGATGCTCCACCCAGATCCAGCCGCCGTTGCCACCGCGCAGGCGATATTCGACGTGGGCTGGCTCGCCGGTGCGATCGGCCCATTCGCCAATCGCCCGCACGCGAGCGCGGTCCTCAGGATGAACGCGGTTCAGATGATCGTGATGGTTGGTTGCCAGATCGTTCGGTCCTAACCCGGTGAGTTGCTCGAACCGCGGATTGACATAGCGGATCGCGTGGGCGCCTCCCCAAGGCTGGCTGTAGAGGACAATGGGCAATTGCTCAACCAGCGATTCAAGCCTGGCCTCGTTCTCGCGGAGCGCCGCTTCGGCCGCTCGTTGCGCTGTGACGTCCTGTATGTGCGCCGAGCTGCCCAGAAATTGCCCGGATTCATCACGCAGGGCGGAGACCGTGACGAGCCCCCAAAGATCTGAACCATCTTTGCGCCGGTAACGCTTCTCTCGCTGGTAGGTATCGAGCTCGCCGGCCGCCAGGCGCTCCCATTGCGCCTCATCCGCGGCGCGATCATCGGGATGCGTCACATCGTTGATATGCAGCCCCAGCAACTCACCCCGCTCGTAGCCGAGCAGACGGACGAACGCGGGGTTGACGTCGCGCAGATGACCATCCGGACTGCCGAACGCGATGGCGATCATGGCGTGCTGGAATGCGGCGGCGAGGCTCACTAGACGAGCCTCGGCCTCGCCAGAATTGGCGCTGGAGGTTGCGTGTGGTGGAGCCTGCACATCGGAAACGAGCATCTTGATTGCTCGCGTCATGAGGCACTTCCGGCGTCGATCCCGCCGAACAGGGCTCTCGCTCGTGGTGGTGTAGCCATCTGGTGGGAACGCTCCCGCGACCTTCCGTATCTATAGTGTGTTTCTTGCGCTCCATTGATACGGACGAAGTTTGAACGATTGGAAGTCTTTATGTCCATTGGATTGATTGCGCCATACGATGTCATCGTCATCGGCGCTGGCGCTGCTGGCAGCACCGCCGCGTTCGAAGCGCGGGCCAATGGCGCCCGTGTCGCCATGACCGAAGCCTGGAAAGTGGGCGGCACCTGTCTCAATGCAGGATGCGATCCAACCAAGGCCCTGGTGCGCGCGGCGGATCTGCTACATGACGCGCGGCATTCCCAGCGCTTCGGGATTCGGGCGGAGGGCGTCACGGCTGATTGGCCAAGCGTCATCGACCGGGTCGAACGCGTCATCGATACGATCCGTGGCGGCGATGGCGACCGCAACATCCGCGAAGCGGGGATCGACCTGCGCAAGGGTCACGCTCGCCTCAGGGGCCCGGGCGAGGTCGAGATTGGAGGCGATCTCCTGCATGGGGAGGCGATCATTCTCGCCACCGGGGTGCGCGCCGTTATCCCGAATATCGCGGGGCTGCGCGAAACGGGGTACATCACCAATATCGAGGCCGTGCGGCTGCCTACCCTGCCGCGCTCGCTGGTGATCATCGGCAGCGGCACGATCGCCATGGAGTTCGCGCAAATTTTTGCCCGGTTTGGGGTGAGCGTCACCATGCTTGGGCGGAATCCGCGTCTGTTGCCCGGGGAAGAGCCGGAGCTGGCGGCCATGCTGGGCGAAACGCTGGCAACGGAAGGCGTTCGCATCGAAACGGGCGTAAAGGTTGAGTCCGTGTCGCGTAACGGGGAACAGAAACACATCATTGCCCAGCGGGGCGAAACGCGGATCGAGATCGAGGCGGACGAGATTCTGGTCGCTGCCGGACGCGAGCCGAACATCGAGCACCTCGGGTTGGACGACGCCGGCGTCGAGATCGATACGAACGGCATCGTGACCGATGCTGCCCTGCGCACTTCCGCTCCCCGGGTCTGGGCAGCGGGAGACTGTGTCTCCGGTGCGCCGCGCTACACCGCGGTCGCGGATCACCATGGGCGGGTTGCGGCCTACAACGCGCTGGGCGGCTCCCCGCCGCGAGAGGTCGCCGCCGCCGTGGTTCCCTCCGCCATATTCACCGATCCCGAGCTGGGCCGCGCGGGCATGACCGAGGCAGAGGCTCGGGCGGCGGGCCACGCGGTGCGGGCCGAAATGGTTCCTATGCGCGATCTGGCGCGGGCGGTGATTACCGGAGAGACGGCGGGAGGCGTGAAACTGGTGGCGGACGCCGTTTCTGGCCGGCTGCTCGGCGGCAGCGTGTTGGCCGCGGGTGGGGCGGAGTTACTGGGCGAGATCGCGCTCGCGGTGCGGCTGGGGCTCGATTGCAGCGCCATTGCCAACACCCTGCACGCCTATCCCACTTTCTCCGAGGGCGTCTTCTGGACCGCCTGGGAGCTGGCCAAGCCGAAGGACTCCGGCCTCGAAGCGGCGCGGGGCGTGGAATCGCCACGGGGCGATGTCTTGGCGATGGACGAGGTCGAAGTCTGAAAGCGGGTCAGGCGTGCGCACGTCCCAGCACTCGCGGGGCGTACTGACGAGCCACGGTAACGATCAGTCGATGACGTCGGCGTTGGCCGGCTCTGGGTGAACGAGCAGAAACGGACCTTCGCCGCGGCCGATGACGCGCGAACCAATGCTGCCTGACCACAAGGCATCGAGCCCCGCGCGGCCATGGGTGGCGAGCGCCAGTATGCCTTGATGATCCTGGGCGATCCGGGTCATGATCCGCGCGGGATCGCCGCGAGCCACTTCGGCCACGATCGTCAGGTCGGGCTCATCCGATTGCAGCCGTGCCGCCAGGGTCGCGAGATGCTGGCTTGCCGCCTCCGCCTCCAGATCGAGCGCCGCTGCCGCGCCAGATGGCAGGAGTCGCGCCGCGACGGAGCGATCGCCGGGAACGGTGTCCACGGTTGGCGCCACACTGAGCAGACGTAACGGGATGTCGAGAGCACGCGCCAATCGCCGCGCGGCGGGGATCGCCGCTTCGCCCTGCCGCTCGGGATCGATGGCCACCGTCACTTCCGCCGGGGCAAACGGGGCGCTTCCCCGTTTTGAGTCGGTGCGCTGGAGCAGCACCGGAGGGGCGGCATGGCGAATCACCCCCTGGGCGACGGCCCCGATCAGCCAGGAGCGCGGATCGCGCGTGGCGTGGGTGCTCAACAGAATCAGCGCCGCGTTCTGCGCGGAGGCATGGGAGGCAATGCTGAGCGGCACGTCGCCGACCGGGACGACGTGAACGTGCCAGTCAACCTGGAGGCCATCCGCGGTAAGACGCTCCGCCAGCGGGGCCAGGTAGGCGCCGGCTTCCTCCTTGCCGCGGATGTGCCGCTCGCCGTGGACCTGGTCCGGCGCATCGCGCTCGACCGTGTGCAGCAGCGTCATGGTTGCCGGCAGGCGGCGGGCCAACAAGATAGCGGCGGGAAGAATCGACTCGGCCGCGGGAGAGCCATCGAGCGGAACCAGGAGTGTCTGGGCAGGATTCGATGGCAATTGCGACATGCTCATGGCCCTTTTCTCCACGGATTAGCCGAGGAAGGTCTGGTAAAGGAGAAAGACGTTCAGACCGATGATCAGCGCGGCGACGATGCACGCCGCCACGGTCGTGATGCGCCGGTTGACCAGATCGCCCATCAGATCGCGCCGGCAGGTAAACATGACGAGCGGCACGAGCGCGAACGGTATCCCGAATGAAAGCACGACCTGGCTGAGCACCAGGGCCCGGGTAGCGTCGATGCCAAAACTGATGATGATCAACGCCGGCAGCATGGTGACGAGGCGGCGGAGCCAGATCGGAATCTGACGGTGGATGAAGCCCTGCATGATCACTTGACCCGCCATCGTGCCGACGGTCGACGAGGAAAGCCCTGAGGCGAGCAGCGAGATCGCGAAGACGGTGCTGGCGGCGCCCCCCAGCAACGGCGTCAGCGTCTGGAAGGCTTGCAGGATGATGTCCGATTCCGCGTTGACCACGATGCCTCTGTCCCAGAAGGCTGAAGCGGCCATCATCAGCATGGCCGCATTGACCAATCCGGCGATGCTTATGGCGATCAGGATATCGATCAGCTTAAAGCGAAAAATGCGCTGTTTCTGCGCTGGCACGTTCGAAACGATCCGGTTCTGGGTCAACGCCGAGTGAAGATAGATGACGTGGGGCATAACGGTCGCACCGAGGATGCCGGCGGCGAGCAGCACACTCTCCGTGCCGGCAAAGCGCGGGTTAAGCACTGCCTGGCCGGCGGCGGCAAAGTCGGGTTTCCCGAGAATCGTCTCGACCAGATAGCAGAGGCCAATAACGCCGACGAACGCGGTGATCACCGCCTCCAGGGGACGAAAGCCGAAGCGTTGCAGCGCGAGGATGGCAAACGTCGCGATCCCGGTCAGGATGGCAGCGGGGAGCAGGGGAATGCCGAACAGGAGGTTAAACCCGACGGCCGCGCCCAGAAACTCGGCCAGGTCCGTGGCCATGGCGACGACTTCGGCCAGAACCCAGAGCGCCCAGGTAAGCGGGCGGGGAAACTCTTGCCGGATCATCTCCGGCAGGCTGGTGCCGGTGGCGATGCCCAACTTGGCGGAGAGCGATTGCACCAGCATGGCCATCAGGTTCGAGGCCAGCACCACCCACAGCAACAAATAGCCGAACTGCGCCCCACCCTGGATGTTGGTGGCAAAGTTCCCCGGATCCATGTAGGCGATCGAGGCAATGAAGGCGGGGCCGAGGAAGGGCGCCAGGCGTCCCAGAAGACCCCTGCGGGAGGTGCCCTCCAGTACGGCCGTGGCGTGCCGTATTGATTCCGAGACGGGGGGCTCACGCATGCAGGCTGCCCGACGACGTGGCGATGCGACGCTTCAACGTGCCAAGAATCTGTGCAGCTTATAACCGAATATTCCCCTCCTTCGCCATCTCACACACGGCCTGGAGCCACGTTCTATGAGCGTGGCAGTGGAAAGAGCGCGGCTCACCGGAATCGCCACGAACGGTGGGATCCGCGCGGAGTGAGGAGTCAGCCATGCATAACTGGTACAGCATCGAATCGGAATCCGCGCACCGTCGCATGGAATGGGAACGAGCGGTGGCCGCCGAGGCCCGGGTCGCGCAGATTGTGAACCGCGCGGCGGGACCGCGCTGGCCGCGGCTGCCGCACCTGTCGCTCGGCGCATTCCGCCAAAAGCTTGGCGCCCGGTTGGCCTTTGGATTGCCGGCGACCGCGCACGGCGACTGTGCCCCGAGCACCAACTGAAATCCGTCTGCGTTGGACCAGAGCATCACGGCATCCGGAGAAACCTGATTATGGAAGCCACCAGCTTATATGTCGCCATCGGCCTGTTGGTCCTGCTCGCGGTGACCTCCATGCGCTTTGGCGTCGACAGCCGCGAGGAGTTCCCGTCCAAGGAGCGGGACCAGGCGACGCGCGGGATCATGCGGATCGAAACGCCCACCGCTCGCGACCGCCGGCTTGCCGATGACATGCGCCGCATGCGGCAGGTTCGCCCCTATGAAGCGTTCCCGCCCACCGCCCGCGGCATCTGATCGATCATTCCTTATTTTCCATCCCCTCCCTTTTCCCCCGAAAGCCCGCTCGCGATCCCAACGCGAGCGGGCTTTCGCCATACTGATTGGGCGCACAGTGCCACGCGCTCTGGACTTCCAGACCAAATTCGTCCTGCCCCTCAGAATATTATGTCCCAAACGTGCACATCCATCTCACGTGAGTAGGACGTTTCAAAGCGCTAATCCACCACCTGCAACTGTTCCTATTGACTTGAAATAGTCCAGTGCCAAACTCATGGCGAATACGCGTCGACCTTGAGACAGTTGTGGAAGTCCAACATGCCTCGATATTTGCCGTGGCAGCCATATGCCGCCAGGCTACTATCTCAGGAAGGCCGTGTAATCGCGTCTCCTATCCGCGGCGCACCGGGAAAGGACCTGCATTGATGCCAGTACATTCAGCAAACCATTGCAAGACCCTGCCCAAGCTTCTTGCCCTCGACCCCGCATGTCGTCTGGTGGTAATCGTTGGCGTTTCTATCGGCGCTTTCCTAAGCGGAACCCTCCAGTCGTCGCTCGTTCTCGCCGATGAAGCCACGCCCGCGATATCGAGCGCGGTAACCGGCTTTTCCCCACGGGCCGCCGCAACCTGGGTGTTCGACCAGCAGCTGGCAGATGGCGGGTTTCCCGGCCCAACTGGCGCGTCCGACCTGGAGACGACCATAAATGCCGTGCTGGCGGGCTATGCCTGGGGGGTTAAGATGCCACAATCGCAAGTGCTTGCCCGGGCGCGGGCCTACCTCGTGGCGAACGGGCCGGCGTATGCTGCGCTTGGATCCGGCCAAGCCGCGCGGCTGGCACTCGCGGTGCTTGCGTTGGGAGATGACCCAGGAGCCTTCGGCGCTGAGGATCCCACGTATTGCGACAACGTGGGCGGCGTTGGCGGCCTCAATCTCTTCAGCTTCTTCATCTCGCCTTCTGCCACGCCCGTCCCAGGCGCCATCCCCGCCTTCGACGGTGGAGACGTGCGCGATCAGGCGTACGTCCTGCTCGCACTTTCCGCGACGTACGTATCAGTTTCCGATGCGGCGCTGGAGCCGTTGCGGGTTGCCCAGGCGCCGAACGGCGGCTGGGCCCGGGACGGTTCAGGCGATCCCGACGCGATCACCACGGCGCTGGTCATTCAGGCGCTTTCCGTCACCAGCCTTTCGGACGAATGGTCGGACCCAGGCATGGACCTCCGAGGAATAGACTTCCTGAGATCGCTGCGGGTTCCAACGGGCGGATTCGCCTCTGACAATTCCGAGCCGCTCGTCGCCGACGCCGCGTCGACCGCGGCGGTGATTCAGGCGCTGATTGCCGCCGGGGAGGAGCCCGCATCGCCGAAGTGGGGTAACGCGCCGCAGACCCTTGCTCAGTTCCAGACGGCGTCAGGCCGGTTTCGTACCCTGCTGAGCGACGCGGAACCGAATCTGCAAGCGACCCTACAGGTGCTCCCGGCTATGGTCGAGAAGCCACTCCCGATCGCCTATGAATGCCGAATGGAATAGCCACTGCGGCAGAGAGCCTTCTAACGCGCGCCGTTCGGCAACCGGAGTGCATGTTCGATCTGCTTGTCTCGCCGCGGCCCTACCTGAAAAGCAACCCGGTGCTCACTTAGTTCCCGGAGACGCATTGGCTCTGGAGAAGCTAGCTCTTGAAGGTATCGTTGACGGATATTACCGGGGCTCCCTATTTGATCACCTGGAACCTCTCCCACGCCTCTTTGTCGCGCGAATCTTGAACGATGACGTCGTAGCGTCCAGGCCGCGCGTCGTTCGGCACCTTAATTCGCACGTTCGCGGTGCAATCCCCGCGCACGTCGCCTTTCCCCGCCCGGTCACGGTGATTCCTCCAGTAGACAACCACTTCGGGACCGGCGACACGCAATGCAGTCACCCGAATCGTTCGGCCAGCTTTGCCCTTGTTTGGGTCGATATCGATGGTCGGATTCCCCGCGAGGTCGTTGCATGGATCCTCATCCGGTACGGGCGTCGGTACCTGATCCACATCAGCAATGAGCTGTTGGTACTGGGCACTGATCGCGGCAGCCTCATCATCATTATCGATACGCAGACTCCCAATACCCTCGTCAACTCAATACATGCCTTCATCAGGCCCCTCGGCGGCGAACAAGTAGCGATCGCCAACGGTCACTACGTCGCCCCCGTACTCGTCGGCAGCCCCAAGTGCCGTAACGGCAAGCCTGACCTGATTCTGGGCGTCTCCTTTGAGCGACGTTTCGACATCTACGGAATAGACCGGCAGTAGGAAGGGGTTTCGACACAGGACCAACGAAGGCACTCGGCAAGACGACGCCGTAGACGACGAGAAGAGCGGAAACGAAATACGCTATGCCACGACGATGTCTCACGTCGCACATCTCCATCAATCGGGTGATCTGGTTCGATCAAGAATCCTACAGGCCGATTTGCACGATTCCCCGCAAATGGCGATGAACATTTTTAGCCTTGCTATGTTCGTATCCATTGTGTCCAACGTCAAGCGAAATTCATTGGCGGATTATGGTTTATTCACATTCCTTCTCAATGGCGTTTATGGCGCGAGTGATGATCGATGCCCACGTCATTGAGCGTTTCGTTAACAATTCCGGAGGAGTTTGCCGTCATCTCCGATACGCGCTTTGCCCGCGATTTTAAAGACCGTATCACCCACGCTTGACAGGCGGGAGCGAAAGATGGTTCGATCCCTCACCGGGCAAGGCGGTCCGGACCGTGAGCGCGGTGACGCGCTCCCTGCACGCGAAGGAGCGACGCGATGGCTCTCGATCGGCTGCCTCTCTCTCTTTCCCGACCTTCGAATCGGCGCACCTTGTTAAAACTGGCCGGGGCGGGCGCGACGCTCTCGCTGGCGGCATCGACGCCCTTCTTCCGCACCGACGCCGGCGCGGCGACGCTGCGGCAAACACCGACGACCAGCGATATCTCCGGCACAAGCCTTAGCCTCCTCCTCTGGAGCCACTTCGTGCCCCGCCATGACGAGTGGTTCGATCAGTTCGTCAAGGAATGGGGCGAGGCCAATGGGGTAACCACCCAGGTCGACCATATCAACACCGCCGATGTGCCAGCGACGATTGCCTCCGAGATCGCTGCTGGCCAAGGGCATGATATCGTCGAGCACATCGCGTCGCTGGCGCAATACGAGAAGAGCGTGCTCGACCTGACCGATGTGGTCGAGGAGTTGAACAACCGCCACGGCGCCCAGTTGCCGATGGCGATGCGCAACAGCTTCAATCCGACGACGAACGTCTATTTCGGCCTCTGCCACGGCTACGCGCCAGACCCCGGCAACTACCGCCGCTCCCTCTGGGAGCAGGTCGAATTGGCCGATGGCCCGAACTCCTGGGACGATCTGCTGGCCGGGGGCGCCCGCATCAAGCAGGAACAGGGTGTCCAGATGGGGCTGGGGATGTCGAACGAGATCGACTCCCGCATGGCGGCGCAAACGCTTCTCTGGGCGTATGGCGCCGCCGTCCAGGATGCCAGCGAAAAGGTCACCATCAATTCGCCGGAAACGGTGGCCGCGGTCAACTACATGAAAGAACTGTTCGAGACGGCGATGACCCCGGAGGTCTTCGGCTGGAACGCGGCGAGCAACAACCAGCTCCTGGTCGCCGGCAAGGCCTCCTACATCCTGAACTCGATCTCCGCCTATCGCACGGCGATGCGAGACCAGCCGGAGACGGGCGCCGACATCTTCTTCCGCACGCCAATCGTCGGCCCGGCCGGCGAAGAAGGCGCCCTGGCGCACGGGCACGCCGTTTTCATCTCGATGATTCCGAATTACGCGAAGAATCCCGACACGGCGAGGGAGTTCTTGCTACACCTCGTCGACAACTACACCCTGGCCTGCGAGCAGAGCGAGCTGTACAACTTCCCGGCCTGGCCGGCGACTGTGCCCGAGCTGGAAGGCTGGCTCGACGCCGACCCGTACGGCTCGGACCCCGTGGACAAGCTATCGCTCCTGAAGACGGCCAACGACTGGACGACCAATCTGGGCCACCCGGGGCCGGCCAACGCGGCCATGGGCGAGATCTTCGCCCTACCAATTCTGCCCAACATGATGGCCCGCGCCGCCCAGGGGCAGCAGAGCCCCGAGGATTCGGTCGCGCAGGCCGAACAGGAGATCAACGCCATCTTTGAGAAATGGCGCTCCGAGGGGCTCATGGGCGGCGGGGCGTAAGACGGGGTGATGGGTGATGGGTGATGGACGGCGGGTAATTGGATGATGGGGTCATGGGGTGATGGGGGGCCAGGACATCGGCTGTCAGCGATCGGCTGTCAGCGGTTGGCCAACGACTCACGACTTACGACGTACGACTCTCCCTTGCCGTCTTGCCGTCTTGCCGTCTCCCGTCCTCCCACCACCCATCACCCGTCACCCATCACCCTCGTCTAGCCATGGCCATCATCGAGGTCCGGAACCTCAGCAAGCGGTTTGACGGCACGCCGGCGGTCGACGACATCACGTTGGCCTCGACGGATGGCGAGTTTCTCGTCCTGTTGGGGCCGTCAGGATGCGGCAAGACGACGTTGCTGCGGATGATCGGCGGATTGGAGCCGCCGACCAACGGCGATGTGCTGATTGGGGGACGCGTCGTCACCGATCTGCCCCCGCGCGCGCGCCAGATCGCGATGGTCTTCCAGAGCTACGCGCTCTATCCGCACATGACCGTGCGCAACAACATCGCCTTTCCCCTCAAGGCGGCCAAGCTGCCAAGAGCCGAGCAGGAGGAGCGGATCGCCTGGGCGGCGGGCATTCTGGGCATCGACGGCTTGCTGGATCGCAAGCCCCGCCAGCTTTCCGGAGGGCAGCGGCAGCGGGTAGCGCTGGCCCGCGCCCTCGTGCGGGAGCCGACCGTCTTTCTGCTGGACGAGCCCCTCTCCAACCTCGACGCCCAGCGGCGAGCCTCGGCGCGCGATGAGTTGCAGGGCTTCCAGCGCCGGGTTGGCACCACCACGATCTATGTCACCCACGATCAGGTCGAGGCCATGGGGATGGGCGACCGCATCGCCGTGATGGAGAGCGGGCGCATCCGCCAGCTCGGCACGCCCTACGAGATTTATGACGAACCGGCCGATACCTTCGTGGCCACGTTTCTTGGTTCGCCGCCGATGAACCTGGTCCCGGCCCCGAACGGCGGAGAGCTGCTCGGCTTTCGCCCGGAGCATTTCCTGCCTTGGCTGCCGGACGGGAGTATGGGCGACGACTGGGCCCGCTTCCCGTTCCACATCCATCGCACCGAGTACCTCGGCGCGGAACGTCTGCTGTATGGCGAGATCGGCCCCGCGAAGGCGGTGGCCCGCTTCCCGGCGAATGCCGAGATTGCCTACGACGTCGGCGCGCTCTCCGAGTTCGCCGTGCGAAGACGGGATCTCAAGCGCTTTCATGCCGAAACCGGGCTCCGCCTCGATCCGGCTGGTCGACAACCATGAGCGCCGGGACCCGCGTCGAAGCGGCAGAGCTGCCGGAGCGGAGGGAGGGCCGCTACCTGCTCGACCGCGAGAACGTGCTGGCTCCCCTGCTGCTGTTGCCCGCCGTCATCTACATCATTGCCCTGGTCGGCATTCCTCTGGTCCTGGCAATCCTCTACAGCCTCAGCGACGTCACGGTCGGGGATCAGAGCATCGACTTCGTCGGGCTGAAGAATTTCCAGGATGCCCTCGCCAACGCGACGTTTCGTACGGCGCTGCAAAACACCTTCTTCTTCACGATCGTCTCGCAGATCATCGTGCTGGTGCTGGCCAACATCCTGGCGCTCGTGCTGATGGCCGACTTCAAGGGGAAGCGGCTGGTGCGCTTTCTGGTGCTGCTGCCCTGGACGACGCCCATCGCGTTGGGCGTCCTCGGCTGGCTCTGGACCCTCGACAATGTCTATAGCCCGATCGATTACGTTCTGCGCCAGGTCGGCCTCCTGGGCGTCGGCAGCCCACTCGGGACGGACTGGTACGGAACGAACGCGCTCTGGCTGGCCTACCCCGACCGGGCCCGGTTTTCGGTGACGCTGATCTACGTCTGGCGCACCTTGCCGCTGGCCACCGTAATTCTGCTGGCGGGGCTGTCGGCCATCCCGCAGGACATCAAGGACGCGGCGAATGTCGATGGCGCCGGGTTCTTCCGCCAGCTCTTCGCCATTCGCATCCCGCTGCTGCTGCCAATCATGGCGGTAGCGGTCCTGTACGGCATCGTCTTCTCCTTCACCGACATGATCGTCGTTTACATCCTCACCCGCGGCGGCCCCACTGACGCGACCCAGGTGCTCGCTAGTTGGGCCTACTTCAAGGGGATCGATGGCGGCAACCTGGGGCAAGGCGCCGCCATCGCGCTCTTCCTTTTCCCGGTGCTCGTGGGCGTCGCCGCCATGATGCTGCGGCTGGCGCGGCGGACGGAGACGGTGGGGTGACGGGTCATGGGTCATGGGTGATGGGTGATGGGAGGCGAAGATGATGGCGATCCAAAGTTTTCGGGACTTGCGGGTTTGGCAGGCGGGGATGGATCTGGTTGTTGGGATTTACGAGCTCACTCGAGTATTCCCGAAATCTGAGACGTATGGATTCTCGAGTCAGATGCAGCGCGCCGCGGTTTCGGTACCTGCCAACATCGCGGAGGGCCAGAACCGACATCATCTGCGCGAGTATTTGCACTTCCTCTCAATCGCCAGGGCATCGCTGGCGGAGGTTGAGACGTATCTCGAGTCGATCCCGCGCCTAGGCTACGCGCCACATGAACGCATCCAGCCGCTGCTTGACCTCGCCGCGTCCGTGAATAAGCAATTGATCGCGCTCCGCAATTCGCTTTCGGCCCGACTCCACGAGGAACCATTCCCCTATGAAGCCACCATCCCGTAACGTCGTCTCTCCATCACCCATCACCCATCACCCATCACCCCGCGTCCGTCGCATCGCGGGCCGCGGCGTTCTCTACACCACCGCGGTCGTTTTCGCACTGTTCGCCGCCTTGCCATTTGCCTGGATGATCCTCACGATTTTCAAGCAGAACACCGATCTCTATAATCCAAACAACAACCCCTTCCTTTACAACGATCCGCCGACGCTCGGAAACATCACCTATCTCTTGGAAAAGACACAGTATCTGACCTTCGTCCGCAATACGCTGGTCGTCTCGGTGCTGGTGGTGCTGATCACGCTCATTGGCGCGGTGCCGGCCGCCTACAGCCTCACCCGGCTGGCCGGAAAGTGGGGCGAAGGTCTGGGCATTGCCATTTTTCTGGTCTACCTCGTGCCACCGACGCTCCTTTTCATCCCCCTTTCCCGGGTGGTGGCAGACCTGGGCTTGCGCAACAGTTGGTGGGCCATGGTGGTCGTCTATCCAAGCTTCACCATCCCCTTCTGCACCTGGCTGCTGATGGGCTTCTTCAAGTCGATTCCACGTGACATCGAAGAGCAGGCCATGATCGACGGCTACAGTAGATTGGGAGCCATCTGGCGCACCGTCCTGCCCGTGTCCGTCCCGGGGCTGCTGACGGTGATCGTCTTCAGCGTGGCGCTGACCATGCATGAGTTTGTCTATGCCCTGGCCTTCGTCACCTCGTCCCAACAGAAGACGATCTCGATCGGGGTAACAACTGAGCTGATCCGCGGCGATGTCTACTTCTGGCAATCGCTGATGGCCGCCGCCGCGCTGGTGGCCATCCCCATCGCCCTCCTCTACAACCTTTTCCTCGACCGCTTCATCGCCGGCTTTACGCTGGGAGCGGTGAAGGGGTGACAGGTGACGGGTGACGGGTGATGGAACGTTGGGACATCAGCGAACGACCATCGTCCTCCATCCTCCGTCCTCCATCCTCCGTCCTCCGTCCTCCGTCTTCCGTCTTCCGTCCTCCGTCCTCCGTCACCTGTCTCCCGACTGCCCCCTCGCCACTTGACCCGGACCCGGTCGTTCTTGTATGCTGAAAAGAGACCGATCGGTCTTAAATGAGAGGTAATGCTGTGCGTAAAGGGGAATCGACGAGAGCGCTGATCGTGGCTCGTGCGGCGGATGTTTTCAACGTGCAAGGCGTGGGAGGAGCGGCCATCTCCGACATCATGGCCGCCACCGGGCTGAAGAAAGGAGGCATCTACAACCACTTCGCCAGCAAGGAGGAGTTGGCGCTGGCGAGTTTCGATTACGCCACCGGCGTGCTGGCGCGGCGCTTCGCCCCGGTTTGGAAGGAACAAGGAATCAGCGTGGTGCGCGCCTTCATCGAGACGTTTCGCGGCTACGCGCAACGACCACCCCTGGCCGGCGGATGTCCCGTGCTCAACGCCGCCATCGACAGCGATGACACCAACCCGGCCCTACGGGCGCGCGCGCACGCGGTGGCGGAGGAGTGGCAGGGGCGGCTAGCGGCCGTCCTGCGAGAGAGCCAGGAGCGCGGCGAGGCTCGCCCGGACATCGATGCCGCCGCGCTGGCCAGCGTCGTCGTGGCCAGCCTGGAAGGAGCGCTGATGCTGACGAAACTCTCCGATGATCGCCGACACCTGCAGTGGGCGGCTGACCATCTCCTCGACTATCTCGAGCGGGCGGTCCGCTGCTGAGCGCTTCTTCTCTCTTGCTCGAATAAAAGACCGATCGGTCTCTTTTGGCAAACGGTAATTCGCATCAGTTGCGTGAACAGGAGTCCTGATGACCACCGAAGTTCTGGCCAACGTCGTTGCCGCGCTCATCGTCTTCACCGCGATTGCCTGTCTTCTGGCCGTCGTCATTGGCGTGCGCCGTCTGGCGCGGATGCCAGGGGTGCTCAGTTCGGGTCCGGACGACCAGGATGGTTCCCGGCGCATCGCCAGGGTCGACCGCTGGCTGGCTGGCGCTTTGGCGGTCTGGGTAGGAGGGGCGCTCGTGCTGTCGTTCGCGCCGCTCGCCCTCCCGGCGCTTCTCCTTCCCTTGCTGATCGTAGCCCTGGCGGCTTCCGCCTACTGGCTGGTCGTGCGAACCGCCAGCGGCCAGCGCCTGCTGGCCGCCGTGCCCCAGAGCTGGCTGATCGGCGCGCAGGTCTATCGGATCGTGGGAGGCGCTTTCCTGCTTGCCGCGACCTATGGCGCCCTGCCGGGCTACTTTGCCATCCCGGCGGGTTGGGGAGATCTGTTTGTCGGCGTGAGTGCCATGGCGGTGGCCCTGCTCTGGTTCCGGCGCCGCCCACTGGCAACGCCAGCGGCCTGGGCCTGGAACGCGGCCGGTCTGGCCGATTTGGTGATCGCGGTGGGCATCGGCTCGTCGCTGCTGGTACGCCCCGCGGCCGCCTTCTTCGGCGGGTCGCCGGCCTGGATGGAGCGGGCGGCGCTCGGCTATCAACCGCTTGACGCCGCCATCTTCCCGGTCGCCTTCCCGCTGGTGCTGGTGCCAGCCTTCATCGTGCCGCTCTCGCTTCTGCTCCACGTGCTCTCGCTGCGGAAGCTGGTCACGGAAGGGGCGTCATCGGGCTCCGCCTCCGGGATCGCCGCTGCCGCCGCGTGAAATGGCAGGCGCGGGCGAGGGGAAGTCATGCGGCTTTCCCTCGCCTGACACGCGATCAGGCCGGGATGCGGCTCAGGCTGGCGACGCCGTCAGCGTCGCCAGCACTATCTTCAGCGCCTCGATCGTCTCCGCTGGGCGCTCCAGCTCGAAGTTGAGGCTCGACCGCGGGATGAGAACCAGCGGCACGTCGGGACGCAGGGCGGCCAGACCATCGCGCACCTCCGGCCCGATCTCTTGCTCCTGGGCGCCCCACATGATCGCCGCCGGCACGTCGATGTCCTCGAGGTAGGAGGCAAAGTCATAGCTCACCCGGCCGGCCAGGAAGGGCAGCGCGGCATACGACGCGTTCGGTTGTTGCGCGGAGGCGGTGAAGGCGTCCACCATATCGTCTCCAACGGCAGCCGGATCGGCGTAGCCAGTCCCGGTAAAGAAGAAGCGGATGAACTCCGGGCGGTGAAAAACGAGCTCATAGAAGGCGCGGTTGACCCCTTCCGTGCTGGCAATGGGAGTGAAGGTGGCGGCAAAAAAGGGATCGGTGACATTCTCGCCGAACTCGATGCCGCCGGAAGGGGTCATGAAGACGATGCCGGAAACGCGATCGGGTTGCGTCTCTGCCAACTCGGCGGCGAATCCCGCCGCGGCGGTCTGGGTGACTAGCGTCGCTGGCTCCCCGATCTCGGTCAGCAGCGCATCCAACTGGCCGACGTAATCATCAAAAAGCTGGTACCGCGCTGGATGTTCGGAGGCTCCCCAGCCGACCCAGTCGGCGACCACGACCCGGTAGTCGCCGGTGAACGCGGGTGCGATCTTGCTCCAGGTCCAGGAGGATGCCCCACCCCCGATGCCGTGCAGAAAGACGAGCGGCGGACCCGAGCCAGCCTCGTAGTACACGAGTTCCCCCGCGGGCGTTGCCAGCGTATGCTCGGTGAAACCGAGGCTGGTGTAGACGCGGCTTGGCACCTCTGGCGTTGCTCCCGCCCGCCCGGATCCACCCACGATGCCCAAGAACAGAAAAGCGATCAGGACGATGCGTCCCCACACGGGGAGGCTCATCAACGCCAGGCTAACTCGTTCCACGCTGGTTCTCCTTCCAGAATCGGGACCACTCGTATTCAATCGAACGATCGAATGATTAATTGCTCAGAACGATACACCCCCCATCTTTCTGTTTGATAGGTTCCGCGCTACACAACGTTTAGCCAGAGGCTTGTTGGAAGGATGTTGTGGCCCCATGCAGGAAAAGATCGACGACGGCTTGCGCGGTTTCGTGTTTCCCCTGAAAGCCGGCGGCGATCCCTTCCCGGCCGCCGAACCCTTCCAGCAGCACCCAGAATGCATGAGCGAGGAAGCGCGGATCACCCGCCGCCAGTTCACCCCGTGTCATCCCCTCGTGTATGGCGACTTCAACTTCGTGCATCACCCGGGCATGGCCGGCGCGGACGCTGGTCAGCTCTTCCAGGGAAAGGTGCTCTTCCGCGTCTCGTATCCAGCCCCCCAGATCCCCTTCCCCCTGCAAGGCAACGATGGCGACCTCGGCCAGCCGCAGCAACTGTTCGGGGAGCGACACCGCCTCCGCGACCGTGAAACGAATGGCCATGGCGATCTGGTCGAGGGTGCTCCGCATCGTCTCGGCATAGAGCGCCTCCTTGCTGCCGAAATGGTGGAGCAACGAAGCTTTGCTGATGCCTGTCTCCCGCGCAATGTCGCCAATCGATGCCCCACCATAGCCAAAGCGGCTGAACCGGTCCCCGGCCACATGCAGGATTTGAGACCGGCGTTCTCCCGCTGCGATCTCGGACGTGGGAGGCCGCCCTGGACTCTTCCCGGTCGGCTCGCGTTTCACAGGCGCTCCGTCACAATTGATAATCAACCGATCGATAGAATAATGCGTATTGGGGTGTTTGACAAGAGGGGCGGTTCGGGGTTCAGGCAACGTTGCCAAACCGCCGCACCCCCCAGAGTTGGCAAAGTTGGCAAACTTACCCGAACGGGACGCGGACGTGCGGCGTCCGCCCCGCGGCTCACGGTCACGGGTCCCTCGCTCATCGCCATGGCTGACGGGGGAAGGGCAGCAAGCAACGCCTCGGATCCGGAATGCAGATGATCGCCATCCTGATCATTCCCGCCGCTTCAAGAGAGAATCACCCCTTGACTCTCGCCCATCAGCGCCGCACGATGAATCACGCCACGAGCAACGCAACCAGTTGCTCGTCGCCATCACGTGCGTCCGCTCATATGCAAGGGTATGCATGAACGGTTCTGCTTTTGACACGCTGACCCGCCGCCTCAGGCTCGGCCGTCTGGCAGCAGGCGCACTCCTGACGCTTGGCGCCGTAGAGCACGCCGATGCCAGGAAGAGGAGCAAGAAGAAGCGCTGTCGCTAGAAGAAGCGGAGGTTCTGTGCCGGGCGCTGCTGCCCCAAACGACAGTCGTGTCTCGACCAGACCTGCGTGGCGTCCTGCGACACCCCAATCCAGTGTCCGGCGACAGGGGGTGGTCGCTGCGGCGCAACGGGAACCTGTAGCTGCACCTCGGCAGTCAACGGTCAATCCGCGTGCGTAGTGCTCCCGCTCACCGAACCTTGCAATACCATTTCAGCATGTGGTCCGGGAATCGCCTGCCCCGCCGGCCTGGTCTGCGTGATCTGTTTCTGTGACATAGGCGGGCCCGATTTCCGCTGCGCTGCGCCCTGCTGAACTCCTCTGCCCGGTGTGGCTTGTAGACGGCCAGACGGCTAGTCGTGAGTCGTGAGTCGCAGGCGGATAGCCCAAAGCCCATAGCCCATAGCCCAGCGCGGCACACTGCCGCGCCGGCAGAGTACCCTTGAGCGACCCCGCATCTGTTTCGCCCCGCGTTAGGGAGATGTGACCGGCCCGAAGAGCTGGGTTGGCCGCCGTGACCCTGGCCAATCAGTTCGATGCTCGACAGGATGGAGGCGGAATGGACGCGCAACGGTTCGATAATCTGGCGAGAACGCTCGCTGGCCGGCTTTCGCGTCGCAACGCCTTACGCCGGGCTGGGGCGGCAGCCTCGGCCTCGTTGCTGGCCGCGAGCGGGCTGCGGCCTGAGCGGGCCCAGGCTCTCGTTCAGGCGCAAGCCGAGGAGAAGCCGCTCTACACCATCATCCGGCGCTACGCGCTCGATGGTCCGACCGGCCGAGTGCGCAAGGCGTTGCAGGCGGGCTACGTCGAAGCAGCCTGCAAGGCGCCGGGGTTCGTCGCCTACTTCACGGTCGAAGACGAGGATGGCGATTTCGCCACCGTCGCCATCTTCCGCTCGCAGGACGACCTCGAGAAGTTCGCCGACGACGAAGCCGCGTTTATCTCCCAGAACCTGGGGAACCTGCTGCCAGCGCCGGAGGAGGCGATTTCTGGCGATACCTATATTCATGCCGCGGCGCAAAAGGCATTCTCCAACATCTGCCCGGCAGCGGCCCCACAAAACGCGGCCACGGTTGCCCCGCCGAGCAACGGGTCTTTGCCGACGGCCGCGCCTTCTGGCCCGACCGCCGTGCCATCCGGACCCACGCCAACGCCTGCGCCCGCCTGTGGCGATCAGGGCTGTGTCTGCTCCACGGGGACCCAGTCACCGTGTAACGACGGGCTGGTCTGCTGCCCGACGACCGATCTCCTGGGCGGTCCGGGCGTCTGCCAGCCGGAGGCCGTCTGCTATCCGGACGAGTGTCGGGCCAATGACCGCGCATGCCCTCGCTCCTGCGGCACGGCCGAATCCTGCCCGAATTGCTGCTCCAACTATTGCAATGCCGATGGCGTCTGCGCCGATTCGCCCGGGCCGCCCTGCACAGGCGACGGCTGCGCCTGCACGACGGGTACACAATCTCTGTGCGACAGTGGCCTCGTCTGCTGTGGCACGACCTCAGCGTTAGGGGGCCCCGGCGTCTGCCAGACCGAGGCCGAGTGTAATCCCCCGTGCACGGCTCAGGGATGCGCCTGCAACGGCGGCGTGCAGGGGAACTGCGATCAGGGGCTCGTCTGCTGCCAGGAAGGCGAGTCGATCCCCGGCGGCGCGGGAACGTGCCAAACAGAAGCGGAGTGTGCGCCGCCCCCCTGCACGGGCGCGGGCTGCGACTGCACGACAGGGACCCAGTCGCCCTGCGACGATGGACTCGTCTGTTGCGGCACGACCGGCACGCCGGGCGGGCCGGGAACGTGCCAGACCGAGGCGGAATGCAACCCGCCCTGCACTGGCGAGGGATGCGCCTGCAATGGCGGCGTCCAGGGCGCCTGTGATGATGGCCTGGTCTGCTGTCAGGAGGGCGAGTCGATTCCTGGTGGCGCCGGAACCTGCGAGACCGAGGCGAACTGCGCGCCGCCCCCCTGCACGGGCGAAGGATGTGCCTGCAATGGCGGGGTGCAAGGGGCCTGCGACGACGGGCTGGTCTGTTGTCAGGATGGCCAGTCGATCCCAGGCGGCGCGGGGACCTGCACGGCGGAGGCCAACTGCGCGCCACCGCCGTGCACCGGCGAGACCTGCCCCTGCAACGGCGGCGTGGAAGGCGCCTGCGACGACGGCCTGATCTGCTGCCAGACCGATCCTTCGATTCCCGGCGGCTCGGGCACCTGCCAGGCACCCGACTTCTGCGGGCCGCCGCCCTGCACCGACAATGGCGTCGGCTGCGACTCCACCTGCAACTGGGGCGATAGCTGCGCCGGCTGCTGCTCCGGCTTCTGCGACGACACGGGCGTCTGCGGCGACGTACCGCCGCCACCGGTGGTCTGCACCAGTGCCGGTTGCGCCTGCGACACCGGCACGGAAGCGCCGTGCGATGACGGGCTCACCTGCTGCCAGAGCGGGGATGTTCCCGGCGGACCGGGCGTCTGCCAGGCGGGGTGCTAGGAAACACTGCTCCGACGTGACCCTTGGGTGTGGCGTGGCAGGCCTTGTGTGGGCCGGGCCTCTCCAGGGCCGGGTGGCACGCTTAGCCGAGCCTGGTCAGGCGCCGTTCAAGCCGCCAAGAAATTTCAGCAAGGCCGCATTGACCTCTTCCGGACGCTCCTGCTGGGTCCAGTGGCCGCAGCCGGGGAGGACAACCGTGCGCGTCAAGTTCGGGATGAACGCGGGCAGCGCGGGGATGAGCTGATCCATCCCCGGAAACTGGAAGACCAGATCGCGATCGCCGACGATATAGAGCGCCGGCGGCGTGACCACGGCCTCTTGCCAGGGGGCCATCAGCTCCCAACTGAGGTCGATAGTGCGGTACCAGTTCAGGCCGCCGGTGAAGCCCGTCCGCGTGAACTCCGCCGCGTAGTAATCGAGATCGGCCTCGGTCAACCAGACCGGCAGTGTTGCCGGATCGATCATGGCGTCGAGGAAGCTGCCATCGTCTCGCGCTGCACCGCTCAGCGCTGGGGCATCGCCCGATGCGGTGTAGAGAAAGCGGCGCATCGTGGCGCGCACGTCCCGTTCGAGCTCGGCCTCGGCGACGCCCGGCTCCTGAAAGAAGACCATGTAGAAGCCTTCGCCGATGGCCGTCCGCATTGCCGTAAGCATGCTCACCGGCCCCCGCGGCGTGTACGGCACGCTCAAGCCCACGACTCCCCGCACCCGGTCGGGGCGAAAGAGCGCCGTGTTCCAGGCCACGGGCGCCCCCCAGTCGTGGCCGACCACCACCGCGCGCTCCTCGCCCAGGGCATCGAGCAGGCCGATTACATCGCCGGCGAAATGGAGGTGCGTGTAGTCACGCACATCGCTAGGGCGATCGGTCTGGCCATAGCCCCGCATGTCGGGAGCCACCGCCCGGTACCCGCCATCGGCAAGGGCGCGCATCTGATGCCGCCACGAGTACCAGGATTCTGGGAAGCCATGCAGCAGCAGCACCAGCGGCCCCGCACCCTGTTCGGCGATGTGCATGCGGATGCCGTTGGTTTCGACGAAGCGGTGCGTCATGCCAGCTTCGGCGTTGCTCTTTAAAGGGGTAGAAGCGAGTTCGTTCATAGCGTCTCCCAATGATGCGACCCACCTGGGCCGTTGCGCGATCCACCATGGAGCCGGATGATCATCTCATGGTCTGGATATGATCGGTCTTGCGGGCCTCGCCTGTGTAGCGAGCGAGACCTGAAACGGAATGCGGATAAAGACTGCCGCTTTCACTGAAGTGCTTGGTTCGTTCCCCCCTCTCTCCAGCGCACTGGGAGAGGGGGTTAGGGGGTGAGGGCTCGCCGCGGCGCCGGAACTGCTCACCCAGATTTCGTATGATTGGCCTGAAGCGGAGCCGAAGCCCTGCTCCGGTGGGTAAAAAACGTTGGGCGCCCGCATGCTCGGGCGCCCAATGCTCTTCTGCTTTTCGGTGTGATGGGACGAGCGGCCTAGTAGTCCATGCCGCCCATACCACCCATGCCGTCCATGCCGCCGCCGCCCGCGCCCGCCTTCTCCGGCTTGTCGGAGATGAGCGCCTCGGTGGTGAGGATCATGCCGGCGATGCTCGCCGCGTTCTCCACCGCCGAGCGGGTCACCTTGGCCGGATCGATGATGCCAGCCTGCAGCATATCGACGTACCGCTCGGCCATCACGTCGTAGCCAATGTTCGCGTTCGTCTGCTCAGTCTGGGCACGGCGAACCAGGGCGATGGCCACGCCGCCGTCCATGCCGGCGTTGCTGACGATGCCGCGCAACGGCGCTTCCAGGGCGCGGCGCAGGATGTTGACGCCGGTCATGACGTCACCTTCAGCCTGCACCGCGTCCAGCGCGGTAATGGCGTTGATCAGGGCCACGCCGCCGCCCGGCACAATCCCTTCCTCAACCGCGGCGCGGGTCGCGCTCAGCGCGTCTTCGACCCGGTGCTTCTTCTCCTTCAGCTCGGTCTCGGTGGCCGCGCCGATCTTGATCACCGCCACGCCGCCGGACAGCTTGGCCAGCCGCTCCTGCAGCTTCTCGCGATCGAAGTCCGAGGTCGTGTTCTCGATCTGGGCCCGGATTTGATCGATCCTGCCCTTGATCGTGTCGGAATCGCCCGCGCCTTCGATGAAGGTGGTGTCATCCTTGGAGGAGACGACGCGGCGAGCGCTGCCGAGGTCCGCCTCGGTCACGCCGTCGAGCTTGCGGCCGATCTCCTCGGAGATCACCTGCGCGCCGGTCACCGCGGCGACATCGCGCAGCATCTCCTTGCGGCGGTCGCCGAAGCCCGGGGCTTTCACCGCGAGAACATTCAGGGTGCCGCGCAGCTTGTTGACGACCAGGGTGGCCAGCGCCTCCCCATCGACATCCTCGGCGAGGATCACTAGCGGCTTGCCCTGGCGCACGGCCAGCTCGAGCACAGGCAGGATGTCCTGGATCGCCGAAATCTTCTTGTCGGTAATCAGGATGAAAGGCGCTTCGAGCTCGGCTTCCATCCGCTCTGGATTGGTGACCAGATATGGTGAAAGGTAGCCGCGGTCGATCTGCATCCCCTCGGTGTACTCGGTCTCGAACTCGAGACCCTTGGACTCCTCGACGGTGATGACCCCATCCTTGCCGACCTTCTCCATGACTTCGGAGATGAGATCCCCAATCTCCTGGTCGGCGGCGGAGATGGCCGCCACCTGGGCGATCTCTTCCTTGCCCTTGACCGGGGTGGAGAGTTCCCTGATGTAGGCAACGACCGCATCAGCGCCCAGGTTGAGGCCCTGCTTGAGGAGCATGGCGTTGGCGCCAGCGGCGACGTTGCGCATCCCCTCATGGACGATGGCCTGGGCGAGAACGATGGCGGTGGTGGTGCCGTCACCGGCGATGTCCTTGGTCTTGGACGCCACTTCCCGCACCAGCTGCGCGCCCATGTTTTCCATGCGGTCGGGTAGCTCGATCT
>JBBRVX010000044.1:0-27419 GCA_038246475.1 Thermomicrobiales bacterium | reverse complement strand
TGGTCGGTTGCGGAATATGAGGCATCGTGCTGAGCATGAGGCGCGCGTAGTCGGCAACCCGAATCGAGTGACGGTAGGTGTAGGGATCGCGGCGCTCCAGCGCGTCGGCGAGTCCCTCCATGGTAATCCGCGTCTCGTGTTGGGCTTGCTGGATACCTTTGAATGCGAGATGGGGGCCAATCAGCAGTGGGACGATGAGGAGGACGATGGCGAGAGGATTCTCACTGGCAAGCACAGGAATGAGGCTGCCGAGAGGCGCCAGGGTCAGCAATTCGACAAAGAGGGCGCTAAAGTTGGAACTCCACATCTGGAATGCGCTCATGCCCATGATCGGGGACACAATAAGCGCCAGCGTTACGGTATTAACGAGCGTGTAGACCGTTGCCGCCCCAGTCGCAGTGATCAGATTCTGTGGGCTGCCCAGGGTGGACTGGGCCGAATTGGAAAACTCCAGATAGACCAGGCCACTGGCAAGCGTCGAAAGTCCCAGACCAGCAGAGTTCACGACGATCTTGATCATTTCCCGCCGGACGTAGAGGCCGTCCAGGAAGTGCGCCAGGGCGACGACGATGCAGCCGACAACGGGGCCAGCCGTCAGCCCCGCGGCGAAGCAGAAGGCTGCCGAAACGGAAATATGGAAGGGGATCACCGAGTGAGGAAAGGAGACATCGAGCACCTCGGCGGCCAAAATCATAATCAGGAGGATCGCCGCGGTGATGAGATGCGCCTGATCGAGAACCTGGCGAGAGAGAACCCACGTAGACGCTGATGCCACTATGGTGATCAGAACAAGCAGAACAGTATAGATTTGTGTTCTAAGAGGAAGTTCGCTCACGGTGCGGAACCTTTGGGGATCGCTGGATACAGTTAGTCCAATTCCACCCCGGCCAGTTTACCTCTTCTTTCCGCAACCGGTGTTTGGTTCTGAGGAATCCATCAGGCAATAATAGAGATTTGCCTATCGGACGCGATTCCAAGTCTCAATCAAGAGCGCGAAGACCTTCATACTCGCCACCGACCTGGCTACAGAGGATCATGCCAGACACTCTCGAGGGGCAAGAAGGTGTACCAAGGTCTGTAGCGAAGGCTACTTCCAAGTGACGCTGTCGAAGCTGATCGGGCTCGAATTCTCGTTGGCATCCCAGGTCATGGTCGGCCTCCTTCCGTGTTGGGCGAAATTATTTCCAGGTGACACTCTCGAGCGTGGTGGTGTTCTTCCAGGTGACGCTCTCGACAGTGGTGTTTTTCCAAGTGACGCTGTCAAAGGTCTGATTGTTGTCCCAGGTCATCGTTGCTCTCCTTCTCTGAGGTTCGGTGCTACTTCCAGGTGACACTCTCGAACGTGGTGTTCTTCCAGGTGACGCTCTCGAAGGTCTGATTGTTGTCCCAGGTCATGATTGGTCTCCTTTGATCGTTGATCGTTCGATGTTCAAACGGTGTGAGCAGTGTTTCGGACTAGATGGTTTCGTGATGGTCCCAAGTCATCGAGGAGCTCCTTCCATTGCGAATCTCGTGGCAGGCAAGCAGGCGTGGTTCTTGACGCCGGCTTATGTTGTCTCGCACCCGTCCCAGGTCATGATTTGCTCCTTTTCAGCGTACATCACTTAATGAGGTGTATTGACTACAATGCCATCCATACACACCCGTTCGTGATTTTCGTTCGCTGTTTCCTCCTCAAATTCGATTACTTGCCTATGATAATACAGCAATTCCTTTCTGTCAAGGGGCGTACTCGCTCCCGGCCGCTTGATTGTTCCAGCGAGAAAATTGGCCGTGTGTATAGGGACGAAACCCGGGGCCTGACGGCCGTGCGGAGGCGGAGGCGTCTAGCATGTTGTCATGGAAGTGGGAATTCGTCAGATCCGTGGTCTGAGGCTCTGGCGCCGGCGCCTCCTGACTGTCACCTTCAAGCCGTCGAGTTGCTCCGGTGAACTCTTGAGCCGAGGTGATCGCGTGTGGCACATGATAAGGCGAAACGCCTGTAGTGCGCCGTGCACGTCCCATGCCAGCCCGCGTCGCGCAAGAGACCGATGACCGCGCCGCTTGTGCCGGCATCAATACCCGCCGTGTGAGGGTACAACCACCATCATGCTTCCTTGGCCGATGAAGACCCGGTTCTGTTGCCAAAATCGAGGCGGGCATCTGCCGTGGGTTGAGAAATGCCAGGGAATTATATGGTACGTTTCTCAAAAATTGTATATTTCCTTATATGATTGGCCGTGCGGCGGCCAGCGTTCGTGAATGTCATTTAGTATTCCCTCTGGCAACGATGTTGCATGGCGGTAGCCAGGGTCCGAGACCTCGATTCGATTCGATCAGAACATGGTGTGAGGTTGTCGATCCACCACGGCGCGTCTGGAGCGAAGCAGCTCCCTGAAGGGGTGGAACTTGTGCGGATCAGTTATGCGGCAGAGGCGGGTCCAGGACGACGGGAGGAGGAACTCGCGCACCAGCAGCGTGTGCTCGAGCTCGTTGCCGCTGGAGATTCACGCCATGCAGTCCTCGATGGACTCTGCCTCCTTATAGAGGATGACATCGAACATAGCTTGTGTTCGATCTTGCTCCTGAATCAGAATGGAACGCGATTTCGTCATGTCGCTGGCCCCAGCCTGCCCCCGCAGCTCATGGCGACCATGAACGGAGAGATTGCGGAGGAGCTTGCGGATGCAGGGCCCGGTGTTCGGCCACGTGCCGACGTGTTCTCCCGCCATGCTGCCGCCATCGATGGGCCATTGGCGCGGTTGACCAGGATTGGCAGAGATCTTGAACAGCACATCTGGCTCACCGCGCCGATCCTTGACACCGCCTCGGGGAAGGTTGCCGGGGTTATCGTCGTCTACCATCAGGATGCCAGCAAGCCTTCGGAACTGCAGAAATCGAGGGTGCGTCAGGCGGCTGAGATTGCCAGCCGCTCTCTGCAACGGTTCCCCGACGATCCACCGCGGCCGGGCGGGCGAGCATCGCGCCTTGGGGAAGACCAGGCTGTTACGCGGCATGCCCCGATGAACACCGATGCATTTCGCCAGATTGTTGAAACCATTCCGGCGATCACCTACGCGCTTCTCTATGGCGACGCGCCGACCGTCCTGTACGTGAGCCCGCAGGTCGAGGAGATGCTCGGCGTCACGGCACAGGACTTTGTCGCGCATCCGGAGTTCTGGCTGACGCTGGTCCACCCGGTCGACCAGGAGCGTGTGCGCGGCGCGGTAGCGCACTCGATCGCGACGCACGAACCCCTGGCCGTTGAATACCGAGTCATCGCAACGAGCGGGAGAGCGGTCTGGCTACGGGACATGGCGGTGTTCGTCGAAAGCGCTGGTGGGGGGAGGCAGCTGTGGCATGGCGTGCAGACTGACATCACGGAGAGGAAAGCTGCCGAGGCCGAGCTGCATCATCTCGCCTTCTATGATTCGCTGACCGGCCTGCCGAACCGGCGGCTCTGTATCGATCGCCTGGAGGCGATCCTTGGGCACGCGGATCGAGCACCCATATCGCTCCTTTTTCTCGATCTCGACCGCTTCAAGATCATCAACGATGGGATTGGTCACGCGGCGGGCGACGAGCTTCTGGTGGCCGTGGCCCAGCGCCTCTCGGCCCACGTCGGGGGACACGCCTCATTGGCGCGTTTCGGTGGCGACGAGTTCGTGGTGGTGCTGGAGGATTTCTCCCAGAGCGACGTTGAAGCGATGGCGGCAACGATGCTCGACTCGCTGCGCATCCCATTTCACGTCAAGGGCTATGAATTGACGGTGGAAGGCACCATCGGCGTGGCGGTCGCTTCGCCAGAGCTCTCGACCCCTGATCTGCTGCTGCGGGCGGCAGACATTGCGCTCTACCGCGCCAAGGCCGAGGGCCGCGGCATGTACGCGGTGTACGACCCGCGCGCGGACGTGCAGAGTCTGGACCGTATTGCTGGAGAGGCCGACCTGCGGCGCGCCCTGGCGCATGGAGAGTTTCAGGTTGCCTATCAACCGGTGGTCGACATCAAGACGCGGGACATTCTGGCCGTTGAGGCGCTGGTGCGCTGGAATCATCCCGAACGAGGATTGCTGTACCCGGCCGATTTCATCCGCCTGGCCGACGAAACGGGACTTATCGTTCCGCTCGGCAACTGGGTGATCAATGAAGCCTGCCGGCAAATGCGACGGTGGCAGGATCTCTATCCGGCCGCGCGCCAGCTTCACGTCAGCGTGAATTTGTCGCCGCGGCAATTCCGGCAGGCGGGCCTGGCTGATGATGTGGCCCGGGCGTTACAGGAATCCGGCCTTTCCCCGTTGAGCCTGGCCCTTGAGATCAAGGAAGACGATGCCCTCGCTGACTGGAGCGTCATCGCCGAGGCGATGAACGACTTCAAACGGCTTGGCGTCAAGGTGACGATCGACGAGTTCGGGAAGGGCTCCACGGTTCTGGGCTCTCTCACCAGGCTCAGCATCGACGATCTCAAGATCAATGGCTCGTGCGTTTCAACCCTCGAAGAGCATCAGCACGAGGTTGACACCGTGCGAGCGCTGGTAAGCATGGCCAAAGCAATCGGGATGCAGGTGACCGCCGGAGCCGTGGAGAGCAGCGAGCAGCTTGCCCTGCTGGAGGAGATGGGCTTCGACCGCGCCCAGGGCAGGCACCTGGCTCCTCCGTTCATGGCCACCGAGCTTGAGGAGATTTTTGAGCGCGGTCCGGGCGCCGGCGTCAGCGTTGGTGACATGCTGCCACAGACGCCCTGAGCGCCGTGATGATTCCGCCGTGACTCCGCGCGCCGGGCGCCTACCGCGTTATGAAGCGGGAAGCCGGTCGGTTACGGCGTGTGGCGCGTGGACTCATCGGGGTTGGGCAGGAAATCGTCGCCATCGAGGGTGAGGACGTTCATCTCGGGGCTATCCGGCGCGCCGGCATCAATGACGTCTTCCCGATCGGCGGGATCGGACGGGAACTGCATGGGGTCCTCGTTGGCATCGTCGCCAATCGGCATCTCCAATGGCTCTTCAGAAGGGACTCGCGGATCTGCCTGCATGATGCTGCTCCTGGTTGAGAACCGGCGCCCCGCGGCGCCGCATGCCGCTGGTCGCGTTCATGATATGGCACGGTTGCACGATGCGCGCCAGGAGATGTCCAGCGACGTAGGCGACGGCGTGAGGATCATCGCCGTTGCTGGAGCCAAACACCTTTTCTCTTCACGATGACGACGGGGCCGGGTGGCGGCGCCTACACCCGATTCGGCGCGGAATCCTGGCCCTGGCATTGCCTTTGCGAGGGTCTCCACAGCGGGCGACCGCGAAGCGTGTTGTGGATCGCGATGAAAGGAATGCCATGAGCAGCGGCAACCAGAGTTCCGGCCAGGAAACGACGCTTGTTGAGAACGAGGTCTACAACCTGATTACCGCGCTTTCGTCGAAACTGGAGGGGTTGGTGGCCTATCAGAAATTTGCGCGGGACGGGAGCGCCAACGATCAGATTTGGCAGGAGCTACGGAAGCAGGACGAGCAGGCCGTGCGGCTGCTGATGCGGCAGCTCGAACAGTTCGGGCAGCAGGGCAAGCTGCGCGCTTCGTAGCGACGCGGAGCGAACGCATCGCCGGGTTCAAGGTTATGGAAGGTTGCGAAGGTTGCGAGCGGTAGGAGCGGCGCGACCTTCGCCGTGTAACGGGAACTCCGGGTAAACCGTTCCGCGCCCAGCCGGCGCCCTCCTCCCCCCTAACCCGTCGGGCTCTGACAGGGGGAGAGGCAAAACAGCGCTCCCGTGGCGACCAGCCCTCACCCCAAACCGCCACCCGCAAGCGGGCGCCCGGCCCTGTGCGCAGGGAGAGGGGCTTATTGTCATGTGCAAGCGGACATGTGTTGCGTATCTCCCCCTTTCAGCCTTCGGGCCGGGAGTGGGGGCATCACGCTCCAGCAGACCGTGATTCCGACACTGATCAACAGCAATCTATTGTCAAAAGGACGATGTCGCCCGGTGCGGCAGTGCCGCACCGGGCGACCGGAGTCCAGCATTGGTGGCATGAGCCTGATTCGGGCTAGGCGCCGCCGTCCGAATTGGGAAATTCGATCAGGCCGGCGACCAGGGCAACCAACTGGTCGAGGTCAAATGGCTTCCGGAGGAAGCCGGCGATCGAGGGATCAAGCCCGTGCGGGTTCACCGCGGCGCTCATCATCACCACCGGAATCGCGGGCAGGTCCGCCCGGGCGCGCAAGGCGCGGTAGCCATCCCGGCCATCGCCGCCTGGCATCATGACATCCATGAGCACGAGGTCAGGGCGCTCTCGCAGCACAATCTCCAGCATGGCGCGGCCGTTCGACGCCTCGATCACGGCGTAGCCCTCATCATGCAGAACCTCCCGCAGCATGGCCCGAATCGCGGGCTCGTCATCGACGATGAGCACGGTCTTCACGACGCGGCATCTCCGGACGAGGGCGGCGCGGCATCAACACGCCCGGTCAGCAGACCGGATGCAGCGGGAAACTGCCCGCTGACGACGATGCCCTTCTCGGTTATGACGAATCCGCGGATGGCGGGATCGGTCGCCCGCTGCCGCACCTTGAGCACCGAAACCAGGCGGTGCAACGAGGAGCGCAGCTCGACGTGGCGCAACAGGATGCCATTGTCCATCGTCGCCGAGATGGCCGGCACGGGAACGACCAGTTCGTCGTCGACGTGGGTATCGATCTCGGTAGCGAAGAGCGAGGTTACACCCCGCGACCGCAACTCGTTGGTAAGCGCCGTGGTGTAGGTCGCTCTCCGGCGTGGGGAGATGATGAAGCTCTGGATGTCGGAGAGGGCATCGAGAAAGAGCCGCCGTGGCCGATACTCTCCGATCACGTCCAATAGCCGCCAGGCCCAGGCATCGGCCAAAAGCTCAAGGGGAGGGTCCCACAGGATTCGGATGAGCCCCGCTTCGATTGCGCCCCGCAGATCAAGCCCGATGCCAGCGGCAGTCGCGATCAGATCGGGTGGAGTTTCATGGAACCCCGCCAGCAGCCCGCGCTCTCCCCGGTTGGCGCCTTCCATGAGAAAGCTGAGCCCGAGCAGGGTTTTGCCCGCTCCTGGCGTTCCCATCACCAACGTGCTGGAGAAAGGCAACACTCCGCCGCCCAGCATCGTATCGAACCCCGGCACCCCCGTGCCCAGGTCCAGACCTTCACGTGGGTTCTCGAGACGCGGCCGCCAGCCAGCCACGGATTCCAGCCGGGGGAACATGGTGAGACCCGATTCGGTGATTGTGAAGGTATGTCCACCCGCCACATGGGGACCGCCCCGCAGCTTGATGACCTCGACCTGCCGCACCTGACGGGATTCGACCGGCTCGTTGGTTAGCACCACGATGCCATCGACGTGGGCGCCAGGAATCTCCAACTCGTTGCGAACACAGCCGGTCATGATGAGTGTCGTGACCCCGAGGATTGCGGCCTGGACTTGCAATTGCTGAACGAAGCGACGCAGCGCAAGCTGAGACGTCGCGACATCCTCGATGACGGCCGCCCCATCAACGACCAGCAGCGTCGCGTCGCTCTCCCGTACGAGGCGGCGAATGGCCGCGGCAACGCCCTCCAGCCCTTCGCTTTCCAGGGTGTCGAAGAGGTTGTGATAGAGCACGCGCTCGCCGACAAGGGCGGGATCGAAGAAGTGGAAGCTGGCGAGATTGGCCAGCATCAGGTCATGCGTCTCGGCCAGCAGCGTCGCCACCACCACGCGGCCGCCCGCGGCGGCATGGTGGAAGGCAAGTTGGTTGCCCAGGGTGGTCTTGCCGGTCCCGGGCGAGCCAGCGACCAGAACGGTGCGGGCAACTGGCAGTCCGCCGCCGAGGATCGTATCAAGGCCAGGAACTTTCGTCTCCAGCCGCCCTGGCATCGCCACACGGGGCGACGCTATGTCATCCGTCATTCCGCGCTCACCTTACCTTCCCATTGGGAGACGCCGTGGCAAGCAGCGCGCGTCATACCGCTCAATGACACTTCGCAAGGGGGATGCCATGCACCGTGCGGGAGGCCCGGATGCTGAGCCGAAGCACCATTGCGCTCGATGAAATAGAACACATGATCTATACTGGGGCATGCGGCAAGCACACTACACCGAATCGATCTGCAAATCGGCCCTGAACCGCGTGCGCGGGATGCCCTTTGCGTGGTCGTTGAATCCGTATCGAGGATGCACCCATAGCTGTCACTATTGTTACGCGAGGGCGAGCCACGCGCACATCGGGTTGAACGCGGACGAGGACTTCGAGACGCGCATTCTGGTGAAGACCAACGTCGTCGAGATGGTGCGGCGCGAGTTGGGGGCGCGCTCGTGGCGGCGCGAGGAGGTGGCGATCGGCACGGCCACGGACCCCTATCAACCGTGCGAGGGGCGCTACCGGCTGATGCGCGGCATCCTCGAATCGTTCGCCGCGCATCGCACCCCGGCGTCGATCGTGACCAAGTCGACGCTGGTGCTGCGCGATCGGGACCTCCTTGTGGCCTTGCATGCCGCGGCCGGAGCCCGGGTGAGCTTCACGATCACCACACTCGATCTGGACATCTGGCGCTCGGTTGAGCCTGGGACACCGCCGCCGGTCAAGCGGCTCCAGGTTCTGCAACGGCTGGTCGAGGCCGGCGTACCGTGCGGGGTTTATCTTGCCCCGATCCTGCCGGGCCTTACCGATCGTGAGGATGCGATCGACACGGTGGCGGCTGCCGCACGGGCGCATGGGGCGTCGTGGTTCTGGGCGTCGCCGCTGCGGCTGGCGCCGCTCGTCAAGGAGCATTATCTGACCTGGGTGGCAGCGAAATACCCCGAGCTGCTGTCACGGTACGAGCACGCCTATCCCTATGCGGATCCTCCCCAGCAGTACAAGGCATGGCTGGACGAGCGCATTGCCAGAGCGCGGGAGCGGCATGGGTTCGCCGAGGGGGGAGGCCGATCTGGACGCCTGCCTGAGGGCGAACGGCGCGGCACCGCAATGGAACAGGAAACGCGGCAGTTGGCGCTCCGGCTCTGATCCCGTCGCGGGGTCAGCACGGGTCTCTGCGGCGCGTTGGTCTTTCCGTGAGGAATCTCGTAGTTTTTCGCGAACGTTCGCGCGTCCGAACCGAGATCCCTCCTTCGTCAGGATGACAATTGCACTGTGTCGCGGCGCTGAGTGCTGCGACACACAGATGGTGTCATGCTGACGAAGGAAGCATCTCGGCCGATGGGAACGAACGTTCCGGCGAATCAGCGGGATTCTTCACTCCGTTCAGAATGACACTTCCGCTGTGTCGCGGCGCTGAGCACGACGACTTGGTGCTTCGAGAGCCCGTTTCGGAGGCGGAGCAAGCGGGTGGTCGCCTGGAACGGCGAAGGCGTCCTGACCCGAGGCGATATGCACGGCAGTGCCACAGCACCCTCCAGCATCCAGGCTCATCTCCGCTCCGGGAACCATTTGCCTTCGCCATCAGTACAAGAAGCAGGATCGCAGCATGCCGGCGGGGGTCGCCCACTGGACGAACGGGATTCCGAGCTGATCGAGCGCGCCAGGCGCGGCGACGTGGCGGCCTTCGAGGAGCTTGTGCGTCGCTATCAGCAGGTCGCGTTCCGCGTGGCCTACGTCATCGTGGGCACGACGGCGGACGCCGATGATGCGGCACAGGAGGCGTTCGTCCGCGCCTACAGGAACCTTCACCAGTTCCGGGCCGGCTCCCCGGTCCGGCCGTGGCTCCTCACCATCGTGGCGAACGCCGCACGCACCCGGCGGACGGCGGCGGCACGCCATCCGACGCTGGACCTCGACGCGGCCACGGAGCATCGGGCCGCCGATGCGGCGGGATCGCCCGAGGTATTCGCGCTGGCAGCGGAACAACGGCGCGAGTTGCTGGACGCCGTTCAGGCGCTGCGCGATGACGATCAGCGGGTGATTTCCTGCCGCTATTTTCTCGATCTGTCGGAAGCCGAGACGGCGGACGTGCTCGGGTGCGCCCGCGGCACGGTGAAATCACGGCAGTCGCGGGCGCTGACCCGCCTCCGCCAGCGCCTTTCTGCCAACGTCATGACCGGAGGGCGACGCGATGGCTGAGCCGCGCTTCTCCCTCGGTGACCTCTCCGATGCCGAGCTGGATCTGGCGCTGACCCGGCTCGGGGAGGAGATCGTCTTCCCGCCGACGCCGGATCTGGCCGGGCGAGTATCGACGCGGGTTCGCGAGTCGCCGCCGCCTCGGGTCGCATCGCGGGCGATGGGCGCGCCACGGCGCATCCTCTGGCTGGCGGCGGCCGCGATCCTGGCGATGCTGGTGGGAACGCTCGCGCTCTTTCCGGAAGCGCGAACCGCCATTGCCGACCGCCTTGGCCTGCGGGGCGTGCTGATCCAGTGGGTCGAGGAGATGCCGACCCCGGCGCCCTCTCCGGCCGGCGCTGCGATGGGGCTGGGGCGATCGGTCACGCTCGATGAAGCGCGGGAGAGCGTCGATTTTCCGATCCTGGTTCCCACGTTGGAAGGCTTTGCGAATCCTGATGAGGTCTATCTGCTGAGCCGGGGCGACGATGCGATGGTCTCATTCGTTTACGGCGCCCGGCCTGACTTGCCAAGCAGTGAGATCACCGGCGTCGGCGCCCTGCTGACCCAGTTCCGAGGAACCACCGATCGCCCCTTCGTGGAGAAAGGTCTCCGCGACGACGACGGAGCCTTGCAGACCGTGTTGGAGACCATTTCCGTGGGGGAGGGACCGGGATTCTGGATCTCGGGTGCTCCGCACACGGTCTTCCTCACCTGCCGCGAAGGGAATGACTGCCGGGAGGAGCGCTATCGCCTGGCCGCCAACGTCCTGCTCTGGGAACAGGACGGCTTGACGCTGCGTCTGGAGTCGGCGCTTTCGCGGGAGGAGTCGCTGGCCATCGCGGAATCGGTGCGCGCCGCCGAGTGAGCGGATCCATCACACCGGGAACCATCGGCCATCTGGCGCGGTAAGAGAAGTGAATCAGCGCGGCGTTCCGAACGCTGATCCCGACACGCGGTCACTCATACGGCAGGAGGTGCGGCGATGCGGCGGACATTGGCAGCCTTGTTTCTGGTCCTTGCCCTTCTGGCATTCTCGGTCCCGGTGCAGGCCGGCGGCTGGGCGACGGTGCGCCTGGATGAACCGCCTGGCGATGTCCGGGTCGATGTGCCCTGGCGATTCGGCTTCATGGTCCGGCAACACGATGTGACGCCGAACAGCGATGTGACACCCATCATCCGCGCCACCCACAAGGAGAATGGCGAGGAGATCACGGCGACGGGACGGCAAGAGGGGCCGGTCGGCCATTTTGTGGCCGAAATCACCTTTCCCCGCGGCGGCGACTGGAAATGGGCGATCGCGCCGGAGCCTTTCGCGGAAACATCGTTCGAGCCGCTTCACGTGCTCGAAGCAACCAACGTCGACGCGTCGCTGGCTAGCGCCCGCATCCATAGGGGGAGCTGCGCCGATCTGGGAGAGACCGCATACCAACTCGGCGCCGTTGCTGGGGCGCCAATGCTTGCCCCATTGCCGTCGGCGATCGTCGCTGTTGACGACACGACGATCGCCGTGACGCTTGCCACGTTGGCCTCAAGCGAGTATGCGGTAAGCATCGGTGACGACCAAGCCGGGTCTCTGGTATGCGGCGACATTCCCGATGAAGCGCCCGGCAATGAAGTGATTATCGGCCTCCAGCCGTACCACTCGAAGGATGCAGGGATCGCGGTGCTGCGGGCCACGGGTGAACAGACATCCGTAACGCTCTATCTGCTAGCCCTCAATTCGTTAGAGGACCCATCGGCATCCGGCCCAAACGAAACGATCGAGATCCTCGACAGCATGGCGTTCCAGCCGTCGTTGCTCGAAGCGAAGGTCGGTACGAACGTCACCTGGGTCAATGCCTCGTCGGTGGTCCACACGGTGACTGGCGACGATCTCGGATTCGACGATTCCGGGTTGATCGATCCCGGGCAGTCGTACAGCGCGACCTTCGATACGCCAGGCACGTTCCACTATCGCTGCGGGCCGCACCCGGGGATGGAAGGGGTCATTGTCATCTCGTGAGCCGTGGGCCACCTATCGGAAGAGGCCGCCGGCAGCGGGCGCTAGCACTCGGTCCGCACCCGCACCAGCGCGCCGGCGGCAGACTCCGCTCCCCACACCTCGCCGGGCCGGCCATGGATCTGGCGCACGCTCGCTCCGGCATCCGGCAAGGGCAGGGTCACGAACGTCTCCGTGTCCGGATCGAAGCGCACCAGCGCATTGGCCGCGAAGTCGCTGAGCCAGACATCGTCGCGCTCATCGACGTAGACGGCATAGGCCTGGGGAGCCGCGCCCGGGAGCCGCCATTCCTGCCACGCGCCGGTGGCCGGGTCGTAGCGCCCGACCTGACCAGCGTTCCACTCGCTCGTCCAGAGCACCCCGCGGGAATCGGCCCAAACGCGGCGCGTTCCCTGGCCGGCCGTCGGCGGATCGATCGCCTCCAGGGAGAACCTGTCGCTCCCATCAGGGACGACCCGACCCAGGTAACTTCCCGCCAGTGAGGCGAAAAAGACCTCACCTTGGGGCGTGACCGCAATGCCGTACGGGCCGCGGCCGCGCGGCGCCGAGACTGTCTGGAGTGGAGTCCCCGGCGGCATTGTCGCGGGATCGAGCCGGCCGACGATGCCATTCTGCCCGGTGTACCAGAGCACGCCATCCGCGTCGAAGACGGCGGTGTTGAGGTTTGCGTTCTCCCCGGCCACGGGCCAGATGGAGACCTCCCGTGTCGCCGCATCGACGCGCACGATGGCGTTGAGCCCTCCGTCCGTCACCCAGGCCGCAGCGTCCGGCCCGACAATCACGCCGTGCGGCGCCGAGCCCCCTCCGAGCGGGATGGTGACGATCTCTCCGCTGGCGGGGTCGAGCAGGCCGAGGGCGCCAGCGCCCTGCGCCGTGTACCAGATGCGCTCGTCATCGGCGGCCGGGGCCACATCATGGGGCCGCTCGCCGGCGAGCACGGGGAACGTTTCCACGCTCAGGCACGATTGAGGCGGCGTTTCCGGAAGGGGCGTCGCTTGCCCAGCGAGCGCGTCTGCCGTTGGCGCGATCAGCATCATCGCAATGACAAGCGAGATGTACCGGGGCATGGTCGAATCCTTTCTCGATCGTGCGGCGATGCCCGCAATTTCGGGGCCACGACGGCGATGATCGGTGGTTGGGGGGCGACGTGAGCACGCACTTCCGCACGTGGCGTGGCGTCAGAAACGGGCTTGCTTGCAACGCTCGCGATTTCCCCAATTCAAAATTGGGACGATCGGTCATCGCCGCGCCTATCGCGGTTACGAAACAATGAGGTCGGGGAACGGGGAGGTAGGACGGGGGAGGCATGGAGCAGGCACTTCTCTTCCTGGCCATCGCCTTGCTGGTGTGGGTGGGCGCGGGGATCGGCCGCGATCGCACGCCGATGGAACGCTAATGCCCGATCAGGAAACCAGGTGGGGTATGCGGTCGCGGCGTCGGCGGTAGGGGCACGGCACGCCATGCCCAGTGCCGAGGCCGCGGCTCCGGCGGTGGCCGAGGACCCGTCATGCCGGGTCCCTACCCGGAAGGCGATGCCCAACCTGGTCGTCTGAGACTGCATCAGGCAGGCGAGGCAGAGCTTACTCTGCAGCGATTTAGCCGGCAGCGAGGAGCGCTCCAGCCAGAACCAGTGCAGCGCCGATCCAGACGATCGGCGCCGGGCGCTCTCGAGACACGAGCAGGCCGATCAGCACCGATGCTTCGCGAAGCGTCGAGACGCGGCCCGCCGGGGCCTGCTGAAACGCAAAGAGCACCAGCAGATAGGCGGCCACGGATCCGATGGCGATGAGCGTGCCGGCGCGGAGACTGCCTCGTATGCGGGTGGGATTGCCCCGCATTAGCAGCGTCAGCACTCCGCCCTGCAGGGCCAGCACCGCTCCCAGGTAGCCGACGGGCGAGACCTGCCGCACGGCGGCGGCGTCGACGAGAGAGTACGCGGCGATGGTGAGGCCGGTCAGCAAAGCAAACCCGACGGCGGCGATCTGGCCGGCCCGCCCCCCGGCAACGGCAATCAGGGTCAAGCCGACCGCCAGCAGGAGGGCGCCGAGCAGCGCCCCGAGATCGGGGCGCTCCGTCAATACGAGCCAACCCCCGATCGTTACCAGCAAGGGCGCCACCCCGCGAGCGAGGGGATAGGCAACCGAGAGCGCGCCACGTCGATAGGCGGCGGAGAGCCCCAGAGCGTAGCAGGTTTGCGCGGTGGCCGACATGAGCACGAACGGAAGAGCCGCCCACGGAGGCCAGATGAGGATGGCGGGCAACAAAAGCACGCCGCCGACCAGGCCCGAGACTGCCATCGCCGCGACCCGATCTTGCTCGCCGTGAAGAAGGCGGTTCCAACTGGCGTGAATGACGGCGGCGATGAGCACCAGAACAATGGCCGAGGGCTCGATGACAGCCTCCTGTGCATTCGTCACACGCAACCGGGCAAGTCACGTTAACATCGCGTTAGCATTCTGCCGCACGCGTGTCCGCTAGCGGAAGCGGCAATATCGGACTTCGTCAGGAGGTCACGATGGTTCTGGCGCGGTTTCTGCCGCGGGACGAGCAGTTCTTCGACCATTTCCGGGATTCCGCGGAGAATGCGGCCGAGGTGATGGCCGTCCTCGAAAAGGTCGTCGCGAACCACGCTGATCGCGAACGAGACGTGCGCTTGCTGCGCGATCTGGAACACCGCGGCGACGAGATCACGCACCGCATCTTCAGCGCATTGAACAGCACCTTCGTCACGCCACTGGACCGCGACGATATTCGCTCACTGGCCGCCACCCTCGACGACCTGGTCGACGATGCCGAAGAAGTGGGCAAGCGTCTCTGGCTTTATCGGCTGGGCGCCAGCAGCGATGCGGCCACGCTGATGGCGCGCATTCTGCACGAGCAGACAGACGTGCTCGCGAAGGCCGTGCCGTTGTTGGCGAACGTCGCGAAGCAGGGGGAAGAGATTCGCCGCCACGTCGTCGAAATCCATCGCCTCGAGAACGAAGCGGACGATGTGCTCAATCAGGCGATGGCCTCGCTCTATGAAGGGGTGACCGAGATTCCCGATCTCGTCGCGCGGATGCGGTGGGGCGAGATTTTCGGACTGCTGGAGGATGCCACCGATCGCGCTGAAGATGTGGCCGATGTGCTGGAAGGCATCTATCTCAAGAATGGTTGAGCCCGCCTTGGCCGCCCTAGTGGTGATCATCGTCCTGGGATTGGCGTTTGACTTCGTGAACGGATTTCACGACACCGCGAACGCAATCGCCACATCGGTGGCGACGCGCGTGCTGTCGCCCGGCCAGGCGGTAAGCATGGCGGCAATCCTCAATGTGGTTGGTGCGATGAGTGGCACGGCCGTGGCGAGCACCGTGGGGCGGGGCATCGTCCCACCGCATGTCGCGACGCAGCAACTGGTGGCCGCCGCCCTGATCGCCGCCATTATTTGGAACCTCTTCACCTGGCGGCTGGCCATCCCTTCCAGTTCCAGCCACGCGCTGATTTTCTCCATCGTTGGCGCGGGAATCGCCGCTGGCGGCCTGGAGGCCATCCAGATCGGCGGCATCACCAAAACGCTGCAGGGACTGGTCTTTTCGCCCATTCTCGGTTTCGCCGTGGCCCTGTTGCTGTTGATGGCGCTCCTCTGGATCTTTGCCCGCTCCAAGCCATTGCGGGTGAGTCGCCTCTTTGGGCGCCTGCAAGTCGTCTCGGCCGCCTATATGGCGTTCAGCCATGGCGGGAACGACGCCCAGAAGACGATGGGCGTGCTGACCATGGCGTTGGCCAGCTACTACGGCTGGAGCGGCGACCAGTGGCAAGTCCCATTCTGGGTGATCCTCGCCGCCGCATCAGCGATGGGGCTGGGGACGGCGCTTGGCGGTTGGAGGATCGTGAAAACGATGGGGTTGGGCGTCGTCGATCTGCGGCCGATCGATGGCTTCGCCGCCGAAACCGCCGCCGCCACGGTGATCGAAGTGGCCAGCCGCCTGGGGATTCCAGTATCGACCACCCACGTGATCTCGTCATCGATCCTCGGCGTCGGGGCCACGCGCAGCCTGTCGGCCGTACGCTGGGGCGTGGCCGGAAGGATCGTGACGGCCTGGGTGGTGACGCTGCCGGCGTGCATCGGGCTGGCCTGGGGGGTCTTCAGTTTGCTCCGCGTCGTGACCGGGCATCAGTAGCGTTTCGCACGCTGATCTGAACGAGCACTTCCGGCGTACCATCATCCGAAACGCTGCCTCCACTGGTGGCGAAGCGCTACGACTGCCAGGCAATGAAAGGTCCGGGTCATGGAATTCAGCGGGTTGCATCACGTTACGGCGGTTACCGCCGACGCGCCGGGGAATCTCGATTTTTACACGAACGTGCTCGGCCTGCGGCTCGTCAAGAAGACGGTCAACCAGGACGATGTTTCGGCCTACCACCTCTTTTACGGCGACGAGGCCGGCAGCCCCGGCACGGAGCTGACCTTCTTCGATTGGGCCGGCATGGCCCCGAACGTCCCCGGCGCGGGCGGCATCATCGAAATCGGTCTGCGGGCGCCCGATCGCGCGGCGCTCGACTGGTGGGTGGAGCGCTTCGACGCGCAGGGGGCGCCACATAGCGGGGTCGCGGAGATCGCCGGGCATCAGACGCTTCGCTTCGCCGATCCCGAGGGGCAACGGTTGGCGCTCGTGGCTGGCGGAAACGGCACGGGGTTCGCCCCGTGGCGGCGCGGCCCCGTGCCGGTCGAGCATCAGATTCGCGGCCTGAGCCACATTGGCCTGGCGGTTTCCCGCCTGGCGCCAACCGCGAAGATGCTCACCGACGTGCTTGGATTCCGCCAGTCCGGCGCCTATCCCGCCGCGGATGATGCCTCTGTGCAGACGGTTGTCTTCGAGAGCGGCGCTGGCGGGCCGGGGACCGAGGTGCGGGTCGATGAACGTCCCGACCTCCCGACCGCGCGGCTCGGCAGCGGCGGCGTGCATCACGTCGCGTTTCGCGCCGCGGACGACGCCGAGCAGCTGGCCTGGCGAGACCGGGTGCGGGCGGCGGGGCTCGGCATCACCGACGTCATCGACCGCTTTTACTTCAAGTCGCTCTACTTCCGGGAGCCCGGCCGCATTCTCTTCGAGATCGCCACCGATGGCCCTGGCTTCGCCACGGATGAGGATGCCGATCATCTGGGCGAGCGGCTCGCCCTGCCGCCCTTCCTGGAGCCGAATCGCGCGGCGATCGAAGCCGGGTTGCGGCCGCTCGTTTCGCCGGGAACCACCCCAGGCAGGTAGGACCCCACGACGCGCTCGTCAACTCGTCGTCTTTGTGCGAACGGTGGTGGACTCATCGTGTGCACAGCGACGGAGCATGGCCGTGTGCCGCGGACCTTCCGCCACATGCGGCCTTGACAGCCCAGACACGGGTTCGTAATCTTCTGGCGCGAATTCCGACTCGCCAAGTCGGAATTACGTCGAACGAGGGGCGCCCGTACGTCCCGCCACCTTCGCTGGCGGACCGTGCGATGGCGGCTGGCGCAGCCCCCGGGCGGGGCGACGGAGGACGTAGGGGCATGCGATCGGATCGGTTTGCGCGCGCGCTGACAGGGCTGGCGCTCATTGCTCTCGTGCTGCCCACACCCGCGGCATTCGGGCAAACGCCGGCAGCAGAGGCCGATCTCGCCAGTCTCAAGGCGTACATGAGCGAGCATGCGACGGCCATGAAAGCGGGAACCGCGCGGCTCCTGGCCTTGGCTGAGCAGTATCACGATCGGGCCGACGATGCCGGGTTCGATTACGCGGCGCTCTGGAGCGCGGACTCCGCGGAGTTGGCACCCTGGTTGACCGCATCGCGCCAGGTCTGGGTCGAGCAAGCCCATGGGAACTACGAGCTCATCGAGGGGATGGTCGCCGGCATTCCGTCCCTTGCCCACTTCGACGAGCTGATCGACGCCGGTCCCAGCAAAGAGGACGACCCCGCCGCCGCGCCCAACATTCAGGTCACGCTTCCCGACGGCCAGGTGCTGGATCGCCCGGGCAACCTTTTTCACTATTTGACCGAGCCGGCGCTGTGGGGCTCCGAGGATGCCTTTGCCGGCGCCGAAGTTGATCTCGATGGCGATGGCCGCATCGAAGCGACCGAAGCGATTCCCGATGCCAATCTGCTGCTCGGGTCCGCGCAGGCGCTTGACGCCGCCACCGCGGATCTGGAACAGGCGATCGCGGCGTGGGACCCCAATCTGAGTGATGCCTTCACCGCCCTGGTGATCATGATCCCGACCATGAACGGCTATTTCGAAGAGTGGAAGCAGTCGCCGTTCGTCCTCGGGGAGGAGAGCACGACCCGCGGATTCGTGGCCAACAGCCGCCTGCTTGACGTCCTCGGCATCCTCGGGGGGCTGGACATTACGTATGACCAGGTCTCCCCGCTGATCGCCAGCAGCGATCCGGCGCTGGAGGCCCAGATTCGCGCCGAACTGGACGATCTGATTGCGTTCATCAACGATGTCTACGACCGCGAACAGGCGGGAACCCGCTTCACGCCGGAACAAGCGGACCAGTTCGGGAGCGAGCTGCAAAGCCGGGCCACCTCCATAGCCGGGCAAATTACCCAGGCGGCGGCACTCCTGCAGATCGAGATTCAACAAGGGTAGGGACCCCGCACCCCGTCATCCGTTCGGCACGAGGAGCTTTGGAATCGTGGCATTTCGCCCGCGCTTGACTCTGATGCTGGTTTTGGGATCGATCCTGTTTGCACCGTTCGCGAGCGCGCCGCCCGTCTTCGCCGCAACCCCGCAAGGCGTGTCGCCCGGTCTGACGGCGCAGGCCATGCGCTCCGATCTTTTCGCGGCCCAGTCGGCGTTGCTGGCCGGCGATGCCGAGGCCGCGACGAAGGCCGTGGCGGACGCGGCCGCGTCGGCGTCGTCACTCCTTCCTCTGTTCGTGGCGGACGCCGAGGCGCCGCGGCTCCTGAAGGGCGAGGTCATCGCCGCCGAGGCCGCCGTTGCCGCCAACGACCCGATCGCGCTGGCGCTGGCCCACGGTCAGATCTGGTCGACGCTGGCGCGAGGCGCATATGCCGAAACGCTTGCCGCGATCGCGGCCGGAGATGCCGGGCGCGGAGCCGACTGGCTGCTGGTGCGCGACTTCCGCATCACCACTCGCTATGACCGCCCGAATGCGGACGCCACGCTGGCCCTCCAGCAGCTCCGCGCGGGGGAGATCACCCCGGAGCAGGCGGGCGAGGTAGTGCGCGCCGATCTGCTCGACACCTACCAGGCCCGGGTGGAAGCGACGCTCGACGACATCTCCAGGGCGATCCCGGGTTCGCTCACCTCAAGTGAGGCGGAAGCTGTCGGTCTGGCCACGGGGTTCTGGCCGTTGCTGGCCCCGGCGCTGCAGGAGCAGCTCGGCGAGCCCGCCCGCGCCGATGGGGATGCGGCGTTCGCCTCGTTGCTCGAGGCGATGAAGGGAGCGGACGCCGAGGCCTTCCACGCCGCGCGGACTGCAGCGACGGACGTGGTGCAGAGCTTCCGCGCGGCGCCGCTGTCCGAAGCGGACCAGGCCCGCCGCGCCGGTCAGCTCCTGCGTTACCTCTCGCTGATTCCGGTCGAATATGGCCGGGGCGTCAAGCAGGGTGAGGTCATCCTCGACCTCGAGGTTCTCGAGGCGCAGGCGTTTCTCGAGGGCGCGCACGCCGCCTTCGCCGATTTGCGGCTTCCCCTGCGCGCACGTGATGCTGATGAAACGGCCAGTGTCGAGGCGTCGCTCACCCGGCTCGGAGAAGCGCTGACCGCTGCCGCGGCCGGGACGGCCGTTGCCGATCCAGCCACGATTGCGACCGATGCCCAGGACGCGACTCGCCGCCTGAATGAGCTCTTCCCGCGCACCTGGCTCGAAGCGAGTGGCGATTCCGACTTCGACATCGTGAATTCGCTGCTCGATCAGGTGGTCGCGGCCGCAGCGGCTGGTCAGTACCAGCAAGCCGAATCGTCTCGGATCGAGGCGTATGCCATTTTTGAAACTGGTCCCGAGAAGCGCCTGCTGGCCTTCACCCCGGACGAGGCGCTGAAGGTGGAGCGCCTCTTCTGGGAGGGAGATGGGCAGACTGTTGGCCTCTATCGATTACTGAGCGATCGTGCAGGATTGCCGGAGGTGCGAGCATCCCGCCAGGTGCTCGGGGCAGAGCTTACCCGCGCTCAGGCAGCATTGAGCGCGGGAACGGCGCCGGTGGCCGTGATTTTCAACGCCGCGACGATTGTGTTCCGGGAGGGGTTGGAGGCGATCCTGATCCTGGCCTCGCTGCTGGCCAGCATGATTGGCGCGAACCGCATGTACAAGAAGCCGCTGGCCCTCGGCGCGGTCGCCGCCCTGGTGGTCACCGTCATCCTGTTCATCCTGGCCCGCACCGCGCTGCTCTCCTTTGGCCGCTACAGCGAGCAGATCGAGGCGATCGTGTCATTGCTCGCCATTGGCGTGCTGCTGCTGGTCATGAACTGGTTCTTCCACAAGGTCTACTGGACGAAGTGGATTGCCAAGCATCACGAGCATCGCCGCGAGTTGTTGGTTGGCGGCGCGGCGGGGCAGATGCTCGGCTTTGTCCTGCTCGGCTTCACGAGCGTCTTCCGCGAAGGGGCGGAAACGGTGCTCTTCTTGCAGGCGCTGGTGCTCGACGCCGGAACGTGGATCGTGGTGCAAGGCGTGCTGCTGGGGTTCGCCGCCACGGCCGTGGTCGGCGTTTTGACCCTGGTTCTGCAGACGAAATTGCCGCACAAGAAGATGTTGATCGTCACGGGCATGATGATCGCGCTGGTGTTGGTGACCATGGTCGGCTCGACCGTGCATACGCTGCAACTCATCGGCTGGGCGCCGATCACGCCGATCCCGGGGGCCGAGGCGCTGCCGTACTGGATGGGCGTCTGGCTCGGCATTCATGGGACGTGGCAGGGCATCATCGCGCAACTGGTCGCGGTCGCCTTCGTCTGCGGCAGCTATTTCCTGGCGGAGTGGCAGCACGACCGCAAGCGATCGCCCAGGACGATGGTCGGGGCCACGACGAACCGGAGCGAGACGCACGCTCCGGCACGCTGAATGCTCGCGCTCACACGCTCTTCCTCCGGCGTTTCAGTGCGGCATGCCTTCTGCCCGTGATATTGCTGACAGGGGTAATGCCGCTCCCATCGCGAGAAGCCCTCACCCCAACCGCCACCCGCAAGCGGGCGCCCGGCCCGTCGGGCCGGGAGAGGGGCTTTTGGTCGCGTGCAGGGCGGCATTTCGGGAATACCTCCCTGTCAGGCCGAAGTGAGGAGATGGGGGACGAGGCACATGGTTCCGCCAACATGTCCCTTTTCATCAGCATTCCGTATCAGGCGCCGACGATTTCCCGGTCGTTCGCGGGACGGTCGTCCTTCCGGTCAACGGTCCGGGTGGAGACCACGCGCAGCGCCTGCTTCGGCCGGATGGTCGTGGTGGTGACATTTGACCGGTCGGCGACAATGATCAACTCCTCGCCGATCTTCTGAATTTCGTCGGCCGCGATGTGAAGGTGCTCGTTCGAACCCGCCTCGATGACGTCCAGGGCCCTGAGGCTATACGAGGCATCCCCGAACTGAATCGCCCCCACGTGACCGATAAGTGTTCCGCCTTCCGTCATCACCTTGCGCTTGAGAAGGTGCTCGAGTTCCAGCAACTCACCCCGCCGAGCTTCGACCGCCAGTTCGCTGCGCACAACCGAGACATCGGAGATGGTGACCGCATCCGAACCGAACGCGTGAACGTCGGCGATATCGACCAGCCCCGACGTGCTATGCCCGAAGAGGCCGCCGCCCTGGTGGAAGGTGAAGCCCACCACGGCGAGGCGATCGGGGTCAAAGTAGACGTGGTCGATGGCGCCCAGGGTCGAGCCATCGGTCAGGCTGATGACCGGCGTCCCTTTGACCAGCGTTGTAACCATGTGCTTCTCCTCATTTGCGATAGGCATACTCGCGAGTGTCCGTACAGTAGCAGGATCGATGCCATTAAGTCACAGACAAGGGTTGGGGCATTCCAGATGCGGGGACACGAAGGCGTCTTGCAACCGTGCCGCGGATCGGCAGGCGAACGCGGGGCGCCGGGCGCCCCAAGGCGCGGGGCGCCAGGTGCGATCGCGGCCGGAAGGAACGAACGCGTGGGGATCACTCGACTGGGAGCCAGCGGATACACCGGATCTGGACGTTCGGACCCATTCTGGGACGGTCGTTGCCGGGTCGTTCCAGAACCTCCACCCGAATCTCGACAGCACGCACCAGACCCCGGCATTGCGCCATGGCATCAGGGCGAGCCAGCTCCCAGGCGAGTAATCTGCTTGACAATACCGCGATTTGATCGGGATGTCGCGTCCAGATGGGTCCAATTGGCGGCGCGATCGTGCCGCCGCGCCGGGTTTTCGAGGTCCACCGCGAGGATCGACAGCGCACGGCCCGTTTGGCTAGGCTGAGAGTAGATCGATCGCGTGTCGTGTTCAGGGATGAATGACGAAGTGAAATGGCTTCTGAATCGATGGTGAGCCGCCGGAGCACGCGTGGCCGCCCGGCGCGCCACGCGGTGCGGCCGCGGACAGTGCTAGATAGCGGCGATGGTCGCTTTAAGGCGCTGCCCATTGGTCGGGATGGCGTTGCCGAAAGAGATGCCAGACCGTTCGCAGAAGGCGGTCAATGACACCCGGGAGCCGAAGCGATCGTCGGTTCGACGACGGTCTCAGCGACACGGATCAACGCTCTCCCTATGCACGGGATCGCGACCGCATCCTCCATTCGCCCGAGTTTCTGCGGCTGCGCCACGTGACCCAGGTGATGGCGCCGACTGCCCCGCACCGCTTCCAGAACCGCTACAGCCACTCGCTCGAAGTAGCCCGCATCGGGAGCGCGCTGGCAACGGCGCTGTTGGCTCAGAGAGGAAACGGACGGGCTGAGGCGTGTGACGAGCTCGATCCGGATGTGGTGGAAGCCGCGTGCCTGGCGCACGACCTGGGGCACCCACCGTTCGGCCACGATGCGGAGAGTGAGCTTGACGGCCTGCTTTTGGGCGCGGGTGTTGGGGAGGGGTTCGAGGCCAACGCCCAGACGTTCCGGATCATCTCCAGACTCGCCGGAGAGGACGCGAGCGACGCAGGGTTGAACCTGACGAGGGCGACGTTGGCGGCGACGCTCAAGTACCCCTGGCAGCGTCACGGTTCCCCCGTGCACCCGGACAAATGGGGCGCCTATGCCTCCGAGCAGGGGGACCTGGACTGGGCGCGGGCCCTGCTGCCGCCCGGCAGCCTGGAACCGACGCTCGAAGCGGCGGTGATGGACTGGGCCGATATGATCGCCTACGCGGTGCACGACTTCGAGGATTTTGCGCGAGCCGGGCTGATTCCGCTGGAGGCGTTGCGTGCCAACGTACGGGAGCAGGAGCGCTTTCTGGCGCTGGTCTGCGATCGCCGTGGCATCGCCTCAGCCGGGCAAGAGAGGATTGCGGACGTTTTCCAGAGGATGTTGACCGCGTGCCCGGCGTCGCGGGAGGCCGCCGAGTCCGGATCCGGGCGGAATGCGCTGCGCTGCTACACGAACCAGGCCATCAACCGGGCCATCGCCGCGGTTGAGCTCGCGAGGGGTGAAGGTGGAAGCCTTGGGTTGACGATCGATCCGGTCACCACCGCCGAGATCTGGCTCTTTGAGGGGCTGACCTGGCACTACGTCATCGCCAGCGAGCTGCTGAGCGCGCAGCGGGCGGAGCAACGGGCGCTGATTCGCTCACTCTTCGCGATTCTGGCCGACGCCGCGAGCGCGATGACGGACCTGAGCCTCTTTTCCCCTCCTCAGCAGGAGCGTTTGCGCAACGCGGCGAGCGACGAGGCGCGGTTGCGCATCGTCAGTGACGTGATCGCGGGCATGACCGAGGTGGAGGCGATGGAGCGGTCGCATCAGGTGGTAGGGCGAAGGTTGTAGACGCGGAAATTCTTACGAGGTTGGCGATCAAGAAACGTGCCTTCTACGGCTGAGTTATTTTCGCGAAGGCGTCGAACGGCCCCACCAGAAAGGGCGACGTTTCCTGTTGAGCAGATCTCCCGTCCCGCAGAGCCCTCATGACCTGCCCCGGAGGACGCTCATTATCCTTGGACCAGTTTTCGGGGGTCACGTCAGATCTTCGCATTATACTTTATGAACCCGTTGTTGCCGTGCGCGACTGTGTAGGGAGGGTCGAAGTACACCAAATCCCCTGACCATGCAATCTCGACTGCATCTTCAAAATCTAGGCTCTTCAACTCCGTATTTGCAAGCGCCGCACTGGTCGCGAAGATCTTCCTCTCGTCACAAGGATCTAGATTGACTTTATGTCCATATGGGACATTGAACTTGCCGTTCAAATTTACACGATGGATTCCGTTAAACGAAAGAGCCATCAAGTAGATTAGCCGCGCAGCTTTCTCAATTTTGTCTTCGGTTTCCGTTTCCCGGATTGCATAATAGTCCTCCGGAGTGTTCCTCATCGTAGCGAGGCAACAAATGACATCAGCAGGATTGTCACGCACCTGCACATAGCAGTTGATCAAATCCGGATTCTTGCCTGACAGAACGGACTTTGCTGGCTCCGCTGCAAAGAAAAGCGCTCCACCTCCAATAAAGGGCTCAAAATAGCAACGGAGTGAAAGTGGCAAAAGTGGCAACAAGTGCCGAACCATTTCCCTTTTCCCACCTGGCCACTTTAGGAGCAGAGCCTGACTAAACATTGTGGCAGGAAGGCGCGCTAATCCCTGCTGTTGGGATGAACTACCTGTATCCTTGGCAAACATCATCAGTGGGTAATCCCCTCGGTGAAGCACGTCGCCTGTACTAGCGCCAAATCGTTAGCGTTGAATAGTCACCCGGCTCCACGTCCTTGGCGTTCCCGTCAGTTTCAAGTCCATGTTTATTGCAGAGGAAGTCTTTCACGCTAGAATAATCGGGTATTCGCCAACTTACCAGAGGCAAAAATACGCCGCCCGTCCTATTTGCAGCTTCCCAAATTGCTGAGATTAGGAATGCACTTATGCAAGCAGTCCAGATAGGGGAGCGACCGGTCCCTTCCAGATGTGGCGTTTACACCCTTCCGAGACTGGTATTCATCCTTCATTCAATGCAGCGATTTTGACGCACGCTCTGCCCATTGACAAGATGCGCCAGCCAACCCTAGATCTAGATCGCGCAGACCGCCAGCGACGCCGCGCCCGTTTCGTGCAATTCGCTTCCGGTCATCGCGTCCAGTCTTCGAGCGGCAATGCGGCCACCTGCGCAAATGCTTGATCGTTTGTAACCAGCACGGCGCCAACGTCCAACGCGTGAGCGGCAATGAGCATATCGAGCTGTCCGAACGCCACACCGCGACGCTGCAAGTCAGCCCGCAGCTGTCCGTAGCGCTCAGCCGTCGATCGCTCCCATGGCAATACATCCACCCCCCGCAAGAACTCTCCTACGGCGGCATGAAGTCGCGCCAGGTCCGGCGCCTTCGCCAGGCCGAATAGCAGCTCGCCCGCCGTGATTGACGAAATGCAGAGTGTCGCCAGAGGCGTTTCCACTACACGGCGCGCCACCGTGGCATGCTTTCTCACGAGGTGACTCACGATGTTTGTGTCAAGCATGTAATGGATCATTCGTGCCAATCCACGAAGGGATCACGATCTTGCTTCCCCTGATCACGCTCTTGAGGATCGAGGAAATTGTCGGGCACTTCGGCATCCTTGAGCAACGCAAAGAAGCTATCCCACGATTCCGGCTTCCGGGACAAGATCACGTCACCCGTCGTCGGATCGCGGCGAATGAACACTTCCGTGGCATCGAATCGATACTCGGCCGGTAATCGAACTGCCTGGCTACGGCCGTTCGCGAAGAGTTTGGCGGTATGCCGCATGCAAAAATCTCCTTCATGATATATATTTTAGTATATACCGATTCAGGAATTGCGGCAAGTGGGTCGCCGCATTTGCTCCCCGGCGACGACTGATACAACCGGCACAAAGCGAGCAGGTTGGCAACCGCCTGTTGAAATGAGCGCATGAGCGCCTGGCTTTACTGTATTTTGTATGCAGTTATCCCGAACGTATTGACGCTTACCTTGCCCGTTGCTAGGATGCGCCAGCCAGCACCAGATTGTGCAGACCGCCAGCGGCAGTATGCCGTGGGGTGCTGGCTCGTGGTACGCGGCCCGGAGCCGGGCACGCTCGCCGTCAATGATCAGACGGAGGACCAGATGGATCGCTTCATGCAACGTCAATTGGGTCGTCGTGAGGTGCTGCGCCGCACCGCCCTGGGCGCCGGCGCGGCCGGGCTCGCCTTCAGCGGGGCGGGCCGCATCGCGACCTCGGCCTGGGCCCAGGATGCCACCCCCGCGGCGAGTGGCTTCGATGCCGCCGCCTGCTATCAGCCCTTCGCTGACGCCCCGATCGTGCAGTACGACAAGATCGCCGACCCGCCCTATAACATCGCCCTCTCCAACTCCTACATCGGCAACGTCTGGCGCACGCAGATGATCAAGATGGCCCTGGCCTACTCCAAGACAGCCGACATCGCCCCGTTGATCAGCGACTTCCAGGTCAATACCGCCGACCGCGACGACGCCGCGCAGCAGGCCGCCATCGAGAACATGATCTCGAACGGCGCGCAGGCCATCGTCATCCTCGCCAACACCCCGACCGCCCTGGTGCCGACCGTGCAACAGGCCCGCGCCGACGGCATTGTCATTGTCTCGTTCGACACCACCGTTCACACCGACCCACCCGATCCTTCCATCGACCTCGGCGTCACGGTCAACGAGGATCAGGTGGAGATGGGCCGCAGGCTGGCCGAGTTCCTGGTGGAGCAGACCGGCGGCAAGGGCAAGATCCTGATGGTCAACGGCGTGCAGGGCACGGGCGTGGACACGGAGCGCCGCCAGGGCGCGGCCGAGGTCTGGAACGAGCATCCGGAGATCGAAATCGTCGAGGTGATCGGCGACTGGGATCCCGGCAAGGCGCAGACCGCCACCGCCACGGCGCTGGCCGCCAATCCGGACTTCGCCGGCGTCTGGTGTCAGGGCGGCACCGATGGTGTGGTCCGCGCCTTCCTCGACGCGGGCATCCCGATCCCACCCATTGCCGGCGAGGCCGAGAATGGCTTCCGCAAGCAGATGCTCGAGTACAAGGATGAGTTCAAGGGCCTCTCCATCGGCCAGACGCCCGGTCTGGTGGCCGTCTCGATGCGCGCCGCCCTCAGCCTGTTGATGGGCGAGCCGGTGCCGCAGGCCGTCTCGGTGCCGCTGCCGATGGCCACCACCGAGGAGCTGGCGCCGGGCGTGAACGTCTTTCCGGACGCGCCGGACAACTTCTTCACGGCGACATCCATTCCGGCGTGCGGGGTGAACCTCACCTTCGAGGAAGTCGACGCGCAGCAAGTGTGAGCGAGGGTGATAGGGTGATGGGGTCATAGGGTGATAGGGA
>JBBRVX010000043.1:0-29247 GCA_038246475.1 Thermomicrobiales bacterium | reverse complement strand
TTGCGGGGCGCCCGCCTGCACAATCGACATCGACTGTAACAGCAACCAGCCCTGTATGGCTGACACCTGCAACCAGGGAACGGGCCAGTGCGTGCACACACCAGTGGCAGGTTGCTGCACGTCTGAGACGCAGTGCGATGATGGCAAGAGCTGCACCGTCGATACCTGCGTGAACAACAGCTGTGTGCATACGGACGTGCCCAACACCACCCCGTGCGAGACATCTGGCCCATGCTGCCAAGGGGTATGCTGCGCCGCCGGTGTGTCCTGCATCAATGGCAATTGTGGTGGCGGCGGGGCCAGTTGCTTTGTCGCGGGCACCCGCGTGGCCATGGCGGACGGGACATCGACGCCGATCGAGTTGATTGAGCCCGGCGATCACGTGCTTGGACGCGACGGGCAGGCAAACGAGGTGCTCGATCTCCTGCAGCCGGTTCTGGGCGAGCGTCCGCTCTTTTCCCTGAATGGAGGCCCGGTGTTCGTCACGGCTGGACACCCATTCTTGACAGAGGAAGGCTGGAAAGCCGTTGACCCAGTCGCCGCGAGGGAGGAAACCTCCGGGCTTGCAGTTGGGCAATTGCATGTTGGCGACGCGGTGCTCACGCTGGCAGGGGTAGCCGTGGCGGTTGGCAGTGGCGTGAATCATCTTGCCAGCGACATTCGGCTTTCCCCGAGGACGATTGAGTCCATCGACGGGGTGGCGGCGGATGCGGCGACGCCGTTGTTCAATCTGCACGTCTCCGGCAACCACACCTATTTCGCCGATGACCTGCTGGTCCACAACAAGATTCGCAGAGCCCGCGCACGCCATTGACCGCCGGCGCACGTGGGCATCGAGCGGCCGTCCGCGCCGGTCGCGCTAGGCGGAATCGGCAACTGGCAGTGGTTCGTGGGCGCCGTCCGCTGACGTGACTACCCCTTGTGTGCCGTCGACGCGAACGCGCTGCCCATCATGGAGACGCTGTAAGGCGTCTCCCGTGCCCATGACGGCCGGAATTCCGTATTCGCGGGCCACGATCGCGGCGTGCGACAGGGCGCTGCCCGTGTCCACGACCACCGCCACGGCGCGGCCAAAGAGGGGCGTCCAGGCGGGGTTCGTGTAGGGCGCGACCAGCACCTCCCCGGGGAGCAACGTTCCAAACGCCGTGGCGTCGCGGACGATGCGGACCGGTCCCTCCGCGACGCCGGGGCTGCCCGATCGGCCGACAACGAGCGCATCACTGCCGGCCGTAAGCGCTCTGCTGACTGGCGCGGGCATGAGCGGAATCTCCCGCAACGCTTCGCGGCCCGCGGCTCGTTCATGCGTCGTGGCACGGAGTTGCTCCGCGATCTGGTCTGAGGGTGGCCAAGGGGCGGAAAGCTGCTCCAGCTCGTCGAGCCTGAGGTGGAAGACATCGTCGGGAGCAGCCAGGATGCCGAGCTCGGTGAGGCGGCGGCCCATCTCCATGAAGGTCTGGCGCAGGACCGGCATCGGCATGGTCATGATGAAATGCGTGTCTTCGCGCAGCGAGGGGAAACGCCTGGCTTCCGTCAGAAGATTGAGGAAGGCCTCCCGCAGGAATGGGAGTTCAAACACGGGATGGGCAAGGACGCGGTCGCGGGCCGCCTCCCAAGGCGCCTCGCCATCGCGATGCCGTGGTGGGGAGAGGGCCAGCCCCTTGAGGATGCCGAGCACCGGTTCGGGCGCATCTTTCCAGGTCGGCTGCGAGACCAGGAGCGGGGAGGCGGTCTCGCGACGACCATAGACGTCGAGAAACTGACGAAGGTGAAGGAAGAATTGGAGGGCGGCGGGATCGGCCTCCAGCAGATTCCATGCTGATGCCGCGTCGTTGCCGGCAAAGAGCGCGGTTAAATGCGCCTCGGACCGGATTTCTGTCGCCAATCCTTCGAGCGCCCGGTTCGCCTCGAGCGTCTTGTTGTCGACGCCTGAAAGCAGATCGGCGAAGAGCTCGCCCTGCCCAAGCCCGGCGAGGGCGAGGCGGAGTCCCCCCAGAGCAAAGAGGGTCCGCGGCAGATAGCGACGTCGAATCTCCATGACATCAAACAGGGTGGCCATGGCGCTGTGAGCGGTTTCAACGAGCGCCGCCCAGGAAAGCGCCTGCAGGGCGCGCCCTTCCAGTTCGTGAATCCGCGCCAGATTGTTGGCCAGAATTGGATCATCGCGCCACCGCGCGGGATCGTGTTTCCACGCCAGGTCCGCCAGATAGAGCGGCGCCAGCAGCAACTCTGGCGTAATCCGGGGCGACGGCCAGCCGCCAAAGCGGACGGCCACGCCCTTCTCCTCCACGAACATCTCCTCGAAGCCGCGCATGGCGTTTCCGAGCGGAAACATGTTCATGATGGCGTTGCTCAAGGCGGGCAGCCAACTCGTCATATCGAGGGGATAGGGGCGGACCTGAAAATAGTCGTCGGGTCCGTTTTGTGGGAATTGAAACCGTCCGCGCCGTGGTTCCGGCTCGGGAAGGGCTGTAATTGGCCGGGACTGCAACGCGAAGAGTTTGCCATCCGCCAACGCCCATTCGATATCTTGCGGCCGGCCAAAATGCCGCTCGATCGCCGCGCCCATCCGCGCCAACCGTCGCAACACCGTATCGGGCACGGCGGCGCCGGCGGCCGCGTCTCCGGCGACCTGCTCGGTCCCTCCCGACGCCAGGGGCCGGATATCGACCTCGCGGCGGCCGGCCTGCCGCTCCACGATCCGCCAGCCCCTACGACCCTTGCGCAGAACCATGTGATCGGGTGTCACCAGCCCGCTGACGATCGCCTCGCCCAATCCGGCGCTGGCGTCGATCACGGTCTCATCGCGCGAGCCGGTGATCGGGTTTGCCGTGAAGAGAACCCCGGCCGCGTCGGCCGCGATCAGGCGCTGCACGATCGCCGCCAGCTTCACGTCACTGTTGCCGAACCCCTGCTTCTGGCGATACGAAATGGCCCGGTCGGACCAGAGCGAAGCCCAGCACGAGCGCACCGCCGCCAGCAGGGCTTGCTCATCGACGATGCCCAGAAAGGTATCCTGCTGGCCCGCGAACGCCGCGTCGGGAAGGTCCTCAGCGGTAGCGCTGGAGCGGACGGCGACCGAACCGGAACCAAGCCGGCGGTAGGCGGAGAGGATCTCATCTTCAACCGCTGACGGCATGGCCGCCTGCTCGAAGGCCGCCCTGATGGCGGCGCCGTCTTCGCGTGGCAACGCGTTGGCAATGACCTCATCTATCGCGTTCGCTGCCACCATGTCGTCATAGGCAGCGGTGGTGACCGCGAAACCGGGCGGAACCGGGAAACCCGCCTGGATCATCTCCCCCAGGTTGGCCGCCTTGCCGCCGACGAGGGGGAGATCGGCGGCGTCGACGTGCGCCAGGTCGAGGACAAAGGCCGCGCGATCCACGGATGAGCTTGAGGCCGGGCTGTCGACGCGGGCGTCCATCGTGCGAGCTCCCTTCCCCTTGCTACGATGCTCAGCGCCCGGCTCCGAGCGCTTCGGCCGCCGCTGGCTCGCTGGGAACGCGACTCTGGCCGGTGCGCAGGGGAACCTCCTTCAGGAAGAAGGCCGTGATCAGCGCGAGAGCGACGACCGGCACGCCGAACAGGAAGACATCGTTGATCGCCTGCGTAAACGCGGTCAGCACCGGGAGCTTGATCTGTTCCGGCAGCGCCTGAATGGCCTGGATGTTGTTGACATTCATCTCCCCGCCCTGCATCGTGGAGGCGATGGGTCCAAGCTGCTTCACCAGGTGCGCCGCCAGCCGGTTCGCCAGAATGGCTCCGAAAACCGCCGCCCCGATTGTGCCTCCCATCTGCCGGAAAAAGGTCGTCGCGCTGGTGGCTGTGCCAAGATCGCGGAACTCGACCGCGTTCTGCACGGCGGTCACGATCGTCTGCATGGTGCAGCCGAGCCCGGCGCCAAAGGCGAGCATGTAGACCGCCAGCTCCCAGTAGGGCGTATCGACCCGCAACCGCGACATCAGGAAGAGCGCCACCATCAGCACGGCCGCGCCGATGATGGGGTAGATCTTGTACTGCCCTGTTCTGGTAATCAGCCGGCCCGAGATGATCGAGGTGGTGAGAATGCCAAGCACCACGGGGAGCAGGGCCAACCCTGATTCCGTTGGCGACATGCCCATGACGGCCTGCAAGTAGAAGGGGAGGAAGATGATGGCCCCAAACATGGCCACGCCGGCCAGAAACGCAAAGAGACTGCCGACGGCGAAGATCTGGTTCCGGAAGAGGCGTAGCGGGATGATCGGCTCTTTGGCACGCTGCTCGACAAGAACGAAGAGCACGGCCATGGCGATGGCCCCCACGAGCAGGGCCAGTGGGCCGGGGGCGAACCAGCCGTACGCCTTGCCCGCCCAGTCGAGATAGAGGAGGAGCGCCGAGACACCACCGATGATCAGCCCGGCTCCCAGGAAGTCGATGCTGTGCTCGCGGCGGACGATGGGCATCTTCAAGGCAATTGAGGTAATCACCAGCGCCGCGATGCCCACCGGCAGATTGATGTAGAAGATCCAACGCCAGCCAGGACCCTCGGTGAACCACCCACCCAGCAGCGGCCCGGCCACGCTCGATACGCCGAAAACAGCGCCGAAATAGCCTTGATAGCGGCCGCGTTCGCGGGGCGGAATGATGTCGCCGATGATGCTGAAGGCGATCGACATCAGGCCACCGCCGCCGATCCCCTGAATGGCGCGGAAGGCGATCAGTTGCGGCAGATTCTGGCTCAGCCCGCAGAGCGCCGAGCCGATGAGAAAGATGATGATCGCCGCCTGAAAGATCGGCCGCCGACCATAGAGGTCGGAGATCTTGCCCCACAGCGGCGTCGCCGCCGTCGCGGTGAGGAGGTAAGCGGTCACCACCCAGGCGAGCTTGTCGAGGCCGCCCAGCTCACTGACGATGCGCGGCAGCGCCGTGCCGACAATGCTCTGATCGAGCGCCGCCAGCAGCACCCCGGCCATCAACCCGAACAGCACGATCACGATCTGCTGGTGATTCAGATAGTGCGGTTCGTCAGGATCGAGGGCGCTTCCCCTTGGCGACGGTTCAGTTTGGGCTCGTGACATGCGCCGGTTCTCCAGATTCAGCGGGACTCGCGGCCATTTCGTCGATCTCTGTCTCAGAAATCCCAACCAACCGGTTGGTTGGGAACGCAATTTGTGGACTATAGTTCCGGATGCAAGGGCCGTCAAGCCCGTCATCGCGGTCCGTACCCAGGAGCCGTCCGTGGTCGTCTCCTCCTCAGAAGAACGCTCGTCTATTGAGACAAGCGGCCGTTCCAGGATCGTGCGGGAAGCGCGCGCCCTCTTTACGACCCACGGTTTCGTCGCGGTTTCCATGCAGCAGATCGCCGATGCCGCCGCGGTTAACAAGGCGACCCTCTACCACCACTTCCGCGACAAGGAAGACCTCTTCATCTCGGTCATGACCGAGGAGTTCGCGCGGATGTCCGCGGTCGTCGAGGCCGCCGTGAACGGTGAGGGAACGCTGGAAGATCGCCTGCAGCGCGTCGCGGCGCGGGTGCTTGCCGACGCTCGGGGCGATTTCGGCCGGCTTGCGGCAGAAATGCGAGCTCATGTTTCCGAGGAGAAGCGAGCCACCCTCATCGAACGCTTCACGGCTCCCTGGGACCATCTGCGCATCGTCCTGGAACAGGCCAGGGAAGTCGGTGAGGTGCGGGAAATCGATGCGGAACTGGTCGCGCGCATGTTTTTCGCCATGCTCCACAGCCAGATCTGGTGGGCAAAGGCAGGGGCCAGGCGGGGTGAGCCCAGCGCCGACATCGCCGCCACCATCGCCAACCTTTTGATGGATGGCATTCGCGCGGCCCCAGGCGCCGAATCAGATTCAGCGTAGACGCGTTCCGCCCGCGTCAGCGTCTTCAGCTCGTGACTGGTCTCCCTCCACCGGTTCGGGAATCGCCAGTCACCGCCGCGAGCTCGAGACCTGCCTGGCGATGCGCGGTCAGGCACCGCCGACGGAGATGATCAGACCATCGTGCGGCATGGCGGCAGCGCTGGTGATGAAAAGCACCACCCCGTCGTGCGGCGCGCTGATTTCCGCCAGGGTGTCGCCGTAGAGGTCGCCGATGCGCCCGATCTTCTGGCCTTCCCGCACCGCTTCGCCGGTCGTCACCGAGGGATACCACATCCCCTCGGCTGGGGAGCGGATCCAGGTGAAGCGCTCGATCTCGACCGGCGTGACCTCCCGCACCTCGCCAGGCAGCATGCCGAGCGACCGCAGCACGTTCTCGACCCCATCGACCATCATCTGCGTCTCTGGTTCAGTGAGGAGACCGGAGCTGCCGGCCTCGGCGATGATGCTGGGAACGCCGGCCGCCGCCGCCGCGTGCGCCGTCGTGCCGCCGATCCCGCCCGGCTCCGGCCGCGATGCGACGAGATAGGGCAGCCCAAATGCTTTGCCGATCGCCACGGAGCGGGCGTCGACTTCCTCGTTGCCGCTCACGCTGTAGATCGTGAAGGGATGGAGCGCCTCCACCATATCGCCGCCATGCAGGTCGACGAGCGCATCAGACGTTGCGATCACGGTGCGGAAAATGGCGTCATCCAGGACCTCGGAAAAGGTCCCTTCCGGGTCCCCGGGGAAAAAGCGGTTCGGATTCTTGCCATCGATCGGGCAGACAAAGGGCGAGCGGGGAAGAAAGGCCGGGACGTCGATCAGGGGCAAGGAGACAACCGTACCGCGCAATTGCGCCGGATCGAGGCTCCGTGCGACGCGAATGTTGCCTTCGATGGCCGGATATTCCGCCGGATGCACACCGGAGATCACGGCCACCCGCGGTCCCTCCTCGACGCCGCGCACGACCGTGTACGGCCATGACCACTCCGCCAGGTCGGGATGGGAGAAGCGCAATGCTCCTCGCCGCACCGTTCCCGGCGGGGGAAGCTCGATCGCGTCAAGGGCATCGGCGTCGTCGCGGGGGAATATGGCTGGCTGACTCAAGACTCGTTTCTCCTGATCTCTTCGCCTGCACACGGCACCTGCCGCCACTCCTGATAGAGCGGCGCTCGTGGCATTTTCCCATAACGAGGGCGCCGTCGCGTGCGGACGAGACGGCCAATGCGGTGTCGAAGAGTGCTAGTATTCTCCAAAATCCGGATAATTCGACAATCCGAGCGAGGCCTTGTCATGGAAACGACAATTACCGCAACAGAACTGTCGAAGGGTCTTTCTGACATCCTGAATCGGGTCAAATACAAGGGCGAGCGATTCGTGGTGCGTCGGAACGGCGAGACGATTGCCACGATCGCACCAGCGAGTCAACCTCCCGGTATCACGGTCAGCGACTTGATTGCCCGAATTGGTAACTTGGAAATGCCTGGCGAAGGCTTTGCCGACGACCTCGAAGCTGTCCAAGCCGAGCAGGGCCTCGCCGAGTTCCCTGAATGGCCCGATTAATCGACACGAGTGTCTTCATCGAACTGGAGCGTAAGGGACTGTTTCTTGCCACGCTGGAAGCCATGGCATCCCCTGAACCGATTGCGCTGGCCAGCATCACGGCCTCTGAATTGCTGATTGGGGTACATAGGTCGGCCTCGCCGCCGCGACGCCAGCGCCGGCTTGAGTTTGTGGAAGCCGTACTATCCGGCGTGCCGGTCGTCTCATTTGATCTTGCAACTGCTGAAACTCATGCACGGCTTTTAGTGGAACTCTCGGCCATAGGTCAGCCCATTGGGGCGAACGACTTGCTCATCGCCGCAACCGCGATCACCCACGGATACGAACTCTTGACGCACGATCTCCGGCATTTCGGGTGAATCCGGGGCCTTTTGGCTCACGAGCCCGCCTGGTAGCGAGCGACTGCCCGCACCAGTCTTGCGATCAACGCAACCTGGGATCGAGCGCGTCGCGCAGGCCATCGCCGAAGAGGTTGAAGGCCAACACCGTGATCAGAATCGCGAAGCCGGGGAAGAAGCCGAGCCAGGGGGCATCGCGCAGGTACTCCCGGCCGGAGCTAAGCATCACGCCCCAATCGGCGTTGGGCGGTTGCGTCCCCAGGCCAATGAAGCTGAGTCCGGCCGCATAGATGATGGCTTGCCCGATGGAGAGCGTCGAAAGCACGATAATCGGCGCCCAGGCATTCGCCAGCACATGTTTGACGATGATCACACTATCGGGTTGGCCCATGGCCCGCGCGGCCTCGACGTACTCCTTCTCCTTGATCGAGAGCACGGAGCCGCGCACGATCCGCGCGAAGGCCGGGATGTAAACGATCGCCACCGCGATCACGACATTGTTGATCCCCGGCCCCAGCACGGCCATGATGCCGATAGCCAGCAAGAGCCACGGAAACGCCAGCAGCACGTCGATCAAGCGCATGATCACCTGATCGACGCCGCGGCCGTAATAGCCAGCGGCCAGCCCCAGGGTGACGCCGATGATGAGCGCGATCAGGACCGGGAAGATGCCCACGCCGAGCGCCACCCGCGTTCCGATCAGCACCCGGCTGAGGACATCTCTGCCAAATTCGTCAGTCCCCAACAGATGAGTGGCCCCCGGAGGTTCGAGCTTGATCCGGAACGACTGGTCATTGGGTGGATGGGGCACGATAGCCGGGGCAACCAGCGCGACCAGGACCAGCAGGGCGATCACGATGAGGCCAACCATGGCCGCGGGATCGTGCACCAGTCGGCGGCCGGCATCGAGCCAGAGTCCTGCAGAAGTCCGGCCTGCTCCGTGCAGGGTTGGCTCGATGGCGGAAGGAACGGACGGCGACAGAATGTGGCCGCCCTGGCCCGTGGCGGCTCGTGTTGTTTGCGCGTTCGTGTCGATTGCCACGGCCAGAAGTCCTATCGAAAAGATCGCCAGGCGCCAGCGTTCCGGCGCCCCTCGTGCCGGCCTACGTGTAGTGAATGCGCGGATCGATGGCCGCGTAGGCGACATCGACCAGGAGATTGATCAGCACGAAACCGACGGCGACGATCAACACGGTCCCCTGAATGACAGGGTAATCGCGGGCGCCGATTCCCGCCACGACATACCTCCCCAGTCCCGGTCTGCCAAACACGGTTTCGGTCAGGAAGGCGCCGGAGAGAAGCCCGCCGAACTGCAGCCCGATCGCCGTCACGATCGGGATCAGCGCGTTCTTCAACGCGTGCCGGGTGACGACCAACCGGTCCTCCAACCCCTTGGCGCGCGCGGTGCGCAAGTAATCCTGCCCCAGCACCTCCAGCATCGAAGAGCGCGTCAGGCGGGCGATGATCGCCATCGGAATCGTCGAGAGCACGAACGCCGGTAAGATCAGATGATGCAAGCTCGACCTGAGCGCGGCCCAGTTCGCCGTGAGCAGGCTATCGACCACATAGGCGCTGGTAATGCGATCCAGCTTGATCCCGGTGCCGATGATCCCTCCAATCGGGAAAAGCCCCAGACGAAAGCTGAGGATGTAGATCAAGACGATGCCGGCCCAGAAGACCGGCGTGCTGATGCCAATCAGCGCCACGATCATCGTGCCGTAATCGAGCGCCGTTGAGCGATGCGTCGCCGCCACCACACCAGCCGGAATGCCGATGATCAGCGCGATGATCAGGGCCGCCACGCTGAGCTCGATCGTCGCGCCAAAGAACTGGCGAAGCTCCCCGGCAACCGGCTGATGCGTGCGCAACGAATCGCCGAATTCGAGCGTGAACGCCGATTTCAGGAAATAGGCGTACTGCACCGGCAGTGGCCGATTCAGGCCGAACTCTTCCCGGATCCGTTCGACCTGCTCGACGCTCGCCTTCTCGCCCGCTAGCGCCACGGCCGGATCGCCCGGAATCAACTGCAGCAGCACAAAGACCGCCGTCATGATCCCTAGCAGCACCGGGAGCGCCAGAAGCAAACGCCGGATGACGTACGTTGTCATCGCCGTGCCATCGGCATAACGAGGCGCCGGCCAACAGGCCGGCGCCTCACGGGCTCGCTACGCCTTGCCGACGCCGGCAAAGTAGTAGATGTAGGTGGGCTGCAACTGAAAGTCAGTGACATTGGCGCGGGTCACGACCTGATGCTTCTGGTAGCCCAGGAAGCACCAGGGTGCGTCATCGACGATGATCTGCTCCGCCTTGTGATAGATCGCCTTCCGTTCTTCCTGGTCAGACACGACCTGCGCCTGGGCCAGCAGATCGTTGACCTCGGGGTTGTCGTAATAGGACGTGTTCCCCGCGCCCGCGCTATCCCCGGCGAGGAGCGAATAGAGGAAGTTGTCCGGGTCGCCATTGTCGCCCTGCCATCCCGACAACGAGCACTGGAACATGTTCGCCCGGCGATCGGCGCGATATTGCGTCCACTCCGCCGTCTGGATTTCGGCCTGCACGCCGACCTCCGACCAATACTCCTGAATCGCCGTGGCCAACCGGTCGCCAACCGGGTTGTAACCACGCGGAATGGTGTACGACATGAAGGTGAAGGTCAGCGGATTGCCTTCGTCATAGCCCGCCGTGGCCAGCAGCTCTCTCGCCATCTCCGGATCGTAGGGATACGACTTGAGTTCGGGGTTGTACGCCCAGTCGACTGGCGGCAGCACGCCCCCGGCGGTCACCATGTTTCCGTTGTAGAGCCCTTCCGAGAGCTCTTCCTTGTTGATGGCGTAGTTGAGCGCCTGGCGAACCTCCTTCGAGGTGAAGGGTTCCTTGGTGACGTTGAGCTCGACGGCATTCGTGTTGAGGCCGGCATCCTCGACCACGACCAGATCGGGATTGGTCCGCGCCCGCTCCACGTCTTCCGGAGTCAGCGCCCAGGCAATATCGAGTTCCCCGGCTTCCACCTGCTGCAGCCGGTTTGACCCTTCCGGCACCACCTTGATGATCAGTTGCTGCACCTTGGGCGCGCCGCCCCAGTAGTCCGGATTGGCTTCCAGCGTCATCTGGCTGTCGCGCGTCCAGTCGTCGGGGCTCGCCAGTCTGAAGGGCCCAGTGCCCGACGGGTTGATCGCGACATAATCGAGACCCTGGGCGATCGCCGAGGGGCTGATCATGCCGGCAATCGGGATCGCCAGGTTGGCCAGCAGCGGCGCGTAGGGCTGGGGAAGGGTCATCGTCACGGTGTAGTCGTCGACGGCCGCGACCTCATCGATCCAGACCGTGATGAAGTCCTGCATGTACACCATGCGCGTGGCGTCATATTGCGAGTCCGGGGCGCCTTCCTTGATCGAATTGAACCAGGTCACCACCGCGTCCGCGTTGAAGGCGTCGCCATCGTGGAAGGAAACACCCTGGCGCAGCTTGAAGGTGTACAGGAGGCCGTCGTCGGAAATCTCCCACGATTCGGCCAGGCCAGGCCGGATCGTCGTGGCGCCCAGATCGTAGAGGACGAGACAGTCATAGACGTTGGCGCAGGCGATATACCCTTCCTGGGTGTCGATGGTGCGGGGATCGAGTTCGTCGACGTCGGTTCCCACGCCGAAAATGATGGAACTCGTATCCTGCCGCGCCAAAGCGCTCTCAACCGGCAATACACCGCCACGGGTCATCCCGGCGAGGGCCGCACTCCCCGCCGCGACTCCGGTGAACTTCAGCAGATCCCGCCGGTCGATACGGCCATTCTGAGATGCAGTTTGCGACATAGAAGGCAACCTCCTCGTTGCAGGGTGTCGACGACTTTGCCTGTCGCCTGTCCCTCAGGCGATCGTGAATCTGATGAAGGGTGCGCTTGACGCGGTGAGAAGTCAAGCATCCTCAAGCCAGCATTCCCGCCCGCGGCCAACGGTGCTGGCAATCGGCCACCGGCGCTGTCGCCTCTATGGCGGGCACCCAGCGGCGATCCAGCTCTGGAGAACGCCAATCTGCTCCGCGCTCCACTCCTGGTCGCAAGGCATCGAGCCATCCTCGATCCGTTCGAGGATGAGCGCGGCGTTCGACATCACATCGTCATACGACCAGAGATCGAACGCAAATTCCATCGCCTCACGATCTTCCTCCCGAAAGAGCGGCTGAATGTCCGCGGCAAAGCTCATCTGCACTCCTGTAGTGATGAGGTCGCTGACGCCAACAGTGCGCTGCAAGTGTACCAATCAGGGCGACGCATGGCTCTGCCAAACTCTTGGTAGGACCAGCGTGTTGCTGATCATCGGCTCCTCACCAGCCCTCGCCAGGTGGCGGCGTCGACCTCATACGCGCCAAAATACCGGCGCTTGGCATGCATGTTGCGGGCCCTGGTGTTGCAGCAAGGCTGCGATTCGGCGTATGAAGCGGAAGGAGCGATATCATGGCAATTGAACGTCGCGATCTTGTCGATGCTCAGCAGGGAGCATCGCGTCGCCGAATCGTGAAGGCAGCCGTGGTCGCCCTGGCAGCCGTAGGTCTGGGGGCCGCGGGTCTCAACGGAGCCCTCGCCCAACGGGGCGACGATGACACGATGTTCGATGACAGCATCTTCGGCGACGTCTTCGACGATGACGTTTTCGCCAGCGGCATCTTTGGCGACGACTTTCCCTTCCCGAGCGGTGGCAGCGGTGGCAGCGGCGGCGACATCAATGTCGGCGGCAGCAGCGGCGGCCAGATCACCATGGGCGGCAGCGGGGGAGGCATCTCCATCGGTGGCGGCAATAGCGGCAGCGGTGGTGGTGGCAACAGTGGCAGCGGCGGCGGTCTGGACGACTAGCTCGCGGTAGTCACCGTCGCTCACGCGCCCGGGCTGTTCGTCGGATCGGACAGCCCGGGCGCTCTGTTCACCCCGCTTGCGGCACGCAACGCGCCGCATCCCCTTCCGCCGCGCTAAGTAGCTGGACAGGGACTCCTGGATCAGCATCCGACGACCGGCCCGGCTGTAGGGGCGACGCCCGCGTCCTTGCAGCCCGCGGCACGGAGAAGAGCCGTTCCCGCGAGACAGCAAAACGCCGACAAGTTCCGCGCTTGCGCGCGAGCCCCGTCGGCGTTCGCTGGCCTCGTGCATCCGGGATTGCTCCCGTCCGCGTTTGGCCTAGAGTGAACGTACACCCATGATGAGGATTTGTCAAGAGCTTTTTTGCGGACTCGGCCCTGTTCAATTGCATGGGTCTTTTTCCACGCGGCAACGCCGCCAAAGAATCCGGACGTTTCCTATCGGGCTGTAGCCTCCTCGGTCGCCAGGGCAATCGCCTCATCGAGGCTGAGCGCCCTCCCCGCGGCCCACGCGGCGTCAAATGCCTCCCGCGAGAGCGCATCGCGGACCATCGCCACATCCGCGTCGAACGGGCCAGGGTTCGCCGCCCTCTCGGAACGCTCCAGCTCCACGTTCAGATGGCTCGCCGCGGCCAACAACGTGACGGCTCGTTGGGGATCGCCGCCGCGAGCCAACGCTCCCGCGATCCCGGAAAGCCCGGCAACGAGTCCGGGCCGGTCGTCCACGGCCTGAAAACCGGCGAGAGATTCCCGGAAATACGCGATAGCTCCCTCCCGATCGTCGGCTTCGCGCGCCGCGTCGCCCAGGTTCAAAAGTGTTACGGACGCGTTCCGGGCGTCGCCGGTCTCCCGGAAGAGCGCCAGGCTCCTTTCGAGCAACGCCGTCGAGCGAAAGAGATCGCCATCGCGGCGAAATGACACCGCGAGGCCGTAGAGTGGTCCTGCCGCTCCCCATCGGTCGCCCCCCCGCTCGTAAAGCTCCAGGCTCTCTTCAAACAGGCCGCGGGCTCGCGCATGCTCTTCCTGCGAAAATGCCACGAACCCCAGGTTATTGAGCGATCTGGCGACATCCAGACTGCTGGCAATCCGCCGGCGTAGCGACAGACTCTCCTGATAGAACGTGTCGGCGCCGTGAAGATCGCCCCGTTCATACGCGACCCGCCCCAGATCGTTGAGTGCCGTGGCAACCTGCCCCTGGTCATTCGCCTCGCGGGCCAGCGCGAGGCTTTCTTCCAGCAGGGATGCTGCAGCCTCGTACTCCCCGCGATCGAAGGCCAGGACGCCGAGATTTTCCAGCGAGCGGGCGATCCCCGTCCCATCGTTCAGGTTGCGCGAGATCGACAGCGCCAGACGGTGCAGCGCCTCCGCTCGTTCGTAGTCGCCCTGGGTTTCCGCCAGGACTCCGGCGCCAGCGAGCGCCGTCGCCCGCTCCCGCGAGTCGACGGCGCGCTCGCCCGCGCTCAATGCCGCCTCCAGCGCCGCTCGCCCGTCACTGATATGGCCACGCAGCCACCAGAAACGCCAGAGAGCCGCCGCCAGACGGACCGCGTGGACGGAGTCGCCACGACTGCCCAACCAGGCGAGTGCCGCGCGAAAATTGTCATAATCGGCATCAAGGCGGTCGAGCCAGGGGATGGCCTCAGGGCTGGTGAGATAGGGCTCCGCCTCGCTGGCGAGCGCCACGAAGAAGCGGGCATGAGCATCGCCAATGGCGTCCGCCTCGCCACGCTGCACGAGCTGTTCGGCGCCGAACTCCTGAATCGTCTGGAGCATCGCATAACGGAGAGTGGGCTCGCCGTCGCTCACGGTGATAAGGCTGTTGTCGTTGAGGGCGGCCAGGCAATCGAGTGCGGAGACGGCTGGCTCCGCGCCGTTGGCAATCGCTTCGGCGGCTTCGAGCGTCCATCCTCCTGAAAAGACGGTCAGGCGCCGGAAGAGCGCCTGCTCCTCCGCATTGAGCATGTCGTGGCTCCAGGCGATCGCCGCCCGCAGCGTTTGCTGCCGTTCCGGACGGTCTCGATCCCCTCCGGTCAGCAGCGTCAGGCGGCTGTCGAGGCGCGCCAGGATCGCCTCGGGCGACAGGAGGCGGATGCGCGCCGCCGCCAGCTCGATGGCCAGCGGCAACCCATCGAGCCGCTGGCAGATCGCGGCGACCGTGGCCGCGTTCTGCGCGTCAAGCGCAAAATCAGGCCGGACGCTTCGCGCCCGGTCGACAAAAAGCTGCACGGCTTCGGATGCCAGTAGCGTCTCCATGGAAGCTCCCGGCTGATGGCTAGGCAGGCCGAGCGGCAGGACGGAGAGCTCATGCTCTCCGGTCACTCGCAGCGGAGCGCGACTCGTCACCAGGATCTGCAGCGCTGGGCACGAGGCGAGGAGTTCTGTGACGAGCGGCGCAGCATCGACCACATGCTCGAAATTGTCGAGGATCAGCAGCGATTGCTTCGCGTGCAGATAATGCTTCAACGTCTCCTTGACGTCGTCGCCCGGCGTCTCGCGCAAACCGAGTGACCCGGCGATGGCGCCGGCGACAAGCCGCGCCTCGGTGATCGAGGAAAGGGGCACGAACCAGACGCCATCGGCATAGACATCGATGAGATCGGACGCAACCTGGAGTGAGAGCCGGGTCTTGCCCGTTCCTCCCGGACCAGTCAGCGTCAGGAGCCTCACCCGCGAATCCTGCAGGCGCTCCTTTACAACGCGCACTTCCTGATCCCGCCCCACGAAGGTTGTAAGCTGTGCCGGCAGGTTGTGCGTTTCCCGCGTCAGGCTGCGCAGGAGAGGAAAGTCGTCGGGGAGACCAGCGCCGGCAACCTGGAAAACATGCTCTGCCTCACGCAGGTCACGCAGGTGATGTTCGCCAAGGTCCCGTAGTTGCAGATCGCCAGGACGCTGATCCCGCACCAGGTTGCGAGCCGCCTCGGTGAGCAGGATCTGTCCCCCGTGGCCCGCCGCCAGCAGGCGCGATAGACGGTTCAGGCTCGGCGCGAGGTAGTCGCCGTCGCGGGGCGTGGCGGCGCCGGTGTGCAGCGCCATGCGGACACGCAGCGGGCCGATTGCGCCCCACGCTTCGGCAACGAGGGCGCGTTGGGCTGAGACCGCGGCCTGCAACGCGTCCAATGCGGTCGGAAATGCCGCCTGGATGGCATCGCCGATGGTTTTGAAGCGAACCCCGTTGTTGGCCTGGATAGCCTCATCGAGAAGCACGAAATGGCGTTCGATGGCGGCCAGCATCGCTGGCGAGTCGTCTTCCCATCGCCGGGTGCTGCCTTCAACGTCGGTGAAGAGAAACGTCACGGTGCCGCTGGGAAAGTCGCTCATCAGAGTGGATCGCTTCTCCTGGCCGCTCCAGTCAGCGGCTTCTCGCATTTCGGCGACCATCATTGAACAATATTCCGGCGCCCAGGCGAGACGCGCGTCTCTGCATGGCGACGCATCGCGGCCACAAGGAGCATGCCATGAAGAGCAGAATCGAAGAAGTTGTCAATCGACGATTTGCCATTGGCGGCATGGTTGCGGCGACGGCGGCCCTCGTGATCCCGGGTCAGGTGACGATCCGGGCGATAACCCAGCGCGGCATGGTCGGCGGCGGGCTCGTCAAGGTGGAAGGACGAGAGGCGCAGTTCTCGCTCTTCGCCTCACGCTTCACCTTCGTCGACGATCGGTCGGACGTGGTCGTTGGCAGCATCCACTGGAGCGATCCCGAGGGGGGGTACACGCTATCGGGCGATGACGTCTCGGTCTATGAAATCGTCGACGCCGCGCCGGAGCGCGGCGAGGTGCGCCGCATTGAAGGCACGATGAAGGTCAATGACGGCGAATCGTACCCCTTCACCATGACGCTGATCGACGCGGGGCTTCCCGGCTCGGGCCTCGATTCGATCGCGTTGGTTGTCGGCGAAGGCGCGACAACGAGCAAGGAGGCCACGCCGGGCGCTGGCACGGGCGTCATCTACGTCGCATCGGGAGCGGTCGTGATTGGCGACCTGCAAGACGTCGATATGGAGATTTCGATCGGCAACCTCACTGCGGAAGCGTCGCCGGGAACTCCGGCGTCATAAACGACGCATGCGGTCCTATCACTCCTGTGACTCCGCGAACTTCGGCTGCAAACGGGCGGTGCCGCCTGACTCGAAGTTCCAGCTTTCCGTACTCTTGCCGTTCGGGCGCGGAGACGCCACCCGATGGCGTCGGCGAAGGCACGTGATCGACGTAGGTCGCGGCGCTCGACGAAGGCGGCGCCGCGACATCGCCGCTGATGAAGATTTCGTTCATGACTGGGAGAGAGGTTGGGTGAGGGCCAGCGCCACGCACCGCGACATGTCCCATTCCAGCCGCACCGTCACCAAGGTCCGCCATCAACCCGTTCTGGCTGACCAATCCATCTCCGATTATCCCGCCTTGCTCACCGATGCGGCCGCCGAAACATCCTGTTGCACGGCGGGGTCGCCGGCATATTCGATGCGACTGGCTCCACTCGCCTTCGCCGTCAGATCCTCGCTCACAGCAATGGCGGCCTGCGCCGCGCCTTCCGCGCTGACCGTCGCCACCCGGCTGTTGAGATCGCGCGCAACGTACGTTGCGGTTCCCGTCAGGGTGACCGTCTGCCGATCGACAGTGCCGCCGAGCTGGATCGCCGCCGATCCGTCGCCCGTGACATCGAGCGTCGTCGCGGTGAGTTGGGATATCTGGGCAGTGCCGGACCCCGTCACGGAGAGCCGGAACGCATCGGCGGTGAGTTGGTTGGCGACCGCGCCCACGGCGCCAGAAAGCTCGAGCGCGGCGATTTGCTTCACGGACAGGTGGTAGATGACCGGCTCTTCCGTGCGAAAGGATCGGGCTGGACGAATGATCAGCTTGCCGCCACGCACCACGGATTCGATCCGGTTGAGAACCTTCTCTTCAGCCTCGATGCTCAGCGATTCCGTCGCGCCCTGCGTAATCTCGAGTGTGCCAATTCCTTCCAGCGATACCTCCTGGAAGTCGCTGACATCTCGCACTTCGCCTCCCGCCACGGGCGGAACCGTTGGCACTGGCGTCGGCGCCGGGGTTGGCGTGGTCAGGGACCCGAGCACCTCAGCTGCCTCGTCATAGTCCCAGCTTTCGATCACCTGGCCATCGACTATACGCCCAAAGGCGACCCCGCCGATAGCCAGCCTGTTGCTCGATCCTTCGGGGAGCGCTACAAGCGCCGGATCGATATTGCCCCGAAATGTGGCGCGAAGCGCCACCGTGTCTCCGGAAGCGACAACATCATTGACAATCAGGACCGCGTTGGGAACCGCGGCGCGGAGCTCGCTCAGGCTCGCTTTGAGCCCGGCGAGATCGCCTGTGGTGGGTTGCCCCGTTTGCGTCGAGCGGCGCGGGGTGTGGTTCACGTAGCCAGGGGCGAACGCCAGGTCGAGCAGGGCCATGTCGCCACTCGCGAGCGCCTGATTGATCGCATTGATCGCTCGCCGCGCCGCCGCTTCGGTCGCCGCCGAAGCGATTGCGCTCTGGGCGCCGGCGTCACGCGACCCGGCTCCAAGCATCATCCCGGCCGCCATCCCGCCCAATCCCAGCCGACCCAGCGCGGCTCGCCGCGGCATGGCCCCGGACAAACTTCCGGCAACTCGCTCGAATCGATTGCTCATTTCGCCCATTCGTCCTTTCGTATGATGCGTGGTTCGATGGGTTGCGCTTGTGATGCATCCCGATTGAAACCGGCATGAACCCGGTCGACTATCGAACCCGAGCGTACTCTGAAACGCACCAACGGCTGCAACCATATCGGCGCTTCGCACATCCCCACGGCAGATTCGTGCCAAGGCGCGTGCAGGACGCTCCGCGGGAGAGCGCCGCGCACGGAAGTTGGGGATCAACCGCGCTCGCGCCAGGCCCCCGCCACCCTGTCTCGGGATGTTTTCTTGACGTGTTGAGTACAGTGAGTCTCCGGTGTGATCGCCATCGATGGCATTCTGCCGATCGGATGCGAAGATGCCGCGGCGATCGTCTTGCGGCCAGGCTTCGTCACGCGCCAAACGCATTGATACGAGCACATCGTCCGCATGGTTAGGGAACCAAAGGAGCGCCGGGTGGCGGCAACAGTCAATTCACATTCTTCGCATTGGGGAGCATTCGACGCCGTTGTTGCGGACCACGAGCTCATCGAAATTCGTCCCTTCGCCGGGGATCCGAATCCATCTCCCCTGCTGGGCAACATCCAGGACGCGGTTCACGGTCGGGCGCGCATTGCGCGTCCCATGATCCGCGTGGGCTGGCTCGAAAACGGCCCTGGCGCGAGTGACCGGCGGGGCAGCGATGCCTTCGTCCCGGTTGATTGGGACGAAGCCATCGCGCTGCTGTCCGGTGAATATCGACGCGTTTATCGTGAGTATGGCCCTGAAGCGGTCTACGGCGGCTCCTACGGCTGGGCCAGCGCCGGGCGCTTCCATCATGCCCAAAGCCAGTTGCACCGCTTCCTGAATGGATTGGGCGGCTACGTCAGATCGGTCAATACCTACAGCAACGCGGCTGGCGACGTCATCCTCAACCGCGTTGCCGGCGGGATGATGGAGCTTCTGCATCGCGCCACCGCCTGGCCGGTCATTGCCGAGCATACGGAGCTGATCGTCGCTTTCGGCGGCATGCCGCTGAAGAACGCCGATGTTAGCCCGGGCGGCGTGACCCGGCACACGGTGCGCGGCCATTTGCAGCGCGCGGCGGAGCGCGGCGTGCAGTTTGTGCTGGTCAGTCCGTTGCGCGACGATCTTCCCGGCTTTGTCTCCGCCGAGTGGCATCCGATCGTGCCGGGCGCCGATGTCGCCGCGATGCTGGCGATCGCGTTTGTGCTGATCGACGAGCGTCTCGCCGACCGCGCCTTCCTCGCTCGGAATTGCGTCGGCTTCGATCGGCTGGAACGCTACATCCTTGGCCAGGACGACGGGCAGCCGAAGGATCCACGCTGGGCTTCGCCTCTCTGCGGCATCGAGGCCGAAACGTTGGTGAGCCTGGCGCGGCGCATGGCCTCGCATCGCACCCTGATCAACGTCAGTTGGTCGCTGCAGCGCGCTGAGCATGGCGAGCAACCTCCCTGGATGGGCCTGGCGTTGGCCGCCATGCTGGGCCAGATCGGCTTGCCAGGAGGCGGCTACGGCTTTGGCTACGGGTCGATCATGCTGCTCCATCCCGGCGAGCCATTCGATTACGACGGAAAAGAGTCGACCTACCCGGAAGCGCGGCTCGTGGTCTGGAGCGGAGGGAACCCGTTTCACCATCACCAGAATCTGGGCCGGCTGCGCACCGCGTTCGCGCGCCCGGAGACGATCGTCGTGCACGACCCTTTCTGGACCGGCACGGCCAAACACGCCGACATCGTCCTGCCTTCGACGGTCAGCCTGGAGCGGAACGACATCGGCGCGGCCGGGAACGATCCCTGGCTGATCGCCATGAAAAAAGCGATCGAGCCGGCAGGGTGCAGCCGCAACGATTTCGACATCTTCGCCGATCTCAGCGATGCGCTGGGATGTGGCGACGCATTCACCGACGGCAGAACCGCTGACGAGTGGATCCCTCACCTCTACGAAACGTGGCGAGCGTCTCTTCCCGTGGACGTGAGCGAAGTCCCGCCGTTCGAAGAATTCTGGGCCACTGGCTATTTGCGCCTGCCCGACACCGATGACGATCTGGTCCTGTTCAATGCGTTTCGAGACGATCCCGAAAGGCATCCCTTGCGGACCGCGAGTGGCCGGATCGAGCTCTTCTCGGACGCGATCGATGGCTTCGGTTACGAAGACGTGAAGGGGCATCCGGCCTGGTATGTGCCGCGCGAGTGGTCAGGCAGCCCGGAGGCCGAGCGTTTTCCCCTCCTGCTGATCGCGAACAATCCGCGGACTCGTTTGCACAGCCAGTTCGACGCCGGAGGCTACAGCCAAAGCTCTAAAATCCAGGGACGGGAACCGATTCGTGTCCATCCGGACGATGCCGCTCGCCGCGGCCTCAGCGACGGCGATATCGTGCGGGTGTTCAACGAGCGCGGGAGCTGTCTGGCCGGCGTCGTGCTCAGCCACGATCTTCGGCCTGGCGTCGTGCAGCTTTCGACTGGCGCCTGGTACGACCCGCTCGATCATGCCGATCCGCACAGCCTCTGCGTGCATGGCAACCCGAACGTGCTCACCTTCGATCGCGGCACGTCGCGACTGGCGCAGGGATGCAGCGGGCAGCATGCGCTGGTGGAGATCGAGCGCTGGGAAGGCCCCCTGCCGACCATTCGAGCCTATTCACCGCCGCCATTAGTCGAACGAGACGTTGCGCAAGCGGCTCGGCGCGTCGATACGCGGCGGGGCGGAGGCAGCCAGGGGAGCGAGCGCGGCGGCGTCGGTGGCGAGCGCGATTCGCCAGGGTTTCTGGAGGAGCAAGGGCATCGGCTGGCAAGCAGCCGGGAAAAGACGGAGGGCGAGCCCTGAAGCTCGCCCGTCCGCGATTTGTGCCTACCCATTGTCGGAGGGAAAGGTCACGCCCTCCTTATGGAGGGATCACATCCGTACTTGGAAGTATTGAGTCTAAGCTCTACGGGTGACCTCCTTTCCGTGTTCGGAAGGACTGCCTGGGTACCCATCTGCATAATATCGCGCCGTTCACGAGAAGTCCAGCGCAATGCTACAGAATCGTCATCTTCACGCCCTATCTGACGATAAGGACCAGGGGTGCGGGTGGCAGCGCTCAGCGATAGCGTGGCATGACCTCGCGGGCGAAGCGCTCGATTCCCTCTGCTGCCGGCGCGTCCATGAACCAGAGCATGAAATGGCTGATGCCTTCGGCGCGATAGGCGTCGATGCGCGCGGCGACCTGGTCTGGCGTGCCGATGATCCAGTCGCTGGCCATCGGCTCCGGAAGCCCATCGGTTTTACCGGAAATGAAGGCCAGGGTCGCGGGGTCGGAGGCATAGTTCTTGACGTACGGCGCGATCTCGGCGGGGAGATGATTCTCCGCTCCACCAAGGCTCAGGAGCGCGCCGAGCGTGTTGCGCACTGATTCCACATCGGGAGCGATGAGCACCTGCGTTTCGAGGCTGAGCTCGATCTCGGCGAAGTCCCGGCTCGCTTCGCGGCAGGCCTCTCGCAATAGCCCAATCCGGCGCCGCAGCTCGGGCAGGGGGACGGGCGTCGTGTTCCAGCCCTGGCCATATCGCGCGCAGGCGGCCAGCCCGCCCGGCGCGGCTTCGCCGAACCAGAAGGGTGGATGCGGCTGCTGCTTCGGTTTGGGCGCGCAGACCGCCTCGGTCACCTCCCAGGTCCGCCCGCGATAGGTCACTGGCCCCTCGCTGGCCCAGAGGAGCAGGATCAACTCGGTCGCTTCGACGAGATCGTCGAGGCGCTCCTCCATCGTTTCGCGCCAGGGCAGGCCGTAGTTGACATATTCCCGGCGTTGATAGCCGCAATCGAGAAAGTGGATCAACCGGCCATTGGAGAGGAGATCGAGCGTCGCTGCCATCTTGGCGGTGAGCGCCGGATGCCGGAAGTAGTGGGCCATGTGAATCATGCCGAGCTTCACGCGCGAGGTCGCCCCGGCCAGCGCCGAAAGGACGGTCCACCCTTCGAGGATCGCCTCATCTTTTCCGAGCATGAGATGATCGGCCACCCAGAGCGAGTCGTACCCGAGGCCTTCGGCGCGTTGGCCAAAGGGCAAAATCGTGGCCGGATCGAGCTGGGAAATCCCCGGCGTCCGGAACAGGTGAATGCCGGGACAGGCAAAGATCGGCATGCAGACGCCAAATTTCAATGCACTCATCGAACCCTTCTCCTTTCGGCCAGGCCGCCTTCTCCATCTCAGGCGAACGACCTCCGGCTCAATGACTGGATTGACGCCACCGCCGGCCGCCACCCCGTGTGCAGCCCCGTTTAGGGGGCTTTCGTCATTCGAGCGGGAGGATTTATCCTCCCGCGGCAGGACCAGCGATGTCTCCCCTTGATACGGTGCTCCGGCTCGCGCGTCGCCAAATCATTCAGGATGAATCGTCCAGCAGCGATTCCCTACACCAGATGCAGAATCGGCTCGCCGCGCAACGATCTCCCCACATTGAGCCAGAGTTCCTGCGAATCGCGCACCCACGTCCAGGGGCTCTGCCAGGCGTTGTGGGGGGTGAGCGTCACTCGTTCACCTGCCCGGTCGTGCAGCCGCAACAGCGGATCATCGATGGGAAGCGGCTCATCGGCGAAGACATCGAGCGCGACCGCGCCAATACGGCCGGCGTCCACGGCCTCGGTCATGGCGTTCTGATCGACCAACCCGCCCCGAGCGGTATTGATGAAGAGGGCCGTTAGCTTCATCATTTCGAATTCTTTTGCGCCGATGATCCCTTCCGATTGGGCGTTCAGGGCGAGCTGCACCGAGAGGATGTCAGATGTCTCGAACAGTTCGTCCCACGCCACAAACTCCATCCCAAATTCACCCTCAAGATGCGGGTATCGCTCGATATCCCAATAGATCACTCGCATCCCGAACGCCTGTGCCACCCTGGCGATCGGCCGCGCGATCTCCCCCATGCCCAGCAGGCCCAGGGTCAGGTCGCCCAGATAGAGGGTTCCCGGAAAGCGGGTCCAGGAATCCGCATAATTCCGGCCGGACATATGCATCCGCAACGTGGGCAATCGCTTGGCCCAGTTCAGGATGTACGCCCAGACCTGCTCGGCCACCGTTATGTAGTTCACCAGCGGCGTGGCGGCGACTGGAATGCCGCGGGCACGGGCCGCCTCGGCCGGAACCCCGCGGTGATCCTGCCCGAGATGCTGGATCAGCCGGAGATTCCGCGACTGCTCGATGGCCGTGGCGGGCAGGCGTTCCTTGTGCAGGATAACGAAATCGGCGTCCTCGATCTCTCTAACGATGTCTTCGACCGACTGGGTGAAGCGCAGGCTGCCGGCATAGTCGGCGTAGAGCTGACCAAACGGGGCGTACGGTGCATCAGCACTGTTGAACCAGATGAGATCGAGGTCGTAGTCCCGAAGCAGCGTACGCAGGGGAAGCGCCAGAATCTCGGCCTCGGGATTCTCCTCTAGCAGAGCTTCCTGGATTGCCGGTTCCCAGCTCTCCCAGGGACGAACACCCAGCAGCGTATTGCCGATGCTGTCCCAGACCACGATTTTTACAGGGCTCTTCGCCATCCGCATCTCCGTGGAAAACATGCCGTTGTTTGCGACCGAAAGGAATGACCCATCGCCGCGGTCTCCCTCAACGACCCCATGATGAGACAATCCCCCAGCTTCCCGGCTGGCCGGGGCGATTGGAAGGGCGGCAGCGTGAGGATACCGTGTCGATCCTCTCTTCCGGGCGAGGTCTGAACGGGATCATTGCACCCGTAAGCCAGGATCGTCGCGATGGGGTTCACGGAGAGCAGGGGAGACAAGCGGAGCATGTGGCCAGAATACGGGACATCGAGTGGACTTCTCCTCGATCTCTACCACCTTGACGCCGCCTATGTCGCCTGGCGGACGGGGCAGAATGCCAGGGCGACCTTTGATGTCTACACCCGCGCTGCGCCGTTCGGAGGATCATATCTCCTCACTGCCGGTCTGGAGCCCGCGCTCGCCTTCATCCGCGATATGCATTTCGCGGACGACGATCTGGCCTACCTCGCGCGCATCAAACCCTACGCGCCCGAGTTCCTCGATCGGCTGCGTCGCTTTCGTTTCGAGGGCGACATCCTGGCCCTGCCCGAAGGGACCGTTGCCTTCCCCGACGAGCCACTCCTGCGCCTGGCCGCGCCCTTTCAGGATGCCCTGCTGCTGGAATCCGGCCTCTTGCGGGCAATCGGCATTTCAACCCTGATCGCGACCAAAGCATCCCGCCTGGCCGCGGCCGCCGATGGCCGGGATGTCGCCGATTTCAGCTTCCGGCGCGCGCAGGATCCCTTCCTGGCCGCGCGTTCGGCCATCATTGGCGGCTGTTCGAGCACCTCATTCGTGGCCGGGGCAAAGCTGTTCGACGTGCCCACCGCCGGCACCATCCCCCACGCCCTGGTCCAGGTCTATCCGACCGAAGAGGACGCCTTTCGCGCGGTCGCGGAAAGCCTGGAGCATTATTCATTGCTGCTTGATACCTATGACGTCCATCGCGCGATCGAGACCGCGGTGCGCGTGGCCAGCGACGTCAAGGTGCGCCGTGGGCACGAGTTGAGCGCGGTCCGCCTCGATAGCGGCGACCTTCTCGCCGACAGCAAGCGTGTCCGCGGCGTGCTGGACGCGGCGGGCTGGCAAGCAACCAGACTGCTCGTGAGTGGCGACCTCGACGAGTTCCGCATCGCCAGCCTCCTGGCGGCAGGGGCCCCGATCGACGGCTTCGGCGTTGGCGGCAATCTTGGGGTTGGCCTCGGTTCGATAGCCAGCGGCGCCGTCGGCGGAACCCTCGGCGCGGTCTTCAAGCTGGTCTGGTATGAGGCCGGCGACGATCCGGCCCGCATCAAGCTGGCGGGCGAAAAGAGCACCTGGCCGGGAAAGAAGCTCGTTTATCGCATTGGCGACTATCAGGAGGATGTCATCCAGCTCGAAGAGGAGCCGTCCCCCTCGGGCGGCGTTCCACTGCTGCAATCCGTCTGGCAGGACCATCGCATCGTCGCCGAAATGCCTTCTCTCCTGGAGATTCAAGCGATAGCGGCGAAAAACCTGCACGCCTTGCCCACTCAGTGCCAAGAGCTTACCCAACCCGCTGCCTACCCGGTGCGCAAAAGCGCAGGAATGCTGGCGCTTCGGGACCGTGCCGCCGCCCAACACCGCTGATCCCATGGACCTGGCGCAAAAAGGCACGTGCATCCACGGAAACAGCGGATTCTCCGCATCCTCACTCGACAACGATCGTCCCCGCCATACCCACCCCTATATCCCCATGAAATCGGCAGTAATAGGGATAGGTCCCCGGTTCGGTGAAGGTGTGGGAAAAGGTGTTGCCAAGGTTCTGGTCGCCTGAGTCGAAACTGTCATCGTCGGCGGTGACCGTGTGCTTCGCGGGGTCGTCGTTCACCCAGACCACGGTCGTGCCGGCTTTCACCGTCACGATCGTCGGGACGAAGGCAAAATCCTTCTCCCGAATCGTGACGCTGTTCGCGACTCCAGCGGGCGCCGTCGCGCTCGCCATTTGCGGCGCCTGCGCCACTCCCGCCGTGTTCGCCGCGGCGTTGATCGCGAAGACCCCTTCCGCGTTGGCCTGCCGGGCGAGCTGCAGCACGTCTCCGACAGTTGCCTTGTCGTTCGATGCTGGTTGATTGCCAAGGAGGTCAAGCGCGTTGATGACGATCTGGTTGAGTTGTCCGTGCACGACAACCGCCTCGGCGGCCGCTGCCGGGTCGTTCGTGGCCTCGGCCACGGCATCGAGGCGCGCCAGCAACCCGATGCCGTCTCCGGGGTCCTCCAGGTGGCCGTCGATGTCGTTATCGCCGTAGTGCAGGCCCTGCGAGCCTTCGATCAGATTGATCAGGTGCTCGGCGTGGCGCTTCACCCCGGCCTCGCTGCCGCGGGCCAGCGCATCATCCAGCTCGACCGCGTGCACGTAAAGATCGGCCCCAAGCTGACGAAACTCTCCCAGAGGGGCGCTCGCCGCCACGCGATTGACGAGGTAGCGCTCGGCATAAATCCCAACGCCAAGAACCACCAAAGCCGTCCACAGCACCAGCGTGGCGCGCATCACCAGTTTGAAATTTCCGACCCGCAGTGAAGCTGGAATCAGTTCCGTTCGCATCCGCAAAATGAGATAGATCGCGGCGCCCTCGGCCAGGATGCCGAGGCCAGCGTGGACGATCATCAACTGGGCGACGCGTCCGGTCGTCGTTCCGCCGTTGATCACGTAGTCGTAGAAGCTCGTCCCCATGATGAAGAGGATCAGAAGCAGATTGATGAGCACCATCGTCGTCTGGACATTGGCGTGCCGCGCGAAGCGCTTGCGCCGCGCCAGCGCGAACCCTACCAGCAGCCCGGCCAGGATGATCAACTGGGCCGCCAGATTGATGTCCGCCGCCGTCCGCGTGCCGAAAAGCGCCTGCATGCCTTACCTCCGGGCGTTGCGTCCCACGCCCTTCGTCACTCCCGCGCCACGTTCGAGCAACGGGGCGACGAGCGCGGTCCAGCCGGTCTGGTGCGCGGCGCCGAGGCCCGCGCCCGTATCGCCATGAAAGTACTCGCTGAACAACAGGAAATCGCGCCAGTGGGGATCGGTCTGCATCACCTCGACAGCGCCGAACGACGGGCGGCGGCCGCTCCCATCGCGACGGAAAATGGCGATCAGGCGGGCCGCGAGGTCGGCGGCGACACGGTCGAGGGCGAGCATGTTCCCGGAACCAGTCGGGTGTTCCACCTGGAAGCCCTCGCCCAGATAGCGGTGAAACTCCCGCAGCGATTCGATCAGCAGATAGTTGAGCGGGAACCAGATCGGGCCGCGCCAATTGGAGTTGCCCCCGAAGAGACCCGTCATCGACTCGGCCGGCTCGTAGCCCACCAGGTGCGTTTCGTCGCCCATCGTCAGCACAAACGGCTCCACCGCATGCTTGCGGCTGAGCGAGCGAATGCCGTAAGGACTGAGGAACTCCTCCTCATCGAGCATGCGGCTCAGCAGCCGGGTTAATCGCTGTGGCCGTACCAGCGATAGCAGGCGGCGTTCGCCAATGCCTGGCTCATACCAGCGGGAGACAAGGCTCGCCAGTTGCGGCCTGTTGGTGAGGAACCAGCTCAATCGCCGGCGAAATCCCGGCAAGAGGTCCAGCAGGTCCGGCTCGATCGTTTCTACGGCGAGAAGGGGGATCAGTCCGACCAGCGAGCGGATCTTGATGCGCCGTGTCTCGCCGTCCGGGAGCTGCAACACGTCGTAGAAGAAGCCGTCCTCTTCGTCCCAAAGCTGGATGCCCTCGCCGCCAATATCGTTCATGGCCCCGGCGATGTAGAGAAAATGCTCGAAGTACTTGGTGGCGATATCCTCATAGACCCTGTTGGAGCGCGCCAGCTCCAGCGCGATGGTCATCAGTTGCAGGCTGAACATCCCCATCCAGGCGGTGCCATCGGCCTGCTCCAGATAGCCACCCGTTGGCAGCGGCTTGCTCCGATCGAAAATGCCGATGTTGTCGAGCCCAAGGAATCCACCCTGGAAGACGTTGCGCCCGGCTTGGTCCTTGCGGTTCACCCACCAGGTAAAGTTCATCATCAGCTTGTGAAAGGCGCGTTCCAGAAAGTCCCGGTCGGGCTTTCCTGTCTGCCTGGCGTCGATCTGGTACATGCGCCAGGCGGCCCAGGCCAGCACCGGCGGATTGACGTCGCCAAAGGCCCATTCGTAAGCGGGAATCTGGCCATTCGGATGCATGTACCACTCGCGCAGCAGCAGGATGAGCTGCCGCTTGGCGAATTCAGGATCGATGCGGGCCAGGGGAACGCAATGGAAGGCGAGATCCCAGGCGGCGTACCAGGGATATTCCCAGGAGTCGGGCATCGAAAGCACGTCGGCGTTGTTCAGGTGTCGCCAGCCGCTGTTGCGCCCCTGTTTTCGCGATGCGTCGGGCGCCGGGGCATTCGGGTCGCCATCGAGCCAGCGTCCCACATCGAAGTAATAGAACTGTTTAGTCCAGATCAAACCCGCGTACGCCTGTCGCTGAATGAGGCGCGCATCGGCGTCGAGGCCGGTACCGAGCGGGGCGTAAAACTGATCGGCCTCCGCGATCCGATCGGCAAAGGTCGCCTCGGCCTCCGTGAAGGGATGGGTTTGAGAAGCCCCAGCCTTGGTCGTTCGGAGGCGGAGCATGATCGTCTCGGTGGCGCCCGGTGGCACGATCATCTCGTAATGGGCGGCGGCTTTCGTCCCGATCTTCTCGGGATTGATTGCCTCGGCCTGGCCCAGAACCACGGCGTCATTGATGCCGTCCTTGACGTGCGGTGTACGGTTGGGCCCACTCCACAGGCGCTGGGCGTTGCTTTCGTTCTCGGAAAAGAGCAGCTCCGGGGCGCCGTCACAGGCGAAGACGTAGTGGCCGAGGCGATCGTGGATCGCTTCGATGAGGCGAAACGAAGCGCTCTCCGAGCCGCTCTCTATCGCTCGCAAACTTGGCCGCGGGCGGTCCCCAAAGCTTCCCCACGCCCACTCGTTCCGGAACCAGAGGGTCGGCAGCAGGTGGAGCGGCGCCGGGTCGGGGCCGCGATTCGTGACACTGATGCGGATCAGGATATCCGCGGGCGCGGCCTTGGCATACTCGACGATCACGTCGAAGTAGCGATCCTCGTCAAAAATGCCGGTGTCGAGCAGTTCGTACTCGGGCTGGTCCCGGCCGCGGCGACGGTTTTCCGCAACCAGTTCGGCGTATGGGAATGGTCGCTGCGGATACTTGTATAACGCTTTCAGGTAGCTGTGCGTCGGCGTGGCGTCGAGGTAGTAGTAAGCCTCCTTGACATCCTCGCCGTGGTTGCCTTCCGGCCCCGTCAAGCCAAAAAGACGCTCTTTGAGGATCGGATCGTGGCCATTCCAGAGGGCCAGCGCGAAGCAGAGGCGCGACTGGTCATCGCTGAAACCGAGCAAGCCATCCTCGCCCCAGCGGTACGCTCGCGAGCGGGCATGGTCGTGCGGGCAGAAATCCCAGGCATCGCCAGTCGGTGAATAGTCCTCGCGAACGGTTCCCCACTGCCGTTCCGCCAGATACGGACCCCACCGATCCCACCGCACC
>JBBRVX010000042.1:0-29478 GCA_038246475.1 Thermomicrobiales bacterium | reverse complement strand
GCGAATTTCACGCGCATGGGTACGCCGGCCGAAGGAACCGCGGTAGTTGGAGACACCACCGATCAGATTCGGGAAGGGCTGGCGGCCTACACCCCCGAACTCGACGAAACGGTCGTGCGGGCCATCACCGGCGAAGAGACCGCCGAGGCGTACATGGCCTTGCTGGCGGCCGCTGCCCCGGAACGGTGACGCTCAGGCGAAATCCGGTTGATGACCTTGCGTATCGGTCATGGCCAAGTTTCGTCCCCCCTCTCTCCAGCGCACTGGGAGAGGGGGTAGGGTGGTGAGGGAGCGCCGCCGCAAACGTCCATTGATCACCCGGATTCCGTATCACATCGCGGCGGGCAATTCCAGCTCCTCGCGCAAGGCGGCGAACCCCGCCTGGAACTCGCAACGCAGGCGCGATTTCTCGTCGTCAGGAAGGAACGCAACATCGAGCGCGTTGAGCGCGATGCGCTGCACGCCGTCCGCGTCGTACCCCCAATGCCGGATCAAGAGCAGGAACTCCTCGGTCAGCGTCGTGCCGAAGAGGGGCGGATCGTCAGAGTTGACGGTTACCAGCACGCCAGCGTCGTCCAGCGCGCGAAAGGGGTGCTCTGCGAGGCTGGCGACCACTTGCGTGCAGAGGTTGCTGGTTGGGCAGAGCTCCAGCGGAATCCGTTCGCGCGCGAGGCGCTCCACAAGGTCCCGGTTTTCCGCCGCGCGCACGCCATGTCCGATCCGCTCCGCGCCGAGGAGATCGAGCGACTCGCTGATGGTTTCGTGCCCGGTCGTTTCACCGGCGTGGGCCACGGTGTGCAGCCCGGCGGCGCGGGCGCGGGCGAAGTCGGCGGCGAACGGCGCGGGCGGATGGCCGACCTCGTTGCCGCCCAGGCCAAGGGCGACGACGCCATCGTCAGGCGAGAGCGCGGTGATCCAATCGACGGTGCGCGTCACGGAGAAGGGCGACGTTTCGCTGTCCCGCACGCCATCGGCGATCCAGCGCATCTCCACGCCCCACCGTTCGCGCGCCTCCGCCCGGCCCCGGTTCATCCCGGCCAGCATCTCCTGAAAATCGAGACCTCGCTTGCGGACATTCGTTTCCGGGTTGAAGTGAATCTCGAGGTAGCGGATGTTCTGCGCCGCCGCGTCCTCGCCCACCTCGCGCACGATGGTCGCAAAGTCGTCCGGCGTACGCAGGCAGGTGCAGACGGCGATGTAGGCCTCGATAAAGTGGGGGAAATCGGTGAAGCGGAAGAACTCGCGCAGACCGGCCTCATCCGGCGCGGGAGGTTCAATGCCATTCCGCCTTGCGAGCTGCAGAAGCGTGGCCGGGCGAACCGATCCCTCCAGATGCACGTGAATCTCCGCCTTCGGCATGCGGCGGACGAACGATTCCAGGCGCGGTTCAACCGCGGGCGATGGGATAGCCATGCGTGCGTTGCTCCATTGGATAGCTCTCTCTTCGGCAGGTCATGCTAGCATCTGAGCAAGGATGAACCCGCCGGATCACCTCGCGCTCTGGCGGCTGGAAAGGTAGTCCCGTTGGGTCGGAACCGGAGTGCGCTCCGGCGCGCGCAATCGTATCGGTTCGAGCCACCCGGCGCGGATCAGATCGTTGCGGACGAGGATCATCGCCGCCGTCATGCCGAGGCGCGCGCCAAGGCGATCGCCTGGGCCGTCGACGCGGCGCGCGATGCCAGGGTCGTCTACCTCGATACGGAAACCACTGGCTTCGGCCCGCGCGCGGAGATCGTCGATATCGCCGTGGTCAGCGCCGGCGGCGAATTGCTGTTCGAATCGCTGGTGCAGCCGGAGCGCCGCATCCCGCGCGATGCCTCCGCGATTCATGGCATCACCGACGCGGACGTGCGGAACGCGCCGCGATGGAATGAGGTCTACAACGATCTGGCGGCCATCTTGGCCGATCGCCGCATCGTCGTCTACAACGTGACCTTCGACCGCCAGATGGTGGCGCAATGCTGCGACAACTACGCCCTGAGCGCACCCGCCGCGGAGTGGGAATGCGCGATGAAGAAATTCGCTGGGTTCAAGGGAAATTGGGACCCACGCAAGAAGTGGTTCAGCTTCGTCAAGCTGGAGCGTGCGGTGCTCGAGTTCGGCGCCAAACCAGGGGGGCACCGCGCCGCGGCTGATACGTTTGCCTGTCGTGCCGTGGTTCTGGGCATGGCCTCGACACCGCTGCCCGACGTATTGATGACGACGTTGCCGCCATCCCCCACGGAACAGCGCCCCTGGCGGGTCGCCGCGCGCGACGAGGCCGGGCTGACGGCCCCGGGCACGCTGGCGCGCTGGTCGCACGCCGCACGGGAGTTTCGGGCCCTGCTTGAGCAGACGCCGCGCGCCCTGCGCGAGCGCCCGGGGGCCTGCGGCGTTTGGTCGGTGCGCGACGTTGCCGCGCACGCCATCGGGTGGGAGTGGGAGGGCGCGCGGCGGCTGCGCCTGATTGCCGCCAATCCGGCCGAACCGGATGTCGCCTATGATGACGATGGGTTCAATGCGGCCAATGTTGCCTTGCGCTCCCGGCAGCTCTGGGCGGCAACGCTCGATGAGCTGACCAAGGCCAGTCACACCTTCGGCATGGCCGCCGCCGCACTCCCCGACAATGCGCGCACGCGCGAATGGCTGACAAGCCGGGCAGCGGATTTCGAGCAGCACACGGACGAGATTCGTGACTGGCTCGATGTCATGGCCGAGTCCGCGGGGACCCCATTGTAAACCCGGAAATCCCACCCAACGCCTTGCGAATTGTGACTGTTTGACATACCATAAGGGTGCCAGTTTGGTTCCCAATAGCCTTACTGGTCCCCCGACTGGCGGTCCGGCTCCCCCTTCCCTCCCCGGACCGTCAGCGTTTTTCACTCCGCCTCTTTTTCGCCGGCCTCGTCACCCTCTGGGGCAGCGTCGACCGCGCGCTCCTCCACGATCTCGCCGTCCGGCCATACGTGCGCTCCGCAATGGGAGAACGTGCAGAGGAGCAGGGCCGACTCCCGCCGGGCAACAACGATCTGCGGAATCGTCGCGGCGCCGCCGTGCGACTCAACGGGGAAAATGCTCGGCAGCAACGTCTCGGCGCGCAGGCAGAACGCGCGGTCGAGGCCGTCTCCCCAGCCCGCGTAGCGCTGCTCGTTCGTGCGTTTGCGGCGTGGTTCCTGGGGCGATCGCTGGCCGCCGCCGGGACCCCCACCACCTTCACCGCGTTGTCTCGGCGGCGGCGGCGCTTTCCGCTCAATCGGCGTTTCGCGCTCGCCACGCCGCATGGGGCGACTCTCTGCTCCGTCCACGAGCAACCTCTCTCCAACGTCGGGTACTCTTCGGGCGCTATGCTACTATCGCTGCAAGCTGGCTCGCCGGGCACGCCTTCGACGCTTGTGTCGCCCGGACGTTTCTACACCTCAACCGGAGCTCGACCGCGTGCCCAAACAAATCGGGATTGATCTTGGGACGGCCAACGTCCTCGTGTTTCTTCGTGGACGCGGCATCGTCATCAACGAGCCGTCGGTCGTCGCCATATCCGCCAAGGATGGCAAGGTCAAGGCCGTCGGCCTCGAAGCGCGCAACATGCTCGGCCGCGAACCTCGTGAGACCATCGAAGTCGTTCGCCCCATGCGCGATGGGGTCATTGCCGACTATGTCGTCACCCAGGAAATGCTCCGCTACTTTATCACCAAGAGCTGCGGGCGATTCTCGCTGGTGCGGCCCGAGGTCATGATCTGCGTACCCGCCGGGGTCACCGGCGTGGAGCGCCGCGCCGTGCGCGACGCCGCCCTGGCGGCGGGGGCGCGCAAGGCGTTTCTGATTTCGGAGCCGCTGGCCGCGGCCATTGGCGCCCGCGTGCCCGTGGCCGATCCCTCCGGCAACATGATCATCGACATCGGCGGAGGCACCACCGAAGTCGCGGTAATCTCCCTCAATGGCATCGTCGTGGCCCGCTCGCTGCGCGTCGGCGGCAACCGCTTCGATGAAGCGATCGCCAACTACATCAAGCGAAAATACAACCTGCGCATCGGCGAGCGCACGGCGGAAGAGGTCAAGATCGCCATCGGCAGCGCCATGCCGGTCGATGAAGACATCCGCATGGAGGTGCGCGGCCGCGACGAGGTCGCCGGCTTGCCGCGCACGATCCAGATTCATGCCAACGAGGTTACCGACGCCATCACCGAGCCCCTTGAAGCCATCATCGGAGCGGTGCGCGCGGTCCTCGAAGAGACCCCTCCCGAGCTCTCCTCCGACATCATCGACAAAGGAATGATTCTCACGGGTGGCGGAGCCATGTTGCGGCATTTGCCTGACCTGCTGATGGAGGTCACCGGCGTGCCCTGCTACGTGGCGGACGATCCCCTCTCCTGCGTCGCGGTCGGCACCGGGCTGGCGCTGGAGCACATGGACATCCTGCGCGACAGCCTCGAAGAGCCGTAGAGACCAGGGATGGCATGATCCCGCGCGGTTCCATGAGGCATCCGCGCACACGACGATCGTGCCAGGTGCTGACTAGGCGCCGGTTGGTTCCACACGCTGAGGGCGCAGATCGGCCGACCCGCGGGGGACCAGGCGCATCCGGCGTCCCAGCACCACGCTTAACGCGAGCCCACGCCGCCAGAGGTCGATCGCGGACGCGGCGTGCTGACCGCTACCGGCACGGTCCTGGTGCAGAGGTGTCGTCAGGCGTGCCGATCCGATGCTCGCTTCGGCCAGCCACTCCAGACGCTGAGCATCGGCGGCAAGTCGCTCGCGTTCGAACATTCCAGGAACCATCTTTGCTCTCCTCTTCCCATGGCGTTCATGGATTCCCTTGCAGCTGCGGTCGACCGCGCTGCTGAAACCGTTTCCATTGGAACATCGAGCGGCGGCGCTGGCTGTCAATCAGTTGGCAGGGATACGGCCAATCCGGGAACAGGCAACCCATGGCGCTTTGCAAATGGTTGTCTTTTCGATTGCCGTGACACGCTAAATGAGTCATTCCGAGGTACTGTGCAGACCAGGAATTTCGTCGTCTAACGTGTACGTACGCACGGGTGACCGAGATGCCTCGTTCGTCGGAATGACACTTGCGCCGTGCCGTAGATCTGAGCTTTCGACAAATCTGGTGTTTTCCGAAAACGCCCGCGTGGCCTCCCCTTGCATTGGCACAGTGGGAGTCAGTGTCTTGACACACCACCGAAGCGTGTTCAGCGAGTCTGCGCAGCGCGCGCCGGCATGCGTCTGACCCGTGCTGGCCAGACCGGGCGGACCCGCCGCATCAACATCAACACTGCCGCCCGGCTGCGATCCATGCCGCCGGTCAGGAACGTCAGGAGTGTCGTTCTCTTTGCCGGGGGCTGGGTTGGCGAGAGCAGGTGTGCCAGCGGGCCCCGATTCGGATCAGCCAGGAGACCCAGCAGCTCCAGGTCGGATGCCAGGCGCTCGCGATCAGTCGTGTTTGAAATCATCGACGTTCTCCTTGGGAGTGATCCGTGGCCGGGTGGCTGGAGGAGGTCATGGGCCGAGCGCTGCACGTGGCTCTCGCGTGCGCCATGAAACCGGAAAACCCGGCGGCCAGACCGCCGCATCCAACGTGGATAGCAGAGAGGTCGGATCGGTCTGACTGTCACGAGTCTGCACGCCAGCGGGCGCTGGCGCATCGGGGCTACTACCCGAGTTGCAGTGCGGCGCTACTCAGATTGGGAGGAATGCACGCCAGACGGTGTGCGACGTCCACTGCTTCGCCACGGGTGGCGGCGCCGAGCTTTGCCAGGATCGCCGCGACATGATTCTCGACCGTGCGGGCCGAGAGAAAGAGATGGGAGGCGATCTCCTGATTCCCCAAGCCCTGAGCCAGCAACGTCACGACTTCGACTTCTCGGGACGTGAGCCCGGCCGCGTTGGCGCGGGTCGAGCGCCGCGGCCCGCGGGGGATGCCGCGCACCCCCAGCTCGCGGAGATCTCGCCTGACAATGGACGCCGCCGGATGTGCGCCGAGCGATTCGAACGTGCCGAGCGCCAGACGGAGCGCGGCTTCCTCGTTTCCTTCCGCGCGGGCCCGGGCCGCCTCATAGGGGCACCCCAGTGCATCCCAGGCCGCGACGGCCGAGGCCAGCTCTCCGGCGATCTGAGAGGCATAAGGTTCGGCGGCACGCTGGGGAGTCGATGTCAGGTCGCCGCACTTCCACCGCCAGTATCCGAGCTCGCCGATGTACCAGCGATCGCCGCGCTCCATCGCCAGATCGAACGCATCGCGCGCCTCCAAGCTAGCGGCCTCACGCTGTGCCGACAAGAACGCGGCCTCGGCACGCGCCGCCTGGATCGGGCCCACATAAACAATGCATCCGCTGGCCGTGGCAAGGTCTTTCGCCTCGTCCAGGAAGGACCATGCGCCCGGCTCGCCGCGGCGCGCCATCACCAGCCCCGCCACATGCAGCGCCTCGCAGCGGGATGCCGGGGCGACCTCCCGCGCACTCAGCACTGAGGTCGCCAGCCGGACGGCGTCGTCCCAGTTCCCCAGCCTCAGATGGCAGCGCGCCAGCAGGGCTTTCATGTGCTGCAACGGAAGATCGAGATCGCGTTCCACGCAAAAGCGGATGCCCAGTTCAAAGTAGTGCGTAGCCGTCTCAAACTGGTTATGCTCGGCAAAGCCATGGCCAAAACAGTTATAAGCGCGCGAGGTGAGGGCTTCGAGTCCGGCATCGTTCGAGAGACGCATGCTCGTCTCGAGCTGCTCCTGGCCAACCTCCAGCGCGCCACGCGCCAATCTCGCTTCGCCCACCGTCATGAGGGCATCGATGAGTGTTTCGGTCGCGCCAAACTGTTCGGCCAGGGCGATTGCCTTCTCGCCCAGAACGATCGCGTCGTCGGTTTCGAGGCTGATGCCGCTGAGCCGCGCCTGAGTGCCAAGCGCCATCGCCAGCTCAGCGCCGGGAGAATGCTGTTCCATCAACGCCACGGCCGCTTCGGCTTCATGCTCCGCATCGGCGATCCTGGCCTGCGCCCAATAGAGTTCGGCGAGATGACAACGATTCTCACCCTCTTTGCGTGGATTGCCGATAGCGATCCAGATCGCCAGCGCCTCGGTGCTGGCCGCGATGGCCTGATCGATCTTCGCGGTCAGATAGCAGGCATACGACCGGGCTTCGAGCAGCTCTGCCCGTTCCTCACGGGGAAGGTCACTCGCGTACCGCAGCGTCCGTTCGTACTGGTCGGCCGCTTCGCGATGGGCGCGCAAGCGCTGAGCCCGCCGCGCGGCCTCCGGCGCATGCCGCAGCACGGCCTCGGCATCTCCCGCTTCGTCAGCATGATGGGCCAGTCGCGCCGGATCACGCCGCTCGGCCGGGAGGGCTTCGAGCACCCGCAAAATGGCGGCATGCAGGACCTTCTGCCGGGTAGGAGGCGTGGCGTGCAAAATGGCCTCCCGCGCAAGTTCGTGCCGGAAGGCCACCGTCGCGCCTTCGATCCGTAACATGCCGCTCTCCAGGCAGGCATCGAGATCCTCGGGGGATATCGGGACCATGCTCGTGAGCAGCCGTGCCTCGAAAGGCAATCCGATCACCGCCGCCGCCTCAAGCGCCTGCCAGGCGGAAGTCGGCAGATTCCCGGCGCGGGCCAGAACGGCATCCTGCACCGTCGCGGGAATCTCGCCGCCCGCGGCCAGAATCTCCGTCACGAAAAAGGGATTCCCTTTGGACCGCGCGTAAAGGTCGCCTGGGTCCGTCACTGACCCTGCCGCCATGGCCTCCACCGATTCGAATGTCAAGGGGCGCAAGGTGAGACGACGCACCGCGCTGACCGTGGCCAGGTCCCCCAGCACCCGCCGCAAGCCATGGCGCGGTCCGACCTCGTCATCGCGGTAGGTGACGACGATCAGCGCCCGCGTCCGCTCAATACGGCGCCCGAGATAGCGCAGGAGATCGAGGGTCGCCTCGTCCGCCCAATGACCGTCTTCGATGGCAAGCAGCGTCGGACGGTGCGCATCGGAAAGGAGGGTAAGCATGCCGCGAAAGAACCGATCGCGGGGGGTGTTCTTGTCCAGAAGGCCCGTCAATGCGGGAACCTCGAGGTCAAACACTGGTCCCAGTGCGCGAGGGGTGGAGAGGGGGTCACATTGCCCCTGGAGCACGCGCGCGCTCGAACTCGCCTCATCGCTGAAGCGGCGGAGGAGGGACGTTTTGCCAATTCCGGCCTCGCCACCCACCAGGAGCAGGCTACCGAGGCCGTCGTTGGCCTGCTGCAGCGACTGACGGAGCTCGTTCAGCACGTCGTCGCGTTCCAGAAGTTCCATGCCACCACGCCACGTTGCCGGCCAGATTTACGACTGCCGTTACGGGACGCGCGTCGAATGACCGGGTCATCTCGTAACCGGACCGCTGGCAACGGTTCGTGTTCAGGGTACCTTGCATGGAACACTGGCGCGAGACTGTCACGGTGCGCGAACATGCGTCGCGGCCTTTTCGGGCACGATCGCGCGCGTGGCTGGTTGGCGAAAAAAAGCTTTGGTGATTCCTTTCCTGACTTCAGGCCCGGGACACGGCCCCTCGTGTCCCCTTGGGCGTCTTCAATCGTGAGGGAGGAGAAATCCCGACGTTACGCGGCGGCAGGAGAGCAGCCCGTGCCGCCCGTTGCCTGGCATTCGATGCATACAGCGCAGGCCGCCCCAACGCCGAAGCCCAGGGCTTCGCATTCGGTGTCTTTCTTGCAGGCAAGACACACCCCATTTCCACCGCAAAAACTGGCGTTTCCAGTTGTTCGAAAGCAGGCCCCTTCCGTGCCGCACGGCCCCGTCGAGGCGACACAGTTGTCTTGATTGGCACGGCACGAGCCGACGTTGTGAGCCTTGCACTCACTCTTGTCTTTATCGCCTTTCTTCGGCCGCTTGCCCTGGCAGACGCCGGAGCAACACTTCGCGTTTTTTCCGTTGCAGGCTTTTCCGACGTTTAGGCAGCCGAACGCATTGTTCTTTGGCTTCTTGCGGTTCTTCTTCTTCGCCAGCCCGTTGCCAGGCATCAGCGTGGCTATGAGCCCGAAGATTGTCCCGGAGCTCAGTAACAGCATCCGCCTTGAGTGACCGGCGCCCAAGGTGCGGATGAATGTGTCGAATGCTTCTCCCTGCACGAGTGACCTCCTGAGCTGTCGTTCACCGCGCGGTTGCGGCATCGATCGCCGTTTCGCTTCGCGCCCTGGCAGCGGAAGGACACATGAGGATTCCGCCCTCATACGCCGGGCACATAACAGGCAGTGCCCCCGGTTGCCACACAATCGTCACAGACTACGCACGCCGCGCCCGGACCCGAAAGCGTCTCGCAGTCGGTATCCTTCGTGCAGACGCGGCAGTCGCCCCCGTCATCGAGCCCGCAGAAGCTCGCCTTGCCAGTGGTGCGCAGGCAGATCGCGTCAATCTCGCTCGTCCCGCATTGGATCTCCCCCTGCTCACAGGAGTCCTGACTCGCCTGGCAGGGCCCGGTGTGATGGGCCTTGCACTCGCTCTTGTCCCTTTCCCCTTTCCTCGGCCGCTTTCCCTGGCAGATGCCCGAGCAGCACTTGCTGTCCTTGCCGTTGCACTTTTTGCCGATGTCAAGGCAGCCGAATGCGTTCTTCTTTGGCTTCTTTCGATTCTTCTTAGCCTGCCCGATTCCAGGGATCAGGATAGCTATCAGTCCAGAGATCATCCCGGAGCCGAGCAGCACACCTCGTCGTGAGTGAGGTCCACCCAGGGTGCGAGTCAGTTTGTCGAAGGTATCGCCATCCACACGGGGCCTCCTGAGCTCTGGTCGATCGCCGCTCCGCCTCACGCCGTGTCGCATCGCCGGTCCTGAACCTGGCCCCGGCCTCAAGCGCCGGGTGGGAAACAGGCGGTGTTCCCGAATGCGAGGCAGCCGCTACAGATCACGCACGCCGCGCCTGGTCCGAATGTCGGCTCGCAGTCCGTGTCTTTCGCGCAACCAATGCAGTCGCCCTTCAACAGGGCGCCGCAGAAGCTGGCGTTCCCGGTGGTCCGGAAGCAGAACGTAGAGGGTTCCGTACCGCACGGCGCCTCTTCCGCCAGGCAGGAATCGTCGCTCGCTTGGCACGTTCCCACATCATGCGCCTTGCACTCGCTCCTATCCTTCCTCCCCTTTTTGGCTCCCTTTCCTTTGCAGACACCCGAGCAGCACTTCGAGTTCTTCCCGTTGCATTTCTTGCCGACATTGAGACAGCCGAATTCGTTTTTCTTCGGCTTGTTGCGCTTCTTGTTCTTCTTCTGGCTTGCTACCCGGCCAGAAGATCGGGTGCCGGCCAGGACGCTGCCGATGCCGGCGATCAGGCCGCCCAAGGCGCCGCGGCGCGTCGGCGCAATGGCCAGCGAACGGGTCAGGTGGTCGAAGTTATGGCTATTCACGAGCGATCCCTTATCTCCGTGTGAATTCGGTTCGGCGCCTCATCGCTACGCCGGGCATGGCAACCGGCAGACGTTGTTCGCGCTCGGGCCGCAGCAGTTGCTGGAATCGGTCTTGACGCAGAACGCTCCAGCGCCGAACGGCGCGCAGTCCGCGCTCGTATCGCACTGACCGCAGATGGCCCCGGCTGTAGTAACGTCGCCACACTTCGTCTCGCCCTCAGTGCTCTGTGAGCAGATGCAGTTGTTATTGCCGGAGCAGGTGATTCGTGCGCCCGTGCAGGCATCGGCCCCGACCGGACATCCTTCCGCGGTAGTGCAGACGCCGGCCACGCACGTTTCGGTCGCGCCGCACGCCTGGCCGCATGCGCCGCAGTTGGCGCTGTCCGTGGTCAGGTTGGAGCAGACGCCGCTACAGCAGACGTCGCCCGCCGCACACGCGTTGCCGCACGCGCCGCAGTGGCTGGTTGCGGTCGTGAGATCCTGGCAGGCTTTTTCGCCCGGGCAATCGGTCAGGCCCGATTTACAGCGGCATTTGCCGTTCTTGCCGCCCTTGCATTTCGCACCGTCGCAGCAATCCTTGCTCTTGTCGCACTTCCTGCCGACCTTCTTGCAGCCCGCTGCCGCCTGCTCCCCGCCACGCGAGACGAGCAACGCGGCGAGGGAGCCGCTGCACACGGTTTTGAACGTGCTTCGGCGCGAAATGCTGAGTGCTCTGGTGAGCGCATCGAAGCGTGATCCGTCCATACCATCTCCGTTCGTGCGGCGCCGGCATCACATGCGGCGCCACTTTTCAGACCGAGGCCGAGAAGCAGGCCGTATCGATCTCCCCGCCGCAAGTGGTGCAGACAACACATGCCGCCCCCGCGCCATGCGTCGGCTCGCAATCGGTGTCTTTCTTGCAGTCCATGCAGAACCCCAATTCGGCGCAAAAACTGGCGTTGCCGGTGGTGCGGTAACAGTTGGCGCCCGGGACGCCGCTGCACGGGAACTCCGTATTGAACAGGCAGAGATCCTCGCTAGGCTGACACGATCCCTCGCCGTGCGCTTTGCACTCGCTCTTGTCCTTTTCACCGTGCTTGGGACGCTTGCCGTGGCAAATGCCGGAACAGCATGTGCTGTTCTTACCGTTGCACGCTTTGCCGACATTGAGACAGCCGAATGCGTTCTTCTTCGGCTTCTTGCGGTTCTTCTTCTTGGCCGCTGCATCGTCAGAGACGTGGGTCGCGATCACGCCGAGGCCGAGTACGGATATGAGCCGGCGCAGAACACCGCGCCGCGTTCGTGCTCCAGCCAGGGTGCGAGCCAATCTGTCAACTGCATCGTTCTGCACGGTCAGGGCCTCCAGGTTTACGGGTGGTTGAGCGGAAAAGGAGTACCAGCAAGCACGTCATGATCGATGGGGTGCGGTCACACGGGCGCAAACTTCTGCACCCGGTTGTTGAAGGAGTCGGCGACGTAGACATTCCCGGATTCATCCACGGCTAGCGCCCGGGGTCGATCGAACTCATCCTCTCCCGTGCCTAACCGGCCCCACGTAGAAATGAACGCGCCATTTCCATCGAATTTCTGGATGCGGTTGTTGTCCGTGTCGGCCACGAACACGCTGCCGTCCGGTCCCACGCCCACGCCGTGAGGGTTGGAGAATTGCCCGTTGCCGGTCCCCAATTCGCCCCACTCCAGGATGAAATCCCCGTTGCTGGCGAACTTCTGGATCCGGTGATTGCCGCTGTCGGCCACGTACAGGTCGTCGTTCGCGGCGCGGGCGATGCCGATGGGAAAGGCGAATTCCCCTTCGCCGCTCCCCCTTTCGCCATACGTGGAAAGAAAGTCGCCGGCTGGTCCAAACGTCTGAATGCGATGGTTGCGCATGTCGGCGACGGCGATATCGCCGGTGGAGAGGACGGCGATCCCTTTCGGCTCGTCGAGTTCGCCGTTGCCCGTGCCTTGCGTGCCGAAGGTGAACTGGAAGATGCCGGCTCCATCGAACTTCTGCACGCGGTCGTTGCTGTCGGTCACAAAAACCGAAAGATCGGGAGCGAGGGCAATGCCAAAGGGGAAGACGAACTCGCCCTCGAGCTCTCCCGGTGCGCCCCACTCGCCGAGAAAGGTTCCCTCCCGGTCGAACGCTTCAACCTGACTGAAGCTGTTGTCCGTCAGGTAGAGCTGGACGCCAGCCGACACCGCGATCCCGGACGGGATGGCAAACTCGCCGGGAAAGCTGCCAAACCGTCCCCACTCGGTGACGAAGATGTAGCCGCCTTCACACACTCCGCTCTGGCAGGGATCGGCCGCGGGGCAGACGCCATTCTGACACGTGACACCAACCGGGCAGGCCGTGCCACATGCGCCGCAATTCAGGCTGTCATTGGTGAGATCGACGCACGCCTTCCCGCACTCGGCATCGCCGCCCTTGCATTTGCACTTGCCGCTCTTGCACGTCGTGCCCTTGCAGCAATCCTTGTTCTTGTCGCACTTCTTCTTGAGCTTCTTGCATTTCGCTTCGGCGGCAGGCGGCGACCACATTAGCGGGACGGCCGCCGCGCCGAGGAGCAAGGCCATCGCGTTGCGCCGCGGCAGCCCCGCCGCCATGCGCCGCGTCAAGCGATCGATCGGTTCGTTGTACACGCTGTTGTCTCCGGGCGCGAAGGGGTGTTGGATTCATGCTGGCCCCGCGCGCTGATCGTTTCAGGGGTAACGCGGTTGTCACCGATTGAGCGCGTTCGGCCGTGTCCCGGACGTCACATCGCAAAGGCCATTGCTGGCTCATGTCAGTCTGGGGGTTGGACCGCGCGCACACATCGGGCCAGCTACCTGATTTGCCGGAGGGGACTACTCAGATTGGAGGACAAACCCGAACTGTCGTCGACCATGCGCTCTATTCGACGCGCCCGACGATGCCGAGCTCCCTGGCGGTCTCCGCGCCCTCGGCACGGCTGGATGCGCCGAGTTTGGCCAGCGCGGAGGCGACGTGATTTTCCACCGTGCGGGCCGAAAGATAGAGGCGATCGGCAATCTCCTGGTTGGCAAAACCTTCAGCCAGCAGGGAAACGACTTCGATCTCCCGCGCGGTGAGACCGGCGGCATTCGAGCGCGTCGTGGCCCGTGGTCCTCGCGGAATGCCGCGCAGCCCCGTGGCGCGCAGCCGGCGGCGCAGTGCCGCCGCGGCAGGCTGGGCGCCGAGGGCATCGAACGTGTCGAGCGCAGCCCGCCATGCGCCCTCATCGTCGCTTTCGGCGCGAGCTCGTGCGGCCTCATACGGACACCCCAGGCCGTCCCAGGCCGCGGCGGCGCGTTGCCAGTCACCGCCGATCTGCCAGGCAAACGGATCGGCGATGAGGTCCGGCGGGGCAGATCGCTCGCCCGATTTCCAGCGCCAATAGGCGAGCTCGCCGGCATACCAGCGATGTCTGTGGGAGAGCGCGAGGTCGAAAGCCCCGCCCGCTTCTTCGAACGCCCTGGCCGAATTGCCTGCCAGAAACGCGGCTTCCGCGCGTGCGGCGTGGATCGGACCGAGGCGATACAGGCTCCCGCTCGCCTGCGCCAACGCCAGCGCCTCGTCGAGCAGCGGCCCGGCATCGGGTTCGCCGCGGCGGGTGCGCACCATCCCTTCCACCAGCAGGGCGACAAACTGGGTGACGGGCGCGAGATCCCGCGCGGCCAGGACAGCTGTCGACAGTTCAGATGCCCGCGCCCAGTCGCCCAGGAAAAGCTGGCAACGAGCGAGCCAGGCCGTCATGTGCAGCCGGGAATTGTCGAGATCACGCTCAGCGCAGAAGTGAATGCCGCGCGTGTAGTGGAGAGCGGCAGGCCCGAAGAGGTAGTTTTCATCAAAGCCGAAGCCGAGGTTGGCGTGCGCGCGCGCGGTAAGGTCATCGAGCCCGGCCGCGGTCGACAGGCTGATGCTCCGTTCAAGTTGCGCTAATCCCGCTTCGAAGCTGCCCCTGGCGATCCGTGCCACGCCCACCGTGATCAGCGCGTCAGCCAGGGTCTCGGTAATGCCGAACTGCTCCGCCAGCGCGATGGCCCGTTCTCCCCAGGCGATCGCGTCGTTGTCGTCGAGGATCGTGCCCCGCAGCCGCGCCAACGTGCGATACGCCATCGCCAGGTCCGGCCCCGGAGCAAGGCCCTCCAGCAGCTGCACCGCCTGCATGGCCTCGCCTTCGGCCAGGTCCATCTGCGCGTCAGCCCAATGCAGAATGGCCAGGTGGCAGCGGTTCTCACCTTCCTTGCGGCGATCGCCTTGCTTGATCCAGAGGTCAAGCGCCGCGGCTCGGGCCGATTTCGCCTGATCGATGCGCGCGGTAAGGTGGAACGCGTGCGAGGCATCCTCCAGCAGCAGCGCTCGATCTTCATGCGGGAGAGCGGCGGCGTAACGGAGCGCCCGCACGTATTGATCCGCCGCCTCCCGGTGCGCCCGCAACACCATGGCGCGTCGTGCGGCTTCCGGGGCATGGCGCAGCACCGCCGCCGCGTCTCCAGCCTCGTCCGCGTGGTGGGCCAGGATCGCCGGATCACGCTGGCGATCGGGGAGCGCCTCCAGCACGCGCAGGACATCGGCATGGAGCGCCGGCCTCCGCCAGGGCGAAATGGAGGTGAGGATGGCATCGCGCGCCAGCTCATGTCGAAACGTCATGGCCTGCCCGTCGCTTTTCAGTAGGCCACTCTCCAAGCAGGCATCCAGCGCCTCGTCCGGAACCTCGACCACCGCCTGAAGCGTCTCGATGTCGATCGGGTTGCCAATCACCGCCGCCGCTTCGAGCACCGTCCAGGCGGCGGCAGAGACCCGGGACGCGCGAGCCAGCAAGGCATCGTGAACGGTCGGGGGAATCTCTCCGCCCGCCGCCAGGATCTCGGTTACGAAGAAGGGGTTGCCTCTCGTGCGCTCGTACAACGCGTCCGGGGCAATGCCGCTGGCCGCGCCGAGCAGGGTGACCGAATCAAGGGAGAGAGGCAGCACCGTGAGTCGATGCATACCAGGAGCATTGGCGAGATCGCCGAGGAGCCGGCGCAAAAGATGACGAGGCCCAACCTCATCGTCGCGATACGTGACGAGCACGAGCGCCCGCGACGTTTCAATGCGCCTGCCCAGATAGCGCAAGAAATCGAGTGTCGCCTCGTCCGCCCAATGGGCATCCTCGATGACCAGGAGGGTGGTTTGCGTGTTGGCGGAAAGCCGGGCTAACGTCGCTGGGAAGAGGAGATGGCGCGGCGCATCGTCGCCCAGAAGACGCGTAATCGCCGGATCGTCGATGTCGAACAGCGGGCCGAGCGGGCGAGGGGTAGAAAGCGCGTCGCACTGCCCGAGCAGGACGCGGGCAATCGGTCGCGAGGCAGCGCTGAAGTGGCGAACCAGGGCGCTCTTGCCAACTCCAGCCTCGCCACCGAGGAGAAGCATGCTGCCTCGCCCGTCACCGGCCTGGAGCAAGAGCGTTTGGAGCACCTCCAGATCGTGGGTCCGCTCCAGGAGTTCCATGGGAACATCTCGTGCCGCGAAGGACGTGGGCGAGTTCCCCCGGCGCTTGGCAATTTATGCGCGATGCGAAGGCGACGTACGCGGTCGCGTCATGATACCGAAAACGAGCGGCAAGCGACGCACCGATTGGGTCATTCCCGACAGCCGCCCTGGTGACGCGTTTCCACACCGCGGCTCAGGGACTCCCAGCCGGGATCTGGGCGATCAGCTTCGTTTCGTGGGCGATGGCGAACTCCAGCGCCGAGAGGACCACGAGGTTGATGGCGAGGCCGATCATCGCCAGCCACTGCTGTTCGTAGAACGCCAGCGGCTGCGCCACCAGCAGGGAGACCAGCACCGCGCGCCGGAACCAGATGAACGCGTCCAGATCGGGTCCGCGCAGGTGCACGAGACCAACGATCAACAAGGCCCCGCCAATGAGGTTCGCCAGCAGCAGCAGCCCTGCCGTGGAATCGATGTACACCTGCACGCCGCTATTCGTCGGGTCTTCAAGCAGGATTACCGTGAGTTCGCGTAAGTTGAGCAGGGTAATCACGCCGGCAACGGTCAGCACCAGCTTGAGAAACCAGCTCTTCTCGACGAGCCACCAATAGGAACTCGTAACCCGGGCCATGACCCGATCGGCGAATCGCAGCGGGGGGTCAGGCTCGGCGGCGATCTGGGCCAGCGCGTCCATCAGGGCCGGCACGAGTGGATTCGCCGGGTTGCTTTGCGCCAGCAACTGTGCCGCGAGCTGTTGATCCTTGACGGGATAGCGATCGATCACCGCGCCGGCGATCACGTCAAGGGCCTGCGCCAGCCGCTCTTCCGGGGTCGGATCGACCTCTGTCGTCAGTCGCTCGCCGGCGATGAAGATAAGCACGAAGACCACGTAGATCAGCGCCACCGTGGGCCGGTAGAAGTAATCGTTGTCGCTGGTGATGAATTTGCCCAGCTCGTCGATGAACGCCCCGAAGCCGATGCCCCCCACCGTCGCCGCCACCCGGCGCACTCTCGGCCCCAGGAAGGCAAAGCTGGCCAACAGCGCGATCATCATGCCCGCGCCGCCGAAGAGCATATGCGCGATGTGCAGGCCATGGCCGCCAATTTGCGGATAGCCGGTCAATTCGAGCCAGGCGCGAATCAGGAGAACGGCAACCACCGCGGAAATGAAGAAACGCTCCACCAGCGCCGGCGCCTGGACGACCCGCGCCGGGTGCGAACGCCGTAACCCATCCAGCGTCGGGGCGAAGAGCTTCGCTGGCCGCCGAGGAGCGTTGGCAGTGGATCGTCTGTTTCGCGACCGTGCTATTCCGTGTCCCTCACGTTCAACCCCTCGCGCCCCATCGACAGTGGTTTCTCATTGGGCCGTCTGCGCACCCTTCCCATAATACGTGGACCGTCGCTCCAATATTGCCATTGTGCTGCGGCTCCGCCCCTCGGGCGTGATCGCCTTTTCCATCCCAGGCGACAACGTTCCGTCGCTGCCTCGAGAACGGCGCCACGCTGCGGCACACCTTTGTGTTTAGCGCCCTTCAGGGTGCTGTCGTCCATCCAGCGGGAGGATTTATCCTCCCGAGGCAAGGCCAGCGACGTTCCCCCATGCCAACATCATACCGTGCAACATTGCGTTGGCAGACCACTTCGTGATTATCATTTGTGCCTCTGGCTTGATGCCCCGTGCGCGCGGAATGGCACAAAACGTCACATCTCCTGGCCGACAAGCGCCTGGTCGAGCAGTGGCGGCCGTCGCCGCCATACCTCGGTCGCCTGTTCAAATGCGTAGGCCAGTTGCAGCACGCCGAAGTCATCATTGGCGCGGCCGACAATCTGCAGCCCCACGGGCAACCCCTCCGGGGTGAACCCGGCCGGCACGGAGATGGCCGGGTGAGCGGTCGTCGTGATGCGGGAGCAACTGCGCATCCATTCGATGTATGTGGCCATCGGTGTGCCATCGATCACGGTGGGGTATTCCACATCGACCGGAAATGGCGGGACCTGCGACACCGGCAGGAGCAGAAAGTCGTAGTCTGTAAAGAAGACATGCATCCGCTGAAAGATCTCCGAGCGCAGGCGATAGGCGCGAGCGATGTCCGGTCCCGACAGGGTCCGACCCTGCTCGATGTTCCAGATGACCGTGGCTTTCAACTGCTCCCGGTTCGTATCGAGGAGGTCGCCGTAGCCATTCTCGAATTCCCAGGCCCGCAAAATATGAAAGGCCTCGTCGGCCCCCGCGAGATCAGGCTCCGCCTCGATCAGGTCAATGCCCAGATCTGCAAAGACACTACGCCGCGATTCCAGGACCGCGGTCGTTTGGGGATCGACCGGCAAATCGCCCAGATTGCGGCTCCACGCCACCCGCATGCCCCGAAAATCACGCTCCAACGGGCCGGCAAAGCGACTCCCCGGTTCGTCAATGGAGATCGGCGCCCGGCTGTCGGGGCCAGCGATGACGCTCATGAGCAGGGCCACATCGCCGACGGTCCGCGCCAGCGGGCCAGTGACGGTCATGTCGAACCAGGCCGAGGTCGAGCTGATCTTCGGAATGCGGCCCGGCGAGGGTCGGAAGCCGACCACGTTGCAGTAGCCGCCGGGGTTGCGAAGCGACCCGCCAAGGTCACCGCCGTCGGCGATCGGCTGCATGCCGGTGGCGAGGGCCGCCGCCGCTCCCCCCGAAGAGCCACCTGGCGTCATGGTCAGATCGTAGGGATTGAGCGTCGTGCCGAAGACGGTGTTGAAGGTCTGTGATCCGGCGCCGAATTCCGGTACATTCGTCTTGCCGATGGGGATGGCTCCCGCGTTCTGGATCCGTTCGACGATGAGCGCATTCTCGGTCGGAACATGATCGCGGAAGAGAGGGGAGCCATAGGTCGTGCGGATGCCCTTGGTATCGGTCGTGTCCTTGTGCGCGATGGGCAGGCCATGCAGCGCCCCCACCGCGTCTCCGCGAGCCAGCGCGGCGTCCGCCGCTTCCGCTTTTGCGCGCGCTTCTTCAGGTAGAAGCGTAACGATCGCATTCACGCTGGGATTGAAACGCTCGATCTGGCGGAGGTGCGCGTCCAGCACCTCGACCGCCGAGATCTCCCGTGCTCGAATGCGCCGGGCCAATTCCCGAGCGGTCGCGAAGTTCAGCTCATCCTTCACGCGCACTCGCTCCTGTTCCTCGCCCTCGCACGGCGAAATCATCGGGACTTCGTGACGCGGATTGTATCCAGAACGGGGAAACTCGGCGGATGATGCCTCAGTGCCGGAGGGGTGAGAACCAAAACGGCGGCTGGGGCCACTACCCCAGCCGCCATTCATAGTTCGAGGCAAGCTAACGGTTTACGACGACGGGGTGGCCTCCGGCGTACCCATCATCTCCTCGCTCTCCATGAGCGTGATGTCGACGGTTGTGGTGCCGTCGCCATTGTCCATGAGCGTGGCCTTGCCTTCATACCCGGAGTCGTTGAGTTCTTCGAGATCGATCTCCAGTTTGCCGCCATCGGCCGTGCCGGTGATGTCGCCACAGGCGATGTAGACGTCGATCTTCTCGGCGCTCTCGTGCACGTTGATCGCGTGCTCAGCCGCCAGAATGTCGTCCAGCGAGGCTTGGACGGTGGTCGTGCTCGTGGCTGACTCGCCTTCCCCATACCCTTCTTTGGAATCTTTGGAATCGTCGGAGTCTTCGGAATCTTCAGCCATTGGCGTCGCATCCATGCCTGCCATTGGCGTGCCCATCATGTCCCCGTACGACACATCGGTGAGCGGAAAGACCACGTCTCCAAGCGTTTCGCAGGTTCCGGAATGGATGTGCGCGGGATGAGCCTCTTCCATCGCCGAAGGCGTGCCGCTTGCATCCTGCGCAATGGATGCGCCTGGAGCAACGGATAGACCGGCCGCGAACAGCAGCGCTGACGCGATAAACACGTGGCGGGAAACGCGTGTATCCATACTGGTTCCTCCTTGCCCGTTCCGGAAAGAATACGGCGCCGCCACAGGTCCGATCTGGCGACAACCTCTCCATGCATAGTTAGTGCCAGGGTCCGCTTGGCATGGTCGCCGTCATCATCTGGCGAGGCCCACGCTGGCCATCCTGGAACTTCGCCCGTCAGGCTGTAGTCGCCACGATGCATGTACGGGCCCTGTGGGATGCGGAGGCCGGGGCGGATTACCGTGCGTCATCCGCCCGCGACGGCCGCCTTCAGGCATGACCACCCGTCTTTGAAAAGAGGGGCCGCTCGTCGCCCCGATCGGGCTTGCACTACCGTCTGCACAGAACAGCGCGGCCACGACCCCAGGGCCTTCGCTCCGTCGTCAAGTCGCTCAATGCCAGGGCGGGGAACGATCTCCATGAATGTCAGACGTCACGCCTACCTGCCTATCGGCAAGAGGCCCGAGGCTTCGCGGTGACTCGTCACGACTCCATGCACGCGCGGCAGGATACCCGTCCAGGGCGAGATGATCTCGCGCGAGACGATGCGCACCGGCCTTGGCCCAGCCCAACCCGTCCCTGGATCATGACCCAAACATGGAGCGACCTTCTCTTCGCCCATTGGCCGGCGCCGTATGAAACACTCAGGGCTCACGTGCCGCAGGGCCTTCTTCTCGATACCTGGGAGGGTGACGCCTGGCTCGGCATTGTGCCGTTCCACCTCGGCAATCTCGCTCCACGGTCAGCGCCCTCCGGCTGGGGACTCTCCTTTACCGAGCTCAACGTTCGCACCTATGTCACGATTGGGGGCAAGCCGGGCGTCTGGTTTTTCTCCCTCGACGCCGCGAACATCCTGGCCGTGCTTGGCGCGCGACTGACGTACCACCTGCCGTACTTCTGGGCGAAGATGGCCATCCAATACGAGGGCGATTGGCTACGCTACACCAGCAGGCGACGGCATCCCGGCGCGCCTGAAGCGGAGTTCGCGGGCCGATATCGCCCGATCGGACCCGTTGCGTTCGGCCTGCCGGGGAGCATCGAGCACTGGCTGACCGAGCGCTATTGCCTCTATTCGACTGACCGCGAAGGGGAGCTCTATCGCGGAGAAATCCTCCATCCACCCTGGCCGCTCCAACCGGCGGAAGCGGAGATAGAAGTCAACACCATGGCGGACCCTTTCGGCATCGAGCTCAACGGTCCACCCGTGCTCCATTTTGCCCGACGCCTCGACATGGTGGCGTGGCCGCCGATTCGCGTCGCTTGAACGGCGGTCTCAAGAAACCATCGTCCATGTGGCGCCCAAAGGCGTGGACATGCTAAGAGTAAATGCGAGAGCGTGGTGGGCAGCCGCGGCATAGGGCGAGTCCGGCTCCCGACCAATCCCTCGACTGGTCGGGCGCCGCTTGAACTTGGCGCGTGGCCTCATTGGCTGGTTCGTCGCATGCCGGACGCGGTCTTGTATCTGACACGGCGGATGAGGAGACAGGATGGACAGCACGGTGCCATTGAGCCCGGAAAGCGGGGCCGGCCCTCCTTCTCCCCAGTTCGCCACGCCCATCCTGATTGACCGGGATGGCTTCATGCGCCGGCTCATCGCGGGACTCGGCCATCTGAACGAAGGTCTCCTCGGCAGCGACGTTGCCGGCGGCTACATCATGCAAGTCGGGCTTTCCATGGGCGCCGCCATCGAGGCCGAATACAAACGCTTCTGGGGCATCGATCGCCCCTTCACGCTCGACGAGTATGCGCACGTCATCGTCGACCTGAAACAGAAGATTCAGGGGAACTTCTCGATCGTTTCGATCGATCCGGCCAAGGTCGTCGTCCGCACCACGTCGTGCCCGTTCGATGAGTTCGTGCGCCAGTCTCCCTCCCTCTGCTTCATGACCAGCTCCGTCTTTGGCGGGATCGCCGCCCGCAATTTCGGGTACGCCAAGGTGATTCTTCACCGCCGTATCGCCCTCGGCGACGACGGCTGCTATGTCTCCGTTCATTTGCGACGAACGCAGGAGTCCGAGGACGCCATCGGGCGCGAGTATTTTCCCGACCGGGACCGGGCGAGCCCCGACATGGGAGAGCAACTGCGATTGATGGACAGCCTGCGCGCGCTGCGGCGCGAGTTGGGCGTGACCACCGCTCGCTGGGAGGAGGTCATTCATGGCGCCTCCGAGGCCATTGTCGTGCTCGATCGCGGCGGCCGGGTCAGCTACGCCAACGCTCGCTGGCGGGATCTCCTTGGCGTGGAAGGCGAGGAGCTCGTCAACGCCCAGTTCGAGACCGTCGCGCTCCCGGACGATCGGGAACGGCTGCGGGAGGGCATCACGCGGACGCTGTCCGGGGAGCGTGTGCCTGGCGTCGACCTGGAGTTGCTGCATCGTGACGGCAAGCGCCGGAGCGCGATCGCCAGCGGCGGCCCCGTCCGCGACGAGACGGGAAGCCTGGCCGGGGCCCTGTACATAGTCAGGGACGTCACGGTCGAGCGCGAAGCGGTTCGCCTGAAAGCCGAATTCGTGGCCATGGCCTCGCACGAACTGCAAACGCCGATCGCCTCGGTCAAGGGGCTGGCGGAGGTGCTGCTCCTGACGCTGCAACGCCAGGGGAGCGTCAATCCTGTGCAGTTGGCGGAGCGTCTGACCTCGATTGTGCGTGAAGCCGATCGCCTTGCGCTGCTCGGCCGCGATCTCCTGGACGCGGGCCGCGCCCACGCTGGGAAGCTGGAGATTGCGGCTGTTCCTGTCGACCTCAACGAAATTGCCGCCACCGGCGTGGCGCGACGCCGCGCCCTGCTCGTGGGCGACCACGTTCGCCACGAACTGACACTACACGCCGCTCCTGAGGCCGTCGCGGTGCTGGCCGACCGCGCGCGACTCGATCAGGTTCTTGACAATCTCCTTGACAACGCGATCAAATACGCGCCGAACGGGGGCGAGGTTGAGGTGACCGTCGAGGCTGATGGTGAGCGGGGCGTTCTCCGCGTGCGCGATACCGGGATAGGCATTCCGTACGAGGATCAAGCCAGACTCTTCACCCCTTTCTTCCGAGCCGGCAATGCCTCACCACAAAACTTCCCCGGCCTGGGATTGGGATTGCACCTGAGCCGGATGATCGTGGAGGCGCACGACGGGACGGTCGCGGTCGAGAGCACGGAGGGGACGGGGACGGCGGTCAGCCTCGACTTGCCGCTTGCGGGAGCACGAAACGCGCGTGACTAAGCGGGTTCTGGTCGTCGACGATGACCGCGGGATTCGGGAGACGCTGGTGGCGGCGCTCGAGCTCGATGGCTACGAGGTGGCCTCTGCCGCGGACGGCCTTGTGGCCCTGGAGATGGTCGCGCGGGCGGCGCCAGCGGTGATTATCCTCGACCTGATGATGCCAAAAATGGACGGATTCGCCTTTGCGAACGAGTTGCAGGCGCGAGGTCTGCGCGAGAAGCTCCCCTTGCTCGTTCTGACCGCGGACGGCCGGGCGCGGGAAAAAGCCGCCCGTATCGGCGCCGATGCCTGGCTGGCCAAACCGTTCGACCTCCTCGAATTGCTCGATCGCGTCGGGAGCCTCACGACCGTACGGTAGGCTGCATCATCTCCCGGTCGGCTCCAGGGCATTGCTTCTTGCCCGCTCCCGCGGGTTGCAACCTTCGAACGCCACGTAAGGGGTCGCCGGTCGTGGGTTTCCGGAACTCGGTGGCTCCTGGCTTCGGGCAAGCGCTGGTTCTGCAGCGTGAAGATCGGCGGTGACCCAGCTATCGGCGCCGTGATGATGTTGTGGGAATCACCGCCGCGTGCTTGAATGGCTTGTGACTGTTTCACTCGAACAATCAACCTCGGAATTGCATCGCTCCATGTGGCGGGTCATCGCGGACGGAGTGCGCGCCCGTGGCGGAGAAAGGACGTAGGGAAGGGAACGTGGTGCAATCCGCCATCGCGCTCGATCGGTATGGCGTCATCCTGGCGGAGTACCTGAAGAACCCAGGCGAGCGGGCGCTGTACGACGCCTCCCTCCTGAGCCGCAGCCTGGTGCATGAAGGCGTCGGGCCGGAGGAGATCATCGCGCTCCACATCGAGGCGATGGACGTGGCAGTCGATCGCTTCACCCCGCGCGAACAGGCCCGCTACGTCGGGCATGGCCATCAGTTTCTTCTCGAAGTGATGATCGCCTACGGGCTCTCCTACCGCGAGTACCTCGATATGAAGGTCCGCGAGCGAGATGTCGCGGCCACGCACGCCATGCAGGAGCGAGCCGAGCTGTTGGCCTTCGTCGCCCACGAGATGCGCACTCCCCTCACGGCTGCCCTCGGCACGATCGACCTGGCCCGGCGTGACCTCTCCAAGGGGCGAACCGATCGGGCCGAGTCCTGGCTGGGGACCGCGCGAGACGCCCTCCACCGCCTCTCCCGCCTGACCGCCGACATCGCGCGGGCCGGCGCCGGCGAGCCGCCCATGCTGAGCCTGGCGCAATACGACCTGTGCGACCTGGTCGGCGACGCGTGCACCTGGGCAGAAGCGGCGGCCGCGGAGAAGGGGCTGGTGCTTATCCGCGACAACGCGAGCGACTCGGTCCCCATTGTCGGCGATGCCGATGCCTTACTCAGTGTCCTGGGAAACCTGCTCGCCAACGCCATTCGCTATACGCCGCGGGGCGGCCGCGTGGTGATGGGCTGTGGGCTCGAGGAAGGTGCGGCGTGGGTCGTCGTGAAGGACACCGGGATCGGCATGACGCCGGACGTGCAAGAGCGCGTGTTCGAGAAGTTCTACCGCTCACGCGAGGCGCGAAACATCGAGGCCCAGGGATTGGGCATTGGGCTCTCCCTGGCGCGGGAATTGGTGAGCGCGCACGGTGGGTGCATCGAGGTCCAGAGCGTGCCTGGTGACGGGAGCATCTTTCGGGTCGTGCTGCCCCAACCCGCGGTCGTGAGCAGAGAGGAACCTGCATGAACGCGTCAGAAATGGCGGACGGAGCGCAGACCGAGTTCCAGGAGACTATCGCGCACCAGCGGGCAACGATCAGCGAGCTGCAGACGCCGGTGATCCAGGTCTGGGATGGCATTCTGGCCGTGCCGATCGTGGGGACGGTTGACACGGCACGGGCGCAGGATATGAACGAGGCGCTCCTGGAGGCCATTGTCGAGACAGGCTCCGAGATCGTGCTCCTCGACATCACCGGTGTGCCGGTCGTCGACACGGCGGTCTCCCGTCACCTGCTGGAGACCGTCGCCGCCGCGCGCTTGCTCGGCTCGGATGTCTTGATCGTCGGGCTCTCCGCGAGGATGGCGATGACGCTCGTGCAACTCGGCATAGACCTGGCGCATGTCACGACGCGCCCGACCATGGCCAAGGGGCTGGAGCTGGCCTTCGCGCGGTTGGGATTGACGGTGGTCGCGCGAAAGCAGGCGGCACGGCGATCGCTCGGCGATGACGGAGCGACCGCAACGTGACCCGCGTGCCGATCATCCGCCTCGGCGACACCCTTATCGCGACGGTGCAGGAAGAGCTCCATGACCAGGACGCCCTGCGGCTACAGGAGGATCTGGGACGGCTGCTGGAGCGCGGCTCGCTCCATGGCGTCCTGCTCGACCTTTCAGGCGTCGCTACCGTGGACTCGTTCCTGGCGCGCCTCCTCGGCAACATCGCCTCAGCGTCGCGCTTGCTCGGAGTCGAGACCGTGGTGGTGGGCCTCCAGCCGGCGGTGGCCGTGACGCTCGTCGAGCTTGGCTTGACCCTGCCCGGGATCCACACTGCCCTCAACGCGGATAAGGGGCTCGCGCTCCTCAGCCGGTTGCGCCTTCATGCCGACATCACCTGAGGCGGATCATCGCCCGCAATGGCAGGTGACCGTCGCCAGCGAAGAGGGCATTGTCGCGGCGCGCCAGCAGGCGCGCGAGGCGGCGAAGAGCCTCGGGTTTGGCCTGCTTGACCAGAGTCGCATCGCGACCGCTGTCTCGGAGCTGGCGCGCAACGTGCTGCGCTACGCGACGGGCGGCCGTGGCGACGTGCTGATCCGTGAGGCGCCAGGCAGGGGCAACGGCGTTGGTCTGGAGATCGTCGTACGGGATGGGGGCCCAGGGATCGCGAACGTTGACGAGGCGATGCGTGACGGATTCAGCACGGGCGATGGCTTGGGCATGGGGCTGCCCGGGACAAGGCACCTGATGGACGAGATGACGATCGATACCGCGCTTGGCCGCGGCACCACGGTGACCATCAAGAAGTGGCGACGGTGACGGGCGTTCTTGCAGTGATGGCCATGAATGATCTCCCTTCCTGCCGCGGCCTTGTCGCCTCCCCCGTCGATGTCGAACGGATGCGGCGAGAGGCGAGAGCGCTTGCCGTTGGCGCCGGCTTTGCGCCCCATGACGCGGAAACAATCGTGCTGGTGGTATCCGAGCTGGGAACCAATCTGCTGCGCTACGCGCCAGGCGGGGAGCTGTTCGTCTCCGTCGTAGCCGAGGCCGATGCCGCGGGAATCGTCATCCAGAGCCGCGGTGCCGGGCCCGGCATCGCCGATGTCGCGCGGGCATTTCAAGACGGGTTCAGCACGGGTGGCGGCCTCGGGAGCGGGTTGCCGGCGGTGCGCCGCCTCATGGACCGGGTCACGATCAAGACAAGCCCCGCGGGAACGCTCATCGAGGCATGGAAATGGGCGCCCCCCCCTTCACGATTGGCGTAGCAACGCGGCCTTTTCCGGGGGAGACGGTCAGTGGTGATGCGTGGCGTGTCGACTGGGACAACTCGATCTGCCGCATCGCGGTGGTCGACGGGCTCGGGCACGGCCCCCAGGCAGCCGAGGCGGCCGCCGCCGCAATGACGGTGTTAGCGGCTGACCCTGGCCTCGGCGCGGTCGACGCCGTTCATGCCTGCCACGCGGCCCTGCGCCGAACGCGAGGAGCTGCACTCCTGATCGCCAGCATCGATGTTGCCGCGTGCCGGCTTACGGCGGTTGGGGCGGGGAATGTCGAAGCACAGCTCTGGCAGAATGGCCGCTCGCACCATCTGGTTACTGACCGGGGCATCGTTGGCGCGGTAATCCCGCCCTTACGCCAGGTCGAGCTTGAAATCCAGCCGGGGTGGGTGCTCCTGATGCACAGCGACGGCATCCAGCAACGTATTGACCTCGAAGCGCTCATCGTCGTCGAGCAAGAGGCACAGGGTATCGCGGACGCGGCTCTGGCGCAGTGGGGCCTGGCAACGGACGACGTCATCGTGGTCGTGGTCCAGCCGCAATAGCGGACGCGCTCGCCGGGGCCCTGCCGGACGCGGATGGGAGCCGGCAGGAGCACCCCCGAGCCAGGCGAGGAGCGCGCCTTCGAGCCCAGTTGACAGGTCGTAACCCGTATGTACACTGGCCCGGCTCCATGGTGCGGGGACCGTTCGACGGCGAGCAGCCATCACATCGGAGCATTCGTCCCGTTCGCGCGCAGGCGAGTGGCCGGGAGCCGGGAGGACGTCATGCCGCGAGAGCGCACCGCCGAGAGTCGTCGCGACCGGGCCGAGGCCATGACGTCGGAGCCGGCTGGCGGCCGATGGTTGACGATTCACGAAGCCTGCGCGTTCCTGGGGGTCGATCAAAGCACCCTTCGCCGGTGGAGCGATACCGGGAAGGTGCCCGTCTTCCGCACGCCGGGCGGTCATCGGCGCTACGCGGAGGCGGACCTGCGCGCGCTCGTCGGTGATGGCCCCCGCTTGCAGGAGCGGCCCCGGGTTTCACGCCAGGCGATAACCGACCGCTCCCTTTCCGGCTACGAGGATGAGTACTTGCGGGTGGCGCGCGAGCGGCCATGGTTCCGGGCCTACGGCGGGGCCACCCAGGAGGAGCACCGCAGGCTCGGCCGTCGCCTGGTCGATCTCGCCGTGCGCTATGCCTCATCTCCGCCCACGGCGGCGGATCGCGAATCGCTGTTGTTCGAAGCCCGCCAGATTGGCGAGCATTACGGCCGCAACGGCGCCTCTCACGGCCTTTCCGCCTCCGAGACCGTTGAAGCGTTCATCTACTTCCGCTATCCCGTCGTGCAGGCAGTCAGCGGGCTCATCGAAGAGCAAGGGCTGGCCGCAACGCGGGCGATTCGGCTATATGCCGAAATCAATCAGTTCCTCGATCAGGTGCTCGTTTCCACGGTCCACGCGCACGAGGCGGGTAATCGGCCACGGGGCGGCTCCCCGCAGGAACTTCTTGATGAGCGCCTCATGTCGCACAATCCTCCTGCCTGATCGGCCACATCATCCGTGGGCCGGGCATCGTGGCCCGCGAATGCGGTCCTGCAACTTCCGGCCGGGATCTGACACGCTGTAATGATCCAGTTCTCCGGGGATACCGTATGATCGTTAGTGGCATGCGCCTCGAACGTGGCGTAGCTCCGCGTGGAAGCCCCCGATCACCCCGGGTCGCTCTTCGCTCGGTCCCTTTCAGCCGGAAGGACGTTTTCATGGCGATCCAAACATCTTCCATTCCAGATCGCGCTCAAGCCTATGGCCGTAGTGGGGCTCTGGCCGCGCTCCTGGCGCTCTTTCTCGATCTTCTCTGGCGCGCCACCATCGCGCCGGCCGGTGTGCCATCGATTCCCGAAACGGTCGTCGCGGCCGTCGCCCGCCTCACCCCCACCGCGCTCTTCGGCTGGGCGACCGAGACCTTCGGCAGCATGGCCCAGAACACCCTCTGGGCGTTCGTGCTGATCGGCGTGGTGCTTGCTGGTTACTGGGCCGGTCAGGTCGGTGGAGCGCTCGTCGATGCTCGCCGCGTTGGCCACGGACGTTCCCGTACGGGCCTGATCGCGGCCATCATGGGAGGCATTCTCTTCCTCTTCATCACCGCCGCTGTCCTCCCCGTGGCCCGTGAAGGGCTGTTTGGCTCCGGAAGCGCCTATCAGGGCGCACTGCTCCTGCAGGCCGCCCTTTTTGCCGCGATTTGGGCGTTGACCTGGACCGCGCTCCGTGGCCTTCGACGCGGCGAGGGTAGTGCGGCTGGGGCTGCTGTCGACGAGGGGGTCTCGCGCCGCTTCGCGCTGCGGAGCATGGCGACCGCGGGCCTTGGCGCTGGTGTCGCGTTCCTGGGGTGGCGTCTGGCGAAGAGCCCCGAATCGGGCGATGCCGTGGCGCGGCAGCAGGCGGCGGCCGATATCGCCGCCCAAGCCCGGATCGAAGCCCCTCTGGATACGGACAGCATCTTCTCCGCTCAGGAGAGCACCCCGGAGCCTGTGTTGGCGGATGCCGCCGCGAATCCCGAGGCGATCTTCGACGAACTGCAGGCTGCCGGCAAGCTCACTCCTACCATCACCTCGGTCGCCGATTTTTATCACGTCTCGAAGAACATCTCTGATCCGGTCGTCGACGGCGCGAGTTGGGCGCTGACCATTGATGGCATGGTCGGCACACCGCTGCGGCTCACCTACGACGATCTCATCGCTCGCGCCAAGACCCGCAACATCACGACGTTGAGCTGCATTTCCAATGAGCTGAACGGCGATCTGGCCGGTGCCGCGGAGTGGTCAGGGCTGCCTTTGCGGGAGCTGCTGGTCGAGGCGGACATCGACCCCGCGACCGTTGATGTTGTCTTCCGCGCCGCCGATGGCTACGACGACTCCATCCCCTTCGCGCAGGCGATGGCTCCCACCACGCTGCTAGTGACGGGGATGAACGGCGAGCCGTTGCCACCCGATCACGGCTTTCCCGCGCGGCTAATCGTGCCCCCGATCTACGGCATGAAGAACGTCAAGTGGGTTGAGCATATCGAGGCGGTCAACGTCGATTACAAGGGCTACTGGCAGACCCGCGGCTGGAG
>JBBRVX010000041.1:0-29737 GCA_038246475.1 Thermomicrobiales bacterium | reverse complement strand
CTATTGGCAAACGTCCCCCGACCCCCGTCCTCCGTCCTCCGTCCTCCCCATCACCCCTCACCCATCACCCATCACCCACGTACGTCGAGCTCCACCTCCACACCGCGTTCTCGTTCCTCGATGGCGCATCGTTGCCGGAGGAGATCATTGGCCGCGCCGCCGACCTCGGCTATCGGGCTCTAGCAATTACCGATCACGATGGGCTGTATGGAGCGATGGAGTTTGCCCGGGCAGCGCGGGCCGCCGGTATCGCCCCCATCACCGGCGCCGAGCTCACGCTCGACGACGGCTCGCATCTCACCCTCCTCGCCGAGACGGTCGCGGGGTATCGCAACCTCTGCCGGCTCATTACCGCCGCCTACGCCGGCCCGAACACGTCGCCAGACGATGACATCACCCCCTTCACCCCGCCGCGGGAGGTCTGGAAGCAGGACGAGGCTCGCCAGCCCCGGCTCCACCCCGCGCTCCTGGCGCAGCATGCACAGGGACTCATCCTGCTGACCGGCTGCCGGCGCGGCAACCTCTCGCGGCTGGTCGACGAGCAGCGCTGGGCCGAGGCGCGCCAGCTCCTTGGTCGTTACGTCGAGTGGTTCGGGGCGGATAATGTCGCGGTCGAGCTCCAGCACAATCTCGTCTTCGGCGATTCCCGCCGTGTTGCCGAGCTCTCCCAGCTGGCCAAAGCGGCCGGGCTGCCAACGGTCGCCACCGGCAACGTTCATTACCATCGCCGGGAGCGGCATCGTCTCCAGGATGTGCAGGTCGCCATTCGTCATCGCACCACCCTCGACGCCTGCCATCGGGAGCGCCTGCCAAATGCAGAGTTCTTCCTCCGTTCCCCGCGCGAAGCCTCCTCTCGCTTCGCGGCCTATCCGGAAGCCGTGCAGACCTCGGCCGCCCTCGCCGAGCGCTGCTCCGCGTTCGATCTCACCCGCGATCTCCCCTACCTCTTTCCAGCCTACCCCACCGACGATGGAGAAACACCGGATGACCGGATCACCCAGATCTGTCGTAAAGAGCTAAAACGCCGGTATGACCCGAAAGATTGGCCCGAAGCGGAAAACCGGCTGCATCAGGAATTGCACCTTATCACCAGCCACGGGCTGTCCGGGTTTTTTCTCATCTATCGCGATCTGCTCGAGCAGGCGCGCGAGGTTTCGGTCGAAATTCGCGGCCCCGATGGCTACGCCGCCACCCTTCCGCCCGGACGTGGGCGCGGGTCATCCGTTGGCTCGATCGTCTGCTACCTGATCGGCCTCTCCCACGTCGATCCCCTGGCGCACAATCTGATGCTCGGCCGCTTCATCAATGATGAGATGAGCTCGATCCCCGACATCGACATCGATTTCCCGCGCGAGATTCGCGAGCAGCTCATTCTGCGCGTCTACGAACGCTTCGGAGCCGATCACGCCGCCCTCGTCTGCGCCTTTCCCACCTACCAGCTCCGCTCGGCGGTGCGCGACGTCGGCAAGGCGCTTGGCATCCCCACCACCGATCTCGACCGCATCTCGAAGCTCAGCGAGCCCCGCCGCGCCGGCGATCTCGGCATGGAGCTGGCCCGCATCCCGGAATACGCATCCCGGCTGGAGTCGCCCCCCTGGCGCTATCTGGTGGAACTTTCCAAAGAGTTGGCCGGCTTCCCCCGCCATGTCTCCCAGCATTCCGGGGGCATGATCATCTCCTCCGCCCCGCTCGTCGATCTGGTCCCCGTCCAACCCGCCTCCATGGAAGGGCGATTTATCTGCCAGTGGGACAAGGATTCCTGCGATGACGCCGGCTTCGTCAAGATCGACTTCCTCGCGCTCGGCATGCTCTCCCTCGTCGAGGAGAACCTCCGCCTGATCCCCGAGAACGACAAAGCGCCGGTCGATCTCAGCCGCATCGACTTCGAAGATCCGGCCGTCTACGACATGATCTGCGCCGGCGACACGATTGGCACGTTCCAGATCGAAAGCCGGGCCCAGATTCAGACCCTGCTCCGCACCCAACCGCGCACCCTCGAAGATCTCATCGTGCAGGTCGCCATCGTCCGTCCCGGGCCGATCATCGGCGGCGCGGTCAATCCCTACGTCCGGCAGCGAGAGCTCGCCCGGCAAGGCATCGCCGAGCCTCCAACCTACGACCACCCGTTGTTGGAGCCCGTCCTGCGCGAGACCTTGGGCGTCGTTCTCTATCAGGAACAGGTCCTTGGCGTCTCGATGGCTCTGGCCGGCTTCAGCGCCGGTCAGGCCGATCAGCTCCGGCGCGCCATGACCCGCAAACGCTCCCGCGAAGCGATGCTCCGTATCGAGGAGCAGTTCCTGAAAGGCGCCCTCGACCGTGGCGTCGATGAGGTCACGGCCAGGACCGTCTTTACCAAGCTCATCGGGTTTGCCGAATATGGCTTCCCCAAGAGTCACGCGGCGGCCTTCGCCGTTCTCGCCTATCAATCCTCGTGGCTGAAGCACTACTACCCCGCCGAGTTCGTCTGCGCCCTCCTGAACAACCAGCCGATGGGCTTCTACCCCCCGCACGTCTTGACCAATGACGCCCGGCGGCACAACGTCCGCATTCTGCCGCCCGATGTGAACGAAAGCGGCGTGAAATGCTCCGTCCGCGGCAATGCCGTTCGCATCGGGCTCGGCTACATTGCGGAGGTAAGTGAGGACATCGCCACCCGCCTCGTCACCGAGCGCGAGACAGCGGGACCATTTCAGTCGCTCGCCGACGTGATGCGCCGGGTTCCCTTGCGCATCGAAGCCGCCGAAAGTCTGGTGGCCGTCGGCGTCGCCGATGGCTTCGGGCTCGGCCGTCGCGAAGCGCTCTGGCAGCTCGGTCTCTTCCTGCCAGCCCGCGGCTTCGGCGGCAAGCATGGCAAGACCCCCGGTCGCCAGCTCCCCATCCCCCTGCCGGTCGAGCAGGATATGGCCGAGCTCCGTCCCATGGGCCCGTGGGAGCAGATGGCGAACGACTACGCCATCATGGGCCTCTCGCCGCGCTATCACCCCCTTGGCCTGCTGCGCCCCCGCTTGCCGCGCGCCATTCGCTCGACGGCGGAGATTCCGCACATCCCGGATGGCACGCGCATCCAGATGGCGGGCCTCATCGTCTGCCGGCAACGCCCCGGCACCGCCAAAGGCGTCACCTTCCTGCTTCTGGAAGACGAGCATGAGTTGATCAACGTGATCGTCTATCCCGATCTCTACAGCGAGCGCCGCCACATCATTCGCGGCGAGCCCTTCCTGGTGATCGAGGGAATCCTGAAACATCGCGCCAACACGGTGAACCTGATCGCGGAGCGGGTCTGGCCTCTCTCCGAGGCCCGCGCGGAATTCTCGATTCCGGACAACCTCGGCCAGCCAGACGTGCAAGATATCGCCGTTACCGCGCGACAGAACCAGGACGCCGATACCGGCCTGGACCAAGTCCGCCAGCTCTCGCCGTCGTCACACAACTATCGATAAATCTGTCCCGCGAATAGTGTCAGAACAAGGACATCTGCGCGGCAGGAGGCTCGTCTTCCGCATCTTCTTCACGTCGCGCCGCCTCGACCTCGGCCAGGAATCGCGGCAGGCGGCCAAAATCCTCCTGGATCGTCGCTTTCAACGACTGTTGATGGAGTGCGGCGGCAGGGTGATACATTGGCACAATCAACCGCCGTCCAACACGCTTCGGCTGACCATGGATGCGCGAAATACGCTCGCCTGGAAACCATTTTGCCATCGAAAACCGGCCCAACGTCACAATCACCTCGGGATCAATCACCTCGATCTGCCGCTCCAAAAATGGCGCGCAGGCCACGATCTCGTCCGGCAGCGGGTCGCGGTTGCCGGGCGGCCGCGACTTCACCACGTTAGTGATAAACACCTCGCTCCGCGTCAACCCCGCGGCCGCCAGAAGCTCATCCAGAAACTTGCCCGCCGCGCCGATGAAGGGTCGCCCCTGTTGATCTTCATTCCACCCCGGAGCCTCGCCGATGAGCATCACCCTCGCATCGCCGGGCCCCTCGCCGGGCACCGACTTCGTCCGCGTGCGGTGCAGCTCACATCTCGTGCAGACCCGGATCTCACCCGCGATCTGTTCGAGGGCCTCGTCCTTTTCATGCAGCGTACGTGTCACAAATCACCCAATGAACCATGCCAACCCGATCCTGAATTGGCCGAGTATAACCAACCCCGTGGAGCGTAATATGGCGCGGCGCTCCTCACACCACGTCAACCGGTGCATCGGGCACGATCGCGGCGAGTTCTTCCCAATCACTCTCACCGCCGTCACGTGCCTTGCGCCAGGCGTCGAAATCGAGTTGGTCCTTTCGCAGCGCCAGCACCCGGCGCGCGACATCATCCCAATCAGGATCGGGTAGCTCCCCTGAGATGGAAATCAGCGCGGGATGGCCCTCATGGCGGGAGAGCCACGAACCAAGAATATGCATGTCGTCCACGGAATCGTGATCCGGCTCTCGCAAACCGGTCGCGGTAAACCGCGCCCAACTCTCCTGCAGTCGACGTGCCAGCGCTGACACATCCGTTGCCTCCGCGATCCGGAACTGTGACCAGATTCGGCCACGTACGATGAGCATGACTTCTCGGAACTCGGGCTCAGGGGACGCGGTAACCAGCACCCCCCAACTCGATTCGGTCGATTCCCGCAAGCGCCGCTGCACCGCCGTCAGCGAAAGGGACGCCTGAAGTTCCCGCCGTAACCGCGAGGCTCGCTCGAAGTCAAGCGAGGCGGCGGCCTCTTCCAGCCCCTCCCAGAGGACTTCGTGCAGCGCCTGATCCCGTCCATCTACATAGTCGATCACCCGATGCACCAACGCCATGTAGTCGTCGCGATCCGCTCGGCCGACGCACGGACCCAGACAGCGACCGAGATCAAGCTGAATGCACGGCGATCCATAGGATCGAGCATCGCGGAAGGAACGGGTACAGGTTCGTAGCGGTATCACCCTGTTGATAAGATCGACCGTCTTGCGCGCCGAAACCGCGCTCCGGAAAGGTCCAAAATAGCGCGCGCCATCGTCCTTGCGAGCCTTGGCCAAGCCCACCCGCGGCCATGGATTTGCGACATCGATTCGAATAAACGGGTACTGCTCATGGGACCGCAGGGCCGTGTTGTATCGCGGTTGATACCGCCGGATCAGTTGCGATTCCAGCAAGAGCGCCTCAAGCTCAGACCCGACGACCTCGACCTCGATCCTCGATAAGGTTTCAATAAGGCCATCCATCTTTCGGGTGTACCCAAGCGGCTGCGAGAAATAGGTCCCAACCCGCTCGCGAAGGCATTTGGCCTTCCCTACGTAAACCACGTCGTCGTTCGCATTCCGCATGATGTAGACGCCAGGCGCCCGCGGAATCGTCGAAAGAATGGACCGATCGACGATCGAGCTCGCCCTCGGCATCCGCTCCTTCGGTCTCCGCGTTGCGGGACGCGCGATTCCTTTGAGGTCCTCGAGTGAACGGTATCCGGCATCCTGCGCCTGTTGCAGCAGCACCATCGCTACAGCTCCGGTCAAGGAGGCGTCCGCCCCGGCTCGATGATGGCCACGCGCGCGAACGGGCAAATCCAGCCGTCGAGCCACTCCCTGGAGATTCGGCTTTCTGAGGCTGGGGATGAGTCTCGATGCAAGGGCCATCGTATCGACGCGTTCATTCACCAGTGTCGGTCGCCCGAGACGCTTCAACTCTTCGTTCACGAATCCGAAATCAAAGTCGACGTTATGACCGACAACGACCGCTCCCTCCATCAGCTCCACAACCGACTCTGCAATGGCTTCAAACGGAGGAGCATTCTGCAGAAGTTCGTCATCAATTCCCGTGAGCTTGACAATATATGCCGGAACTTTTCGCCCCGGTTGGCAGAGGGACTCCCATGGAGTTGACGGCACTCCACCCTTGAAACGAATGAGCGCGATCTCAATGATGCGTTGCCGGCTCGGCTGCAGGCCCGTTGTCTCGACATCGAGTACGACAAATTCTTCCAGCGGACTGGCGAGAAACGGAGATTTTGCATTCGCCAGCAGCCAGGCGCCATCGGTGCGCAGCGTGAGTGCATCGTGTTTGCCAAGGACCTGCCGCAGGAGTGGCCGCCACAGCGCGGATGAACCTGTCGACCCGAATACGTGAGATATCAGCAGGTCTTCCGTCGCCTGGCCGCCCTGCTCAGCAACGAATGCCTCGGCTCGCAAAGCAAGGCTGGCAAATGCTCCCGTCTCGTCGGCGACAACCAAGGGGGCCGGAGATTCAGTTGTAAAGTCTTGCACGTCGTCCATTGCTCGGGGCAAACTGGCCACCACGTAGAGGTCCAGTTCGATAGACGCCTATGGTAAGATCGGGCCGTACGGACACCCGTGGCCAAACAGTGTACTCAACCGTTAGAACGCTTGTGTTGGTCTCCCCACAGGAGCCGATCCCGATGCCGGATCGTACCAGCGACGCAGAGTCCCTGGAGCGTCGAGTCGACGCGCTGCGAACGACGATCGAGAAGTTGAATTTTGACTACTTTGTGCTCGATACCCCGACAGCGTCCGACGCCGAATACGACGCGCTCATGCGCGAGCTTCGAGACCTTGAGGCCGCTCATCCAGAGTTGATTTCTCCGGAATCTCCGACGCAGCGCGTCGGCGCCGCCCCCCAATGCAGGTTTTCGCAAATCCAACATCCCCTGCCGATGCTGTCGCTCAGCAACGTGTATAGCGAGACCGAACTTGAAGCGTGGGCAGCAAGGCTTGGCCGAGTTCTTCCCGGCGCTGAGTTCCGCTTCGTCAGCGAACCAAAAATTGATGGCCTTGCCGTGGCGCTTACCTATGACAATGGCACGCTCCTTCGCGGCGCAACTCGGGGCGACGGAGTTACCGGTGAAGATGTCACCGCAAATCTCCGCACAATCAGGAACCTCCCGCTTCGCCTCAACGCGAGTGCGAAGCACGACGTTCCGTCGTCAATTGAGGTTCGCGGTGAGGTCTTCATGCGCCGCCACGATTTCCAGCTTCTCAACACCCGCATCGAGATCAACGGCGGTCGTGCGTTCATGAACCCGCGCAACGCCGCGGCCGGCTCCCTTCGCCAACTTGACCCTTCGATTACGGCACAACGGCCGCTCCGCTTTCTCGCCTATGGCATTGGCTATGCTGAAGGCGGAAGCCGGTTCGCAACGCACGCGGAAGCCCTGAACATGCTCCGTGGCTTTGGCTTCGAAACCTCTCCAGACATCGCGGTTGACTCGACGATCGACGACGTTTGGAGCCGCTGCCAGCATTGGCTCGAACGCCGGGACGCAATTCCCTTCGAGATCGACGGCGTAGTCATCAAAGTCGATGATCTCAGGCAACAGGAAGAGCTTGGCTTCGTTTCCCGTGAGCCAAGATGGGCAACCGCGTACAAGTTTCCAGCAATTCAGCAGACAACGCGGATCAACGACATTGTTGTGAACGTGGGGCGGACCGGTGCCCTTACTCCTCTGGCGTTGCTTGAGCCCGTCATGATCGGGGGCGTGCTGGTCAGCCGAGCGACCCTTCACAACGAAGATGAAATCCGGCGGAAGGACATTCGCATCGGCGACACTGTCGTGGTGCAGCGCGCTGGCGATGTCATTCCGCAAGTGGTTCAGGTCATTGTCGAACGCCGAACCGGCGCCGAGCGCGAATTCGTGATGCCTGAATGCTGCCCCACCTGCGGTGCGCCCACGCACCGGGCGGAGGGTGAAGCCGCACGCTACTGCACCAATTCCGCTTGTCCCGCCCAACTTAAGCGCCACATTCACCACTTTGTTGCTCGCGGCGCCATGGACATTGATGGGCTCGGCGAAAAGCTTGCTGACCGGTTTGTCGACCTCGGCATGATTCGCGATCTGGGAGATATCTACAGCCTCGATTGGGACGCCATAGCGCAACTTGAGGGCATGGGCGAGCTGAGTGGAGCCAACCTGCGCGCGGCCGTGGAAGCGAGCAAGACCCGGCCGCTGCATCGAGTCATCTTTGGCCTGGGAATCTCGTTCGTCGGTGATCGCTCTTCGCGCTTGCTCGCTGACCGATTCCATTCCTTGGCCAACCTCGTCGCTGCCGATGTCGAGACCATCGACAGCGTCCCAGGCATTGGCCCAATGCAGGCGCAAGGGGTCTATGATTTCCTGCATACTGATGAGAATCTGGCGGTTATCGAAAAGCTGCGCCAGGCAGGGGTTCAGTTGGAAGAGGAAGGCAGCGCAGATGGCCCTGCCAGCGGACCTCTTGCTGGAAAATCGGTGGTCTTGACAGGGCGATTGACAGGAATGACGAGAGCAGAGGCGGAAGAATTGTTGCGAAGATCCGGAGCGATCGTATCAGGTTCCGTTTCACGCAAGACCGCTGTAGTCTTCGCCGGTGAAGACGCCGGCGGCAAGGCAGATCGTGCTCGTGAACTTGGGGTGCCAGTGCTTGACGAAGTAGCACTGACCGAGGTGCTCGCCGGAGCGCCCATTCCCAATGGCAAGGATCTTGCACGTTGAGCGGCTACAGCTATGCCACGCGGGAAGGCGACCCTGTTCACACCGTCCGCACGATTGGCAGGATCGCGCAGATGATTCTCGAGTTGCGGGACGAGTACGTTGCGCGACCGCGCTCAGATCTCCTTGTTCAAATCGACCAACGCGTTACCGATCTCGCGGCGCTCCAGGATGAGCTTCGAACGCGAATGGCCGAACCACCGGGCTCACTTCACGATTAGCCCAGCTCAGTTTTCCTCGGAACGAGGCTCAACTCCCCGGTGTGGTTCCGGGCTTCACCAATGGCATGCCAGCATCGCAGAGGGGACAGCTCTCGGGTTCCCAGGTTTCGATGTCCATCGTTACCAGAGAAGCGAGGGGCGTCTCGAGTTTCACCTCACCGCCGCTCCGGTCGACAAGTATCGCAACGCCGATGATCTCGACAGAATGCCCAGCGAGCGCATCAAGCGTTTCCTGCACCGATCCGCCGGTCGTCAAGATGTCATCAACAACGAGAACTCTGGCGCCGCTGCGAAATGTCGTGCCGCGCCTGAACTCCCGGCCCGGCTGATTTCCAGCTTTTCGTTCAGCATACGCTGCTTCAGCGCCCAATTGGCGTGCCAACTCGAACGCCAGAATGATTCCACCGGTGGTCGGCCCAGCAACAACATCGATACCGTCTGCTCGGAACTTCTGGGCAAAGAGAGCGCATGCCTTTGAAGTCAAGGCTGGTCGCCGGAGGAGATCGAACTTTTCGATGTATCTTCCGCTGTGCCGTCCAGATGACAGCAGGAAATGGCCCTCTTTCAGCGCTCCAGAATCGTGGAGCGTTTGCACGATCCCCGCGGCAGCATTCAATCCTCGGCCCTCATCCCGTGAAGAAGAACGCGATTCCCAACATTACGTACAGTGCGATAAGCTGTGCGCCCTCGAGCCAATTCGACTCGCCATCAACTGAAATGAGAACAGCGATCAGCGCCGCGCCAATAAGGCCGGCCAGTTCATAGCTGTTGAAGACGAGCGTCATCGGATGGCCGATCAGGATGCTCACGCCCACCAGAACTGGCGTGACGAAGAGCGCAATCTGCAAACCAGACCCGATGGCAATGCCCAGGCTGAGATCCATCTTGTTTTGCACCGCCACCTGGACGGCGACGATGTGTTCCGCGATATTGCCAACCAGCGGGATCAACATGACGCCAATGAACAGCGCGGACAGTCCCCATTGCTCGGCAACTGGCTCGATCGTGCCGACCAGAACCTCGCTCATGAAAACTACGCCAATGGTGCTCGCCGCCATCAATCCAAGCGCGATCGGCAACTTCATCGTTGGCGCTTCGTGATGGGCGCGTGTTTCTGCTTCCGGGCTCGTTTGACGTAAGGAAAAGAAGATGTACAAGGCATAGAGAATGATGAGCACGATCGCCAGCCCATCACTCAGAAACGCGATGCTTTGTCCACTTGGCCGCATTTCGGCAGGCCCCAAGGCAAATACTGCTGGAATCGAAAGAGCCACAACAGCCAACGCCATCATTGTCGCGTTCGTACCGGCGGTTTTTGCGTCGAAGTACTGCGTCCCGTTCTTGAGGCCACCCAGGAAGAGCGAAAGACCCAAGACCACGAGGATATTCCCGATGATCGAGCCGGCGATTGAGGCCTTTACGACATCGATGAGCCCAGCTTGCAACGCGATTATCGTAATGATCAATTCCGCCGCGTTGCCGAGCGTGGCATTCAGGAGCGCGCCAATTTTCGGCCCCGTATAGACAGCGGCCTCCTCAGTCGCCCGGCCAAGCACGCCGGCAAGTGGGATCAAGGCAAGGGCCGAGGCGGCGAACACCGCCGTTGGCCCCCCGGTATGGCTGTATTCGAGAAAGAGCGCAATGGGCACAAGCAAGAGCATTGGCAGAAAGAACTTCATGATCCCGCCTCTTCCCACGCCGATAACACATGCGCGTCCCCCAGCCGAAACCCTTCGTTGGCGATCCCCACGATCTGCTCCAGCGAGGAGAAGCCCTCGGCGTGGATCCAGTCCTGAAGCTCTTCAATCAGTCGAATTGGCAAGCCTGGATCAACGAAGATGCCCGTTCCGACCTGGATTGCAGTCGCCCCGGCCAGAAAGAACTCCAGCGCATCCGACAGGCCCATGATTCCGCCCATGCCGATGACCGGAACACGCACGGCGGCCGCAACCTGAAAGACCATGCGCACCGCGATTGGCTTGATCGCTGGTCCTGACAGGCCTCCCGTCTGATTCGCCAGCAGCGGCTTTCTGCTCCGCACGTCGATGGCCATCCCGACCAGCGTGTTGATCAACGAAATGGCATCTGCACCGGCCGCCTCGACCGCCTGTGCGACGGAAACGATATCCGTCGCGCCGGGGCTCAGCTTGACAATCAAGGGAAGCGTGGTCACGGCTCGAACGGCTCGTGTCACGTCCGCCGACATCCCCGGATCCCATCCAAAGCAATAGCCGCCTCGGGCGATGTTTGGGCAGGAGACATTGATTTCGAGCGCGGCGACCCCAGGCGCCTCGTCCAGCATCGAAGCCATCATGGCGTAGTCTTCAACCGCTTCCGCCGAGATATTGACAATTGCCGGCACGGCCCAAGATTTCCACATTGGTGGATATTTCTTGACGAATCCTTTGATGCCCGGATTCTGAAGTCCTATGGCATTGAGCATTCCAGCAGGAGTCTCCACAATGCGCGGCATGGCGTTGCCAGCTCGCCGTTCCGGGGTTATCCCCTTGCTGACAAAAGCGCCCAGACGCTGCACATCGATAACGCCCGCGTATTCTTCCCCATAACCGAAGCAGCCCGAGGCCGCGATGACTGGATTTCGTAATCTCAACTCACGGGGATTGTTGGGAGCAAGATCAATCGCCAGACTTGGCAAGACCTCTGCCGTCATGAAACCCATGCCGTTCCATCTACGCCCTGGCGGCTCACAAGATCACCTCGTCGAGATCAAAGACAGGGCCCTGCACGCACGAGGCGATCATGCCTCGATGAGTTTCCACAACGCAGCCAAGGCACGCGCCGAGTCCACATGCCATTCCCCGCTCAACGGAAATCTGGATCGTGGGTTTCCGGTGCAACCGCAAGGGATCGACGACCGCACGAAGCGTCCGGTACATCGGCTCTGGTCCACACGCGAAGATTCGGTCAGCCCACGGCACAAAATCGGCAACGACTTCGGTGGCGAGCCCTTTGTGACCGCGGCTTCCGTCATCCGTGGCCGCGATGTACTCCACCTTGTCCGACAGCTCCGATGCCGCGAGAAGCCCCGTTTCGCCGGCCGCCCCCATGATGAAGGCAACATCGATGCCCTTTGCCGCCGCCTCGTCAGAGAGCATCACCAGTGGCGCCGCGCCCACTCCGCCCGCGACCATGACAACGCGTTGCGCTCGGGCCGGGATCTCGAACCAGTTTCCAAGCGGACCGAGCAAGCTCAACACCTCGCCGGGTTGGCGCATCGCCAGCCAGGCGCTGCCGCGCCCGAAGGGGCGCACCAGGAACGTGAGCGAGGATTCCGCGCGGTCCGTGCGATACACCGAATAAGGGCGTCGCAGCAATGGATCCATAGAGGATGGAAATCGGCAGGTAATATTGAAAAACTGGCCAGCCCGGAGTCGCTGCACAATAGGGGGCGGTGCGCTGACCTTGACCAGAAACGCGTCACCCATGATCGATTCGACTGAGAGAACCTGGCTCTCAAAATCCCGCGAGCTACCGGTCTTATGTCCCGACGTGGCCTGCAACCGTCATCGTCCTTCCGTCAGGCCAACGCCTGTCCTGTCGACGGATGGCATCAATAGCCCGTCCCGGTGATACGGTACTCCGGAAACGGCTGCACAGTGTAGACAGCGTCGGACTTCGCCATGGCCTCGACAATCGTCCGCGCCGTATCGATCGATGTAATGCACGGGACGCCCCGCTCGACCGCCGCGCGCCGGATCTCTATGCCGTCAAGGATCTCCTTGTCGGCTGGGCCTGGCGTATTGATGACGCAGTCGACCGTTCGATCCAGGATCACATCAAGCATGTCCGGATGCCCACGGCCGATGCGCTTGAGCACCATCTGCACTGGCATCCCATGTCGCTCCACCAACGCGGCCGTGCCTTCCGTCGCATAGAGCTTGTGGCCCATGCGCACCAACTGCCGGATCATCTCCACGGCTTCCGTCTTGTCCTCATCGGCCAAGGTAATGAGCACTGATCCATGAGGCGGCAGCGCCAGGCCGGCCGCAACGAGCGCCTTATAGAACGCCGGCTCGAATGTGCGGTCGATGCCCATCACCTCGCCCGTCGACTTCATTTCCGGACCAAGATGCACGTCGACCCCACGAAGTTTTGCCATGGAGAAGACTGGGGCTTTGACCGCCACCAACGGCTGTCGTGGCCAAAGGCCGCCATGACTTCCCTGTTCGGCAAGCGACTGCCCCAACATGATTCTCGTGGCGAGCTGCACCATCGGCACTCCGGTGGCCTTGCTCAGGAATGGGACGGTTCGCGAAGCGCGGGGATTGACTTCGAGGACATAGATGCGGCCCGCGTGGATCACGAACTGGATATTGATCAGGCCGCGAGCATTGAGACCGATGGCAATTCTGGTGGTGTAGTCCACGATCGTGTCGACTTGCGCGGGAAAGAGATTGATCGCCGGGTAGACCGCGAATGAATCCCCGGAGTGAACACCAGCGCGTTCGATATGCTCCATGATCCCAGGGATCAGCACCTCATTGCCGTCGCTAATCGCGTCGACCTCGACTTCTCTTCCCAACAAGTACTTGTCGATGAGTACCGGATGTTCGGGCCTCAGATCAGCCGCATTCCTGATGTAGCGAGCCAGCTGGTCCTGCCCATAAACAACCTCCATCGCTCTTCCACCAAGAACGTACGATGGACGCACGAGCACCGGGTAGCCGATCTTGCTGGCGACCAATCGCGCGTCATCCAGCGACGTCACGGCAGCCCCGGGTGGCTGTGGAATCCCCAGTCCTCTTAGGAAACCCTCAAAGCGATGTCGATCTTCAGCCAGGTCGATGGAATCAAGTTGGCTGCCAAGAATCGGCACGCCAAGCTTGGTCAGCGGCCCGGCGAGATTGATCGCCGTCTGGCCCCCGAACTGCACGATGACCGGAACCTGGTCGAGCGTGTCATCGCTGCCTGCTTCATGTCGCAGAATTTCCGCCACGCTCTCGGTGTCAAGAGGCTCGAAGTATAGGCGATCAGACGCGTCGAAATCGGTCGATACAGTCTCCGGATTCGAGTTGATCATGATCGACGCCACGCCGCCCTCCTGCAGTGCTTTGGCGGCGTGAACTGCCGAGTAATCAAACTCGATGCCTTGACCAATGCGAATCGGTCCCGAACCAACGACTACTGCTCGATTCCTACCCAGGGGCGGCGCTTCGTCTTCAAGTTCGTATGTGGAGTAGAAGTAAGGCGTTGCTGCTTCAAACTCTCCAGCGCAGGTATCGACCATCTTGTAGACGGGATACATCGCAACAGCTTCTCTGCGCGTTCTCACGTCTCGTTCCGTCATGCGCGCCAAGCGGCCGATCGACTCGTCGCTGAAACCAGCGCGCTTTGCCTTCCAGATCAGCTCAGTGGTGAGGACTTCCTGTTCCATCGACCGTTCTATGGCAATCAATCCATCAATCTTGTTGAGAAACCAACGATCGATTCTGCTGAGATCGTGAATCCGGTCGACACTCACATTGCGCCGGAGCGCGGCCGCCACGGCCCAGAGACGGAGATCGTTCGGCCGGCTGATCAGTTCGAGAATGCTCTCGTCGTTCCAGTTCTGGTCTTCCCAGAGAAGATCCTTTGCCCCGGACTCCAGGGAGCGAACCGCCTTCTGCAGGGCGCCCTCGAACGATCGGTCAATGGCCATGACTTCGCCGGTAGCCTTCATCTGGGTTCCGATCGTGCGCTCGGCCCGGCTGAATTTGTCGAACGGCCAGCGGGGAATCTTGACCACGACGTAGTCGAGCGCGGGCTCAAACGCTGCCGTGGTCCTCTGGGTCACGGGGTTCGTGAGCTCGTGCAGGCGACGGCCCATGGCAATCTTGGCCGCCATGCGTGCGATGGGGTATCCCGTCGCTTTGGACGCGAGCGCGGACGAGCGGCTCACCCGAGGATTGACCTCGATCACCGCGTAGTCCATCGAATCCGGGTCAATCGCAAACTGGACATTGCAGCCGCCCTCGATGCCGAGCGCGTCAATGATTCGCAAGGCCGAAGACCGCAACATTTGGTACTCATCGTCGGTGAGCGTCTGAGAAGGAGCCACCACAATGCTGTCGCCAGTGTGCACCCCCATGGGATCAAAATTTTCCATGTTGCAGATCGTGATGCAGGTGCCCGCTCCGTCCCGCATCACTTCGTACTCGATCTCTTTCCAGCCAGCGAGCGACCGCTCAAGCAGGACCTGATGAATCGGGCTTGCGTTCAGGCCGCCCGCGGCGATGCTTTCCAGTTCGGCTTGGGTGGTCGCGACGCCCCCGCCCGTTCCGCCAAGCGTATACGCCGGTCGCACCACGAGCGGCAACGGAACTTGCTTCGAAAACGCCAATGCCTGTTCGAGGGACGTCACAATTGCGCTGTCCACCACGGGCTCGCCGAGCTGCAAGAGAAGGTCGCGGAACAGCGACCGGTCCTCCGCCTGCTTGATTGCCGAGAGGGGCGTGCCCAGCAGCCGCACGCCATACTCGTCCAGAATGCCGCGATCGGCCACCGCCACCGCGAGATTCAAGCCCGTTTGCCCGCCGAGGGTTGGCAAGAGACCCTCCGGTCGTTCGCGCTGAATCACCCGCCGCACCACTTCAGGGGTCAAGGGCTCGATGTAAACCGCGTCCGCGACCCCTTCATCGGTCATGATGGTGGCGGGATTGGAGTTGACCAGAATTGTTCGGACGCCTTCTTCTCGGAGTGCGCGGCAAGCCTGCGTTCCCGCGTAGTCAAACTCAGCGGCTTGTCCAATGACGATTGGACCAGACCCGAGCACCAGAACGCTGCGCACGCTCGTCCCCGGCGTGATGCTCATTCCTGGTGGCCTGCCGCGAGCGCGTGTGTTGATACAAGTTCCAGGAACTCATCAAAGAGTCGGTCGTTGTCCTGGGGCCCTGGCGATGATTCCGGATGAAACTGCACCGTCAGGGCGGGCAATTCTTTGTGTGCCAGACCTTCCACGGAGCCGTCGTTCAGGTTGATAACCCGCACTTCCCAGCCAGAGTCCAGCGGGACCGTGTCAGCATCGACTTCAAAGCCATGATTTTGGGAGGTAATCGTGACGCGCCCGGTTTTCAAATCCCGGACAGGATGATTTCCGCCACGATGACCGAATTTGAGCTTGCGCGTCTCGGCTCCGATCGCTCGCGCCAGCAGTTGATGGCCGAGGCAGATGCCCAAATAGGGTATGCCCCGCTGGATGATGCCACTGACAACATGCTTCCCTGAATCAAGAAATGCCGGATCGCCTGGACCAGGCGACACAATAACCCCATCGGGGCTGAAGGCTTCGATTTCCGCAAGCGAAGTTCCAAAGGGCACAATCGTCGTCCGGGCGCCCCGCTTGGCAAGAGACCGAATGATGTTTCGCTTGACTCCGCAATCGACGACGACGATATGGGGACCACTAGCCCCTCCGACCACTTCCCGGGATGGATTCGCCACCTCGGCAACGGCGTCATACTCGCCCGGCAAGCGGGCAGACCTGGCGCGCTCGACCAACTCCGCGTCGCTTTTCGCGCCCGCGTTTTGGACGATCACCGCACGCATATCACCCACTTCTCTGATATGCAAGGTTAACGATCTGGTATCCACATCAGCGATGCCTGGAATTCCGTTCCGTTCCAGATATTCATCGATTGTGCCGGTTGAGCCCGCGTGACTTGGCAAGGAGCAATGCTCACGAACGACGAGCCCGGCAATCCAAGGCCGTCTCGACTCATCCTGATCGGGATGAATGCCATAGTTGCCGATGAGCGGATAGGTCATGCAGACAATTTGACCGCGAAACGACGGATCCGAGCTGACTTCCTGATAACCAACCATGGTCGTGGTGAAGACAACTTCTCCTTCGGCATTATTCTTCGCGCCGAACCCATTGCCACGAAACACACGACCATCGGCAAGCGCCAAGGCGGCATCCGCTGGCGGCGCGTACCGAGCCCGGCGTTGCATCGAGCTCAACGCGTCGCCCCTGCTCCGATTCCCTGAATGCTGATCACCAGTCACGATGGCGCTCGTCTCCACCCACGAAGGTCAATTTCGCGCGGCCCCGTAGCTCTCGACCCAGCAACGGAGTATTCGCGCTTCGCGTCGCCAATCGATCTGGCCTTACCACCCATTGTTCATTCGGGTCGAAGGCCACGATGTCCGCTGTCATCCCTGGTCGCAGTGATCCTGACTTCAAATTCCAGAGCCGCGCGGGCGTCCTGCTCAAAGCGCTCACCATCGCCGCCAGGGACAATGCACCAGCTCGAACCAGGGCCAGCATGACCGGCAGAGCCAATTCACTGCCGGAAAGGCCAAATGCCGCGGTTGCAAAGGGACGCCCCTGCTTTTCCGGTCGCGCATGGGGCGCGTGATCGGTCGAGACCAGATCGATTTCGCCATCGCGCAATGCTCGCAGTAAGCGGACGGCATCTTCACGGGTCCGGAGAGGCGGATTTACTTTCGTATCGGAATCACCGACCGGTGATCGCTCGGCCGTGCGTTCATCGACATTGACCATTTCTCGCTGCCCCGCGACCCATTCATCGGTCATGGTCAAATGGTGGGGCATGACTTCCGCGGTGACGTGTGTTCCCTGTTTCCGCGCCTGGGCAATCGCGTCCGCCCCGCGGCCTGTAGAAACGTGGCAGACGTGCAACCATCCGCCACTGAGATTGGCGAGGGCCAGGTCCCGATCGATCATGATCTCTTCGGCGGCAGCGGGAATCGCCCGGATCCTGTGGCTTCGGGATATGTCGCCTTCATGCATCCCGCCGCCTGTCAGTGCCGGGTCCTCACAATGGACCATCACGGGGATCCCAAGCCGGATTGATGCCTCCAGGGCCTCGCGCATGATCGATGAATTGACGGTCGATTCACCATCGTCTGAAAAACCAACCACACCGGACGCGGCGAGAGCATCGAAATCGACAGACCGCGCACCGCGGCGCCCTTCGCTGATAGCGGCTATGGGGTGCACCGAGACCAGCGTATCGCGCTCGGCACGCCGGCGAAACTCTTCGAGCATTGCCACGGAATCAAGAGGAGGATCGGTGTTCGGCATGCAGAAGACGGTAGTAAACCCACCCGCCGCGGCAGCGGCAGTGCCAGTAGCGATGGTCTCTTTCCACTCCTGTCCAGGCTCGCGGAGATGCACATGAACGTCAATGAGACCCGGCGCTACGATGAGTCCATCGACATCGATCACGCGTTCCATCGATTCCGGAATGAGCACGCCTACCGCCGCAACCCGCCCGCCGCTCACCCGGACATCGGCGAGGCCGTCGAGACCAGACGCAGGATCGACCACGCGCCCTCCTCGGAGCAGAAAATCACGCGTCATTCAGATGCGCTCCGCACAGAAAAAAACCGCCTCGCGGTCCGTTGTGGTCCGGGAGACGGCGCTTCCGCCGAGTGCATTGTCAGATGTATCGACACCAAGTCCCTCGTCTCTGGCGTTTGTGAGAGTATAGGTCGCCCATGGCGCCGTCGTCAAAATCATATGGTGAGCCGTATCGATCACCGTCAAGAGGATGCGTCGTAACGGCATGAAGTCCGGATTTCTTGAGGTGCAATCGCCCCCAGTCTCTCTCGCGGAGACAGCGGCCCGGCTGGAGCTCGTGGACGAAAGGCTTGCCACGCGATATGGCAAACCAGAGTGGGTGTCTCACGGATCACCCCTCGATGAGCTGATCGCGACAGTGCTCTCGCAACATACGTCGGACATCAATACCGCTCGCGCCTACGCTTCCTTACGAGCCCAATTTCCCAAGTGGAGTGATGTTGCGGCTGCTTCAACCGCTGACGTTGTTTCAGCGATTCGCGGCGGCGGCCTTGCCAACATCAAGGCGCCGCGCATTCAGCGAATACTGCGCAAACTCGATGCCCAGGTGGGTACGCTCGGTCTTGATTTCCTGGAACATCAGGGCCTCGAAGAAGCACGGCGCTGGCTGGTCAGTTTGCCTGGGGTCGGCTTGAAGACCGCTTCTTGTGTTCTGCTCTTCAGCCTCGGCCTTCCGGCGATGCCCGTGGATACCCATGTCCATCGCGTCAGTCGTCGCCTTGGCTTCATTGCCCCGACTGTTTCGGCCGATGCCGCTCATCATGCATTGGAATCGTTGATCGGCCCCAACCTTGATCGCATCTACAGGCTGCATCTGAACCTGATTCAGCATGGCCGCACCATCTGCAAGGCGCGCTCCCCTCTCTGCGGGAGCTGCGTCCTTGCCGACGTCTGCCCCAGCGCACGAATCTGACCCTCAAATGAAATGGTGCAATCGTCGACCCGCCAGGTTCAACGCGTGCCGTGCTCTTCGCCGCAAGGTAATACGCTTCAGGCGCTGCACGAGCCGAGTTGCGACCTGCTTGATGCCGGTTGGCATCTCTCTCCTCGTGTTGCCGCGTCACCGCGTTTCCGCACGCCACGTCGTTTACGGAATAGCATCGCCGAACGCATTCATCGCTCAATTCGTGTGGCGGCCACGCGCCGATGGATTAATTGAGGTAGTCCCGGCTCGGTGCTAGACTCGTAGAAAGCAATCATCGTGCGGCCCAGGATTTTCGCTTTTTTGGGCGCTATCCAGAGAGTTCCGCTATGCCTCGCCGGATACCCGGTTCTCCAGTCACGGTAAGTTTGTCCACTCGCGGTTCACTCATGACGGCGTTGATGGCGGAGCACCTTGCCGCCGAGTCCGGCATCAGTAGCCTTGATATCGACGCGACGACTGCGATTGGCGCTTGGCTTGCTTCCCGTGCACCCGCACTCGATCGTCCCAACGCTCAAGTGCGATCCATCTGGATCCCGCTATCAGGGCTTTTTTCCGGGCGCGAACAAAGCCTGATCACCAGGCTTGTCGAACGACAGCCAGAACGGGCGCCACTCGTCGTAGCCGTGATGAATGGCCCATTGGCCGTCCGGGAGCTCTCCAGGGCAGTTCAACCCATGCTGGAATACGCGCGGGCGTGGCCCCTGGCAATCGGGCTACCGGCAAGTTCCCTTCGCGGAGGTCGCCCACATCTCGTGCAACTGGGAGGGCTCAGGAGATTTGCCGAGGAGTGGGATCTCTCTCTGGCGGCAGACCTCGCGGGTCGATTCGATCCAACCTGGGAAGCCGAAGCGGCAATTTCCCGACTGGGCGACCGGTTGAGCCTGGTGCGCTTGCGCTCTTCAGCGCCGTCCAGAAACGCTGTTGGTCAAGATCGAGTAGCGTGTCGGGCATTGCACGCGGCCATAGATCGTGGCCGAACAGTCGATGTCGCGATTTGTCCGGTGCGAACGTCGTTCGTGCCAACGACGCCGCGAGCGGCGGCACTCGCTGCCCAAAGAGCCACGGATTACATAGTTGAGCGTACCGCGCTTCACGCGGAAGCACTGCGAGAAGGGATTGATACCTACGAAGGCAGCCCCACTTCTCGAGGACTTTAAGCCCAACCTGAAAGGAAAAGGCCCGGCCCCAGTCTGCGGAAAACCGGGCGCCGGACCTTGAGAATCAACGTTGTGACTTTTACGGAATCCGGTTAAAGGCTTGCTGCAACCGTGAGGCCGCGTCGTCCCCCCTCTCCCAACGCACTGGCTCACAGGGGGAGGTATTCCCGAAATGCCGCCTCGCACGCGACAATAAGCCCCTCTCCCGGCTCGACGGGCCGGGTACCCGCTTGCGGGTGGCGGTTGGGGTGAGGGCCAGCGCCTCGCCATACCTCCCCACTCCTCATCGCACTGAGAGAGAAGGAGGAGGATGGCATGCCGCCACGCCGCACGCGATTTACCCGGATTCCGTGTTAGCGCTTGGTGTACTGAGGCGCCTTGCGCGCACGCTTCAGGCCAACCTTCTTCCGCTCCTTGACACGAGCATCGCGCGTCAAGAGCCTGGCCCGCTTCAATGCCGGTCGAAGCTCTTCATCAAACTTGATCAGCGCGCGGGCAATGCCATGTCGAATCGCGCCGGCCTGACCCGACACCCCACCGCCAACGACCCGCACCGTCACGTCGAAGCGTTCCAGGGTCCCGGTCAGTTGAAACGCCTCGAAGAGGGAGGCTTGATAAACGGCACGGCCACCAAAATAGTCTGTGGCCGCCCGACCGTTTACCGTAATCTTGCCTGATCCCGGATAGAGCCGGACTCGCGCAACGGCCTCTTTTCGGCGGCCGACACTCCAGATGTATGCACCATCAGTCATCGCTTCAGTTTCTCCCCCTTCAACGCAATCGGTGCTTTAGCGAAATCGCTCGTTCCTGATGTGGGTATGGTTGTCGACTAAACTTCAAGCGAAAGAGTCTCAGGTTTCTGAGTCAAATGTGGATGCTGCGGCCCGGCATAGACCTTCAGCTTTCGAAACTGACGCTCACCCAGGACATTTCCCGGCAACATCCCACGCACCGCGCTCTCGATGATGCGCTGCGGATGGCTCGCGCGGACTTCCCGCACCGATCTCCGGCGCAAGCCGCCCGGATACCCCGAGTGCCGTGAGTAGAGCTTCTGCGTCTCCTTCTTGCCGGTGAGTTTGATCTTCTCCGCGTTCACGACAATGACGTAGTCGCCCATGTCGGCGTGAGGCGTAAACGTCGGCTTCGTTTTGCCCCGCAGCGTTGCCGCGATCACGGACGCAAGCCGGCCCAGGGTCTGCCCCTCGGCATCGACAATGTACCAGCGCTTGGCGACATTCAGATCCGCTTCTCTCGGCGACCACGTCCGTCGCTCCATTGATTTGCTCCTTCATTCGGCGTACCGCCAATTCGCAATCGACAACTACAGATCTTCCAATGCGTCGCCGTGATATCCGACTCGCCAGAGCGTCAGGCCACGAGCCGGGGCCACAACAGACCCCGCGCGTCGATCTCGCGCGGCCAACACATCATCGATCCAGTCGGAATCCTGCCGTCCTTGCCCAACTTCAACCAACGCACCGACGATGTTGCGCACCATCCTTGGCAAGAAGCCATCCGCGACCACGCGGACTTCGACGACCCGTGTGGCGTTCGCCCCAGGGCCGGCGAAGCCAATCTCCCGGCATTCGCAGCGCAGGATCGTCCGCGTGGCGCCTCTTGGGCTCTGTGCCCGCTCCGACCACGGAACCCCTTCGCCGTTGCCCGCGAATGAAGCAAAATCATGGGAACCAACAAGTCGCCTTGCCCCAGCCGACATCGAACCAACATCGATCGGCGCTCGCGGTGTCCACGCGTAACGCCAGAGAAATGGGTCGATGACGGCCGGCGCGATGCGGTAACGGTATTCCCGCCAACATGCGTCGAATCTTGGGTGAAACGTGTCGTCGCACGCCGCCACATTGGCGGCCGCGACGTCCACGGCAAGCTCGGCATTGAGCGCGCGGCCAAGGTCTTCTGCCGAACTTCGCCAAGGCACGTCACGGACGACCGCGACTTGCCCAGCCGCATGAACTCCCCGATCGGTGCGGCCCGCGAAAACCGAGCGGACATGAACACCGGCAAGCGCGGCGAGCACCCGATCAACTTCGCCCTGGACGGTCCGCCCATGCGGCTGCACCTGTGAACCGAAAAAGTTGGTGCCGTCATAAGCGAGTGTGAGCCGAAAGCTTGGCATGAGATCGTTTCACAGGACTTCTGCACTATGTCTCGATGAACTCGATGAGCGCCATATGCGCGGCGTCACCGTGGCGCTGCCCCAGCTTGGAAATACGGATGTACCCGCCCGGCGTAGCCTCGAAACGGGGTGCGATCGTTTCAAAGAGCTTCGTCGTGGCGCCGGGGTGATCGATCTTGGACATGATCAACTTGCGGTGATGTTCGGTGTCCTCGCGGGCGATCGTCACCATCTTCTCAACCAGCGGACGCAACGTCTTGGCCTTGGCCTCGGTTGTCGTCAGCCGCTCATGCTCGATCATCGAGATCGCCAACTGGCGCAAAAGCGCCTGTCGCTGCGCGGGGTTTCTGCCAAGCTTTCGCCCCGCTTTCCGGTGTCTCATTCTCGGTTCTCCTCGCTGGCGTTCGTGATCCCGACGCCGTCGCCCCGCAGCGATGCCACGGCCTCCGCCAACTCATTGTCGTCAGCGAGGATGTCGCCGTCGAACTCGTTCAAGCCGTCATCGTCCGGCTCAAGACCCTCAAGGTACTCGGCGCTCGCGATCCCAACGTCACCTTCCGGCAGATAACCAAACTCAGCCAGCTTCTCGCGTAACTCGGTCAGCGAGCGGGGACCGAAGTTCCTGATCGACATGAGTTGCTCGGGATCAACGGTCAACACTTGACCCACCCGTTCAATCTGGCGGCTCCGCAGCGCGTTCAGTACACGCGGCGAAAGGCCAAGGTCCACAAGTGGCTTATTGAGAATTTCATCAGGGATCTCCAAACCGGAGACAGGCGCTTCCGCTTCACTACTCTGATCGAGAACCGCGAAGACCTGCGCCTGGCTGACAAGAATGCGCGCCGCCTCCGCGAGCGCCTCATCCGGCTCAATCGTCCCATCGGTCAAGACCTCGATGATGAGACGATCGTAATCGGTCATCGGACCGACCCGCGTGTGCTCCACAACAAAGTTCACACGCTCGATTGGCGTGTAAATGGCATCAATAGGAATCTCCCCGATGGAGTACGACTCCTGGAGTTCCGCGGGCTTGTATCCTCGATCCTGAGTGATCCAGAGATCCATGTCCATGACCCCGTCCGGGGAGTCAATGGTGGCGATCACTTGCTCGGGATTGATGACGTCGACCTCGGCCGGCCACACCACGTCGCCGGCAGTCACGAGACGTTCGCCTGAAGCATCGCCTCGCACATAGAGATGCGCGCGCGTCTCGCCATTGAGTTCCATCATGCGCTTGAGCCGGACGCGCTTCAGGTTAAGCACAATCTCCGTAACGTCTTCTCGCACGTTGGGAATCGTAGAAAACTCGTGCCAGACGTTATCAAGGCGAATGCGTGACACCGCGGCGCCTTCAAGTGAACGCAATAGGATCCGGCGCAGCGCATTACCGAGGGTGGTTCCGTACCCCGGCTCCATCGGCTCCGCTTTATACCGGCCATAGTTCTGCCCGGTTTCGACAGTTTCAATCTGGAATTGCGGTCGTTCCGACAAAATGCATCGCCTCCATGTTTGCTTCAGCGCGCCGCGTATATCCAGCGCTTGGCGCCGCGGCCTGTGCACCTCTCGACATCAGACGGTTGATCCAATTGATCAACGGAGTTCTTAGCTTCCCTTGCCTCTCGGCCTTAATCTTCATTGCTAACCAGACGCATCATGCGCTTCTTCAAGGCAACAGCGCCCGCCATGCGACTGCACCTGAAAAGTGACCAGTCTTACACGCGTCGGCGCTTTGGCGGGCGGCAACCGTTAAACGGAATTGGCGTCGTGTCCGTAATTGAAACGACCTGAACTCCACTCGACTGCAGGGACCGAATCGCCATCTCGCGACCAGAACCAGGCCCACGAACAAATACATCCACCTGGCGCAGTCCATGTTCCATGGCTTTTCGAGCCGCCGACTCCGCTGTCACCTGAGCGGCATACGGTGTGCTCTTGCGACTCCCCTTGAATCCATTGGCCCCGGAGCTCGACCATGCGATCACATTCCCCGCGGGGTCGGTCATCGTGATGATCGTGTTATTGAATGTCGCCTGCACGTACGCCTTACCGCGAGGAATGTTTTTCCTGTCGCGGCGTCGAACGCGAGTCTTCCCTTTACCGCCTCGTCGCTTGTCAGTCATGGAAATACCCCCTTGCACAGACGGCCCGCGTCCTCGTTCCCAGACGCGGGCCCCATGGACTTACTTCTTCTTGCGGCCGCCGACCGCGCGACGTGGCCCGCGCCGCGTCCGGGCATTTGTACGAGTCCGCTGACCACGTGTCGGGAGACCCCGGCGATGGCGCAACCCGCGATAACAACCAATGTCCATCAAACGCTTGATATTCATCGCGACTTCCCGCCGGAGGTCGCCCTCTACACGCATTTCCTTATCAACAATTTCGCGGATGCGATTAACCTCATCATCGGTCAGGTCGCGCACGCGGGTGTCGGGGTTAATATTGGTTCTTCCCAGGATCCGCTGGCTGGTATGGAGCCCGATTCCAAAAATGTAGGGCAATGCCGCTTCGACCCGCTTATCGCGAGGAAGATCGACTCCTGAAATTCTCGCCATGTCGTATCCCCTTTGCTCTCGCAGGATCGCGAACGATTAGCCTTGCCGTTGCTTGTGGCGAGGATTCACACAAATCACCCGCACTACACCGTGTCGGCGGATGATCTTGCACTTCTCACAGCGGCGAGTTACAGATGCGGCGACTTTCATTCCACTGTCCTGTTCCAGAACGGAGGCCCAAAACCTCCAATGTCATACCTGCTTGTCTCAATGCACACACGAACAGCGCACGCATCTGGCGTGCGCCGAACACGTTATTCTAGCACGGGGACCAAGCGGGGCGTCAACACGCGGCCGCCCTCTGGCCCGACCACCACCGTATGCTCAAAGTGCGCCGCCAATGATCCGTCACTGGTGATCACCGTCCACCCGTCGCTGAGCGTTCGCGTGTCTTCACCGCCGTTGGTGAGCATCGGCTCGATCGCCAGGGTGAGACCGGTTCGCATCAAGATGCCCCGGTCGGGACTGCCAGTGTTCGGAACATGGGGGTCCTCATGCATTGACCGGCCGATTCCGTGACCACCATATTCACGGACGACGCCTCGACCGAGCGGTCGAGCATACGCTTCGACAGCATGGCCAACCGCGCCAAGTCGGTTTCCAGTCCTGGCGGCATCGACCGCGCGGTAAAGCGCTGCTTCCGTGTCACGCAAAAGCGCCGCCGCGTCATCAGAGATCTCGCCAACCGGATAGGTCCAGGCCGAATCGCCGTGAAACCCATTCAGGATCGCTCCGATATCTACGGAGACGATATCGCCGTCGCGTAAGCGCCGCCGGTCTGGTATGCCATGCACGATGACGTCATTGACCGATGCGCAGATGTGAGCTGGATAGCCGTGATATCCCAGAAACGACGAGACAGCACCGGCTTCCTTGAGCATGCCGCGCGCCACTTCATCCAATTCGCGAGTCGTCACCCCGGGTGAGATGACCGTCGCCATCCGCGAATGGATCAGCGATACAACCTGACCAGCTTCGGACATGCGTTGAATCTCTTCGTCATTCTTGATGGTGATGGTCATCGCTGGTCCATTCTCAGGAACTTCCCGGCGCAATAGCGGCCACTTGATTCTGAATCACCGATACGATAGCGTCCGTGACCTCGTCGATCGGTCGATCGCCATCGACCCGTACCAGCAGTCCCCGCTCGCGGTACCGCCCGGCCAATGGCGCCGTTTCGATGTCATAGAGATCGAGACGCTTCGCTACTCCGTCCGGAGTGTCATCCGCTCGCTGCATCAACTCCCCGCCATCAACATCGCACAGTCCATCGATCTGGGGAGGGTCGGACACCACGTTGTAGACGCGACCGCAGATTGAGCAGACCCGGCGACCAGCAAGCCGTTCAACGAGCTTGTTGCGCGGAACCTCGATCGCGATCACCACGGTGACCGATTCACCTCTTCTCGCAAGCATCTGATCCAGCGCCTCGGCCTGCGCCGCCGTCCGCGGGAACCCATCGTAAAGGGCACCCCGTGGGCCAGCGGTTGCTCCCGGATGGGCGGACATCTGGTCAAGCCGCTCCTCCACCAGCGCCACCGTCAGATCATCGGGCGCGAGTTCTCCTCGATCGTAGATCGCCTTGATCTGTTGCCCGAGAACAGTATTCCCCTTGATGGCTGAACGAAAGAGCTCCCCCGTGGCCACCGGCATCAAGTTCAGCGTTGCTCGCACCCGCTCACTCTGGGTGCCTTTGCCCGAACCCTGCGGGCCCATCAGAATCACATGCGCAGTCAAACCGAAACGTCCTTTGAACTCCCGAACTGGAACCACGCGCCAGTGGCGCCGTCCACGACTATTTGATAAACCCCTCATAGTTGCGCATCACGAGTTGCGCCTCAAGTTGGCGCATGGTGTCGATCGCGACGCCAACCACGATGAGCAACGACGTTGCACCCAACAGGAGCGAGTTCACCCCTGTCAGTTGCGCGGCGATGAAGGGAAGAATCGCCACGGTCCCCAGAAACAACGCCCCGATCAGCGTAATTCGGTTCAACGTTCGCATCAGATACTGCTGCGTATTTTTCCCCGGCCGCACGCCTGGAATGAACGCGCCCTGGCGTTGCAGATTTTCCGAGATCTTCTGCTGCTGGAAGATCACCATGGTGTAGAAGTAGGTAAACGCCACCACCAGCACGAAGTAGAGAATGTTGTACTGGAGCGTATTCGGGCTCATGAAGCGCGCCAGCTCCCCGGCAAAGTTTCGCAGCGTCTCGTTGCCCGATGTGGAGAGAAACTGCGCAATCAACCCGGGAAACACCAGAATACTGACCGCGAAGATCAGCGGGATCATTCCGGCCGAATTTACCTTCAAGGGGATGAAGGTCGTGTTTCCACCATACACGCGTCCAGATCGGACGCGTTTGGCATGATGAACGGGTATGCGCCGTTGCCCCTCGTTGATGAGGACGATGCCAACAACCGTCAGCAGACCAATGGCCGCGAACATGGCTGTGCCTATGATGTTGCTCGTAATCGATTGTCCTCGAAAGAGCGACGCGACGGCGCCAGGAAGTGAAGCAACAATTCCGCCGAAGATAATCACCGAAACGCCATTCCCGATGCCGAATTCGGTAATCAATTCACCGATCCACACCAGAAGCATGGTCCCGGCGGTCATGGCAATCAGCAATGCGGCCGTCGACAGGGCCGTGTTTGGATTGCCGAAGCCAAAGTTCTCGATGAGTGGGCGGCCATCCGGGCCTGTTTGCTGTGAGAACAGGACGCCCTGTCCGTATCCCTGCAGGAGCGCAAGAGGCACGGTCAGCCAGTGCGTGTACTGATTGATCTTGTTGCGGCCCCCCTGGCCCTCATTTGAAAGCTCATTCAGGCTCGGGATGATTGGCGTCATCAATTGCATGATGATTGACGCGGTAATGTAGGGATAGACACCCAGCGCCACGATGGAAAAGTTCTGCAGGCTGCTGCCCGAAAAGAGATTCAGGATTCCCAAAAGGGCGTTGCTTTGAATAAACTCCTGGAGCCCCTGGCGATTGACGCCCGGCACCGGTATGGCCGCGAGAAATCGAAAAATGACGAGCATTCCGAGCACGAACAGAATTCGCCGCCGCAGATCAGGAATCTTGAATGCGGTAATGACGGCTTCGAGCACAGTCTAGGCCTCCTGATTCGCGGCCACGGCAGCCAGCCCTTCCCTTCGCGAAGGACCGCCCACTTTACCGACGCGCGCCCGCTTCATCTCTCGGTTGATTTGCAATCGCCGCGATCGTGGCTTGGCGTGGAGCCACTCATCCGTTCGCGCCAGCTCCTCCACCGATCCGCCCCGCTCCTCAACAGCGGATTTCGCTGCCTCGGAGAAGGCGTGCGCGTGAACGACTATCGATCGGGTGAATTCGCCACCCGCGAGGACTTTGACCGGAAACTCCAATCCTCGCGTTACTCCGTGGGCATAAAGGACCTCGGGCGTGATTGGCCCTTCGATGTTGAGCTCCTCCAGGCGTCCGAGGTTCACCACTTCCCATTCAGTTCGGTAGATGTTTGTGAACCCCCGCTTGTACGGGAGACGCTGCTGGATCGGCAATTGCCCGCCTTCGAAGCCCCGGGCAATGCCCTTGCCGCTCCGGGATTTCTGACCCTTCGTGCCGCGGCCAGCTGTCTTGCCTTTGCCACTCCCGTGGCCTCGACCTAGTCGCTTGCGACCTCGATTTGAGCCAGCGCCGCCGCGCAAATCATCAAGTGTGAGAGGCATCGTCTTAATCCTCATCGGCCCAGGCGTTTGCTGCCTCGGGCTCTGCTTAGTTCTCGCCGCCAGTCGAAGAGGCTTCTTCGGCCGGCATTTCTTCCACCCTGACCAAATGTCGAATCTTGGTAACCATCCCCCGGATCGACGCGTTGTCCGGCCGAACGACAGTCGAGTTCAATCGCCGCAGACCTAATGAGGCCACCGTTCGCCCTTGGTCAGCAGGGCGTCCAATCGTGCTGCGCACCAATGTGATCCGAAGCGCTCCAGTCTGATTCTCGCTCACGTGCCTTGACCCCCTCGGGGAGTACGTCGCCGGGCCGGCGCCGGCGACTGATCCGGTTGCGTTGCTACGGCATCGACGACCGCTGCCTTGTTTCGTCGCACGGTCAGAGTCTTGCGTCGTCTCTGCGAAATCGCTTCAGGCGACTCCAGCTCTGCCAAAGCCTTCAACGTTGCCCGCACGACGTTCACCGGGTTGTTGCTCCCGAGCGACTTGGTGAGCACATCCTTGATGCCCGCCGCCTCCACGACAGCACGAACTCCACCGCCAGCAATGACGCCGGTTCCTGGCGCGGCGGGCTTGAGCAACACCCGCGACGCTCCGAACGAAACTTCGACCGGGTGTGGAATCGTCGTTCCTTCGAGCGGCACTCGGATCAATGATTTCTTCGCCGCCTCGACGCCCTTGCGGATCGAATCGGGAACTTCGTTGGCTTTGCCCAGCCCAGCCCCAACCCGGCCCTTGCCATCTCCGACGACGACGATGGACCCAAAGCTGAAACGACGACCGCCCCGCACGACCTTGGCGACACGATTGATTTGCACCACGCGCTCTTCAAATTCGTTGCTGCCTTCGTCGTCGGGCCGACGACGCTGGCTTCGCTCTCCTCGGTTTCTATCCATTCTTGATTCCTCCAAACATCGCCATAACGCACCGCCAAGCGACACGCTTAGAAGATCAAGCCCGCTTCGCGAGCGCCGTCCGCGACGGCCTTGACTCGACCGTGGTAGAGGTATCCACCGCGATCGAAAATGATCGAATCGATGCCGGCCGCCTTCGCCCGCTCACCGATCACCGCTCCGACAGCACGAGCTCGCGCGCTTTTCGTCGTCTCGCCGCCCACGCGGTCGATCACTTCCTGCTCCAGATCACTCGCCGACACCAGAGTATTGCCCCGGTCATCGTCGATCACCTGCGCATAGATGTGCGCCGAGGAACGAAAGACATTCAGCCGCGGTCGAGACAGGCTGCCCCGGACTTTG
>JBBRVX010000040.1:0-30051 GCA_038246475.1 Thermomicrobiales bacterium | reverse complement strand
GGCAGCCGCCATTAGGATCATACCTGATGGGGCTCGGCCTGGTGCTGCAGGGCCGGGATCTGCAAACGAACGGATTCTATGACTTCCATTTCGGACAGTCCTGGAACCAGCGCCATGGCAACCTGCCGGAGGAGCTCGATCTGGCGGCGGCGCGGCGCACGAACAGCGTCGTTGGGGCGCTGATCGCCGCCTGCGTCTATCTGATCGCCCGCGGTCTCTCCAATCCGGTTGCCGGGGTCGCGGCGGCGGCATTGCTCATTCCCCATCCCCTCTCCATCTATCTTTCCAGCCTGGCCGGATCGGATGCGATCGTTTCCCTCTTCGTGGCCTTGTCGGCGTTGATGGCCATGGTGCTGGCTGAGCGTCCGACCTGGCCGCGCGCCATCATGATGGGGGTGATGCTGGGCCTGGGCGGAGCCGCGAAGCTAAGCCCGCTGGCGCTCGCCTTCCCCCTGGCCGCTGCCGGGCTCATCCTGATTGTTCAGGGTTGGCGGGGGAGGAGCGCCAGTGCCGAGCACGATGGCCGCCTTGGCTGGCGGTTGGTCGTGCAACCGGCCATCGCGGCGGCGGCGTTTATCGCCGCGTTCCCGTTTCTCTGGCCGGATCCCATCGGGCGCACGCTGGAGCTCTTCCGGTTCCGTGCCATCGAGATGGAAAACCAGGGGGCGATTTGGACAGAGCTGCGGATCGATGGTCCCATCGACGCGCTGGGGCGGATTGGGCGCTGGTTGGGCCAGGAAGATTCCGTAACCGGGCAAGCGATCGGCGCCGTGACCCAATTGTTCGGAATGTCCTGGCAGCCGATGGTCTTTGACGTGGTGCTGGCAATTGCCGGGGCGCTGATCTTGCTGGCGCTGGCCGTGCGGCGGGGACTGGGCAGCCGCTGGGCGATGGCGGCGCTCGTGCTCGGCGGTCAGGTGGCGCTGGTCGTCGTCGGCATGCGGGCCGACTTTTCGCGCTATCTCTTGCCGGTGCTGATCGCCAACACGGTTTGTGGTGGCTTGGTGGTGGGCACGCTCTGGGACATCGTTCGCGTCAAGGTGGCGCGACGTCATTCCGCGTCGAGGTCAACGGCCGCTCCTTCGCCGGTCGCCGGAGAGCCGATGACATCGTGAGCGCCTCCTCAGAGAATGGTGAGCAACGCCCTCGTCCAGCCGGGGGCGTGGGCGTGACCCGGTTCGCCGCCCGGGGCGACCAGCGGCTCAGTTTCGAATCGAGCGGCGAAGATGACGGCACGCCAGTGGTCGTGCTCCATGACCTGCTCGCGGATCGCGGGCAGGTGCGGCCACTCGGCGCGGCGTTGCGCGAGGTCGGGTTCCGGGTGACGCTTCCCGATGCCCGGGGCCATGGCGCTTCGCCGATGATCGGGGGGCGGAGCCTTCCGATTTCCGAACTTGCCGCCGACGTGCTCGCGGTGATCGAGGCCGAGGGCCTGGACAGGGCGCACATCGTCGCCTTTGGCTGGGCCGCCGCCATTGCCCTGGAGCTGGCCGCCCGAAGCCCAGAGCGGGTCATCTCGCTGGTGCTTGTCACGCCGAACGTTCCCGCGCTGGTCGCGTATCTTCCCGTTGATGAGGCTCGCCAGTATGGCGCGGCTCAGACAGAGCTCATCCGCGAAGCGTCGGCGGCCGCCTACAAGGGCCTCACCGCTCGTGCGCTCGATCTCTATCAGGGGATCCGGTGGGGATCCGATTGGCGCGAGCACCTGACCAAACCGCGGCTGGGGGCCATTCGCCGCGCGGCCGCGAACCTGGCGCCGCTGCTCGATGGCATGGCGCCCGAGCAACGCGATCGTGACGTGCTACGGCGCGTCGTCGCGCCGGTGACCATCCTTCTGCGGGAAGCGTCGCCGGCATTCGAGCGCTGGAATGCCGAGGCACTGGCATTGACCATTCCCCAGGCCAGCGTGCAAACGGCCACGATCCCCGGCGAGGATGCGGGCCGCGCGACCATCACGCCGGAATGGGCCCCCGTGCTGCTGCGCGTGTTGGCCGCGCAGGGGCAATAGCCGGATAGCGTCCCAGGCCGTTCCTGCTACGATGCACTGTAAAGAATCCGGAACCGAATCTCCCTATTCGCCGAGAGGAGCAGGCCATGCGCTCGTTCGATGTTCGCCGCGCCGGTCAATCTGAACTCAGCCGCCGCGCGCTCTTGCGGGCCGCCACGGCGGCGGGCATCGCGCTGCCCGTGGCGGGTGGGATGGCTGGGCCGGCCGGGGCGGCGCCACGCGCCCGGCAATCCGATCCGGCAACGCTGACAGTCGCCCTCAACGGCTCGCCATCCGACCTCGATCCCCATTCCGCCTACGACTACCGCTCGGCCATCGCCCTGCGGGGACCGTATCAGGGGTTGATCGCCCTGGACGGCAGCGCCACCGACAAATACGTCCCGATGGTCGCCGAGTCCTGGTCACCGAACGAGGACAAGAGCGTGTGGACCTTCATGATCCGGCCGGACGTGACTTTCCACGATGGCAGCGCCGTTGACGCCGAAGCGGTACGCAAATCGTTCGTCCGCTTCCTGACGCTTGGCATGGGTCCGTCGGGCGCGTTCCGCCGCTTCATTCAGGAGCCGGAGCAGATCACCGCTCCTGATGCCAACACGGTAGTCTTTGATTGCGGCGTGCCGCAGCCCCTCTTCGAGTCCTATCTGGCCAGCTCCTATGGCCCGCTGATTCTCAATGTCGACCTGGTCATGCAAAACGAAGTGCTGGATGACCAGGGCGAAGGCGATCAGGGTCACTTCTGGGCGCAACTGAACGAAGCAGGGTTGGGCGCCGGGCCGTATCGGGTGGTCGAGTTCGAGCCGGAGCAGCAACTAACCCTCGAACGCTACGACGGCTATTGGGGCGGCTGGGATGGCAATCACTTCGACCGCGTCATCTTCCGGGTGATCTCCGAGAACGAGACGCGGCGGCAGCTTATCGAACAGGGAGAGGTCGATATCGTCGACAACCTGACGCCGGAATCGCTGCTGGCCCTGGAGGAAAACCCCGACCTCTTCGTCGATCGCTCCTACAGCGCCGAAGTCGATTACCTGATCCTCACCGTCGCCGGGCTGCTGGAGTCGCCGCAAGCGCGGCAGGCGATGTGCTATGCGTTTCCGTATGACGACGTGATCGAGGGGGTCTACAAGGGGTACGCCAAACGCGCCATCGGGGGCGTTGCCGAACTGGTGGCCGGGTTCGCGCCGGAGACGTTCCAGTACGAAACGGACCTGGAGAAGGCGCAGGCGTTGCTGGCCGAGGCGGGCGTGCCGGAGGGCGCGGAGCTGAAGGTCACGCAGGAGACCGGCGACGAGAACGTCAAGGCGATCGTCCAGCTCTTCCAGCAGAATCTGGCGCAAATCGGGGTCACACTGACCATCGAGGAAGTCGATCTCAGCACCTTCACCTCGATCATGTTCGGCGACATGGAGGTGGAGGAACGGCCGAACATGATGCCCTGGTTCTGGTGGCCGGATTACAACGACGCCTACAACCACCTCTACCCGCAGATCGCCTGCGACCAGTGGGGCTCGGCTGGAACCAACGGCGGCTACTACTGCAACGAGCGGGTGCAGGCGCTGTTCGAGGCGAATCGGGACGAGCCCGATCCGGTCAAGTACGCGGCGGCGCTGGCCGAGATTCAGCAGATCATCTCCCGTGACGACCCGCCGGCCATTTACTACATGCAGCGGCAATGGACCACGGTGCTGCGCCAGGGGATCACGGGCTTCGTCTTCAACCCGATCAACATCGGAACGTACGACTTTTACGCGATGTCCCGCACGAGCTGATCCTCCAGCGCATTCGTGCCGTTACGGTTTACGGGCGAGCGCGAAGACAATTCCTAGCTTCGGGCTCGCCTCGATCAGCTCGTGCTGCGCCGCGAAGTAGCTGGCCAGCAGCGGATGGTCGGCAAGCCACTCCGCGTTTTCGCGCGGCACCAGCAGGTGCGTGCCACCGCGCACGATTGCCTGGTCGATGGCTCGCATCACCCGGTCGAGGTGGCGCGCCGGCGCCTCACCGGGATTGGGCTCAATGCGCGGAAAACCGCGCACTTTGCTCTTTCCGCGACGGCCAGCATCGCCGACGACAAGGAGGACGACACGTGGTGCTGATCGCGAGTGATCGCCCGCGGTGCGGCGTCTCTTGCGGCCTGCTTTGCCCTCCTGTCCTCGTTTGCACTTGGCGATCGGCTCGGATGCGAGCCGGCGCGCTTCCACGCTGTAGTCCATGCGCCAAAGGGGCCGCAACTCGAATCGCCCGGTCTGGACGGGCAGCTTGCCGATCCGTTGCCAGAAGTCCGTATCGGCCGAGCCTGAGAGGTGATTCGGACTCACGCCCCAGCGATAGATATAATACCAATCGTCGCGGGTCAATTCGTCTTGCCCCGTGTTCGGCCCGCCCTGGCAGACCACCTTGGCTCGGAGGGCCGCCTCCATCGCCTGATCGACGCCCAGGCTGATGGCGGGGTAGCCCCCGACGGCGTCGAACGCCGTGCGCCGAAAGAGGCTGAAGTTGTGACCGACGTTCCGGGCGGCATCGCGCTGCAGGACACCGCCCCTCATGAACCAGAAGATGCCTGGGTTGTAGGCGTCCGCATCTCCCAGCAGCTCAACCGAAAGGGAGAGCCGCCACGGCAGGCTGATATCGTCGTCGTCCCAATTGGCGATCAGGTCGCCCCGCGCCAGGGCGATGCCCGCGTTGTACTTTTCGCCGAGACTGGCGAAGCGCGTTGGCACGTTGACCACGCGGACACCCGGGGCGTCGCAGACGAGCTCCTGCCCGGGGCAGTCGTTGAGCACGATCAGTTCCTTGCGCGGATAGCTCTGGCGCAGGAACGACTCTATGGCCTCCTCGACCAGATACTGGCGCTCCGGGACCCGATTGGAGGTCGGGCAAATGCAACTGATGAGGGGCAGGCTGGCGAGTTGACTGTCGCGGAGGGCCTCCGTCGTCAGCGCATCAAGGCGTTCTTCGCGCAGGAACTCCGCGAAGTGCGACCTGACTGGCGCCAGATCGAGTCCCAACTCGGTGTGGCCGATGATGTAATTGCGAAACTTCTCATCGATCGTGAGGGGATAGGGGACGCCGGATGGTCGCCCGAAGCGATGCACCCAGCGCAGCCAGGGCAGGCAGAGGCATCGCCCGCCGCGCTGCCGGAATTTCTCGTGGAGGTAGCCCTCTTCCCCTCCGAATCCCCGGAATGCCGGATTGAATCCAGGCCAGGCTGCCTTGCGGCAACTGAAGGCGCCCAACCCTTGCATCGGAATCTCGAACGGCTCGCTATCAGGATCGAGGCCGCGCTGGTCCGTTGCCCAGATGCCCCACATCTGCTCGCGCCAGACCGGCTCGAAGTGGGTGGAGATGCTCCGCAGATCGTCGTAAACGAGTGGACCTTGCAGGAGATCGCATGTCCCCGGGTGATCGCGGTAGAACGCCCTGAGACGGGCGATCGCTCCCGGCGCGAAGACGACATGCGAATCGCAACAGAGCACGGCCTCGCCCCGTGCCTCGCGAAAGACCAGATCGCGCGGCGCGGCCGTACCCTGCACGTCCGTGGCCAGGATGTAGCGGGCATCAGGGAGGCCTTCGACGAAACGGCGCGTATGCTCGCAGCCGAAATTGTCGATGACCAGCAGTTCGGTGTCTGAGAGGTCGTGATAGAGCCGGAGCGCCTCGATGGTGAAGTAAACGCCGTCGAAGTCGTTGTACGTCGCCATCCCGATCGTCAGCGCCACCATGGGGGCATCTCCGTGGCCGCTCCCATTTGACGCCAGGCAGCTGTTCCAGCCGGGAGCTCGATCTTCGTGCTCAGCAAAGCGCGGGGGCAAGTACTTCTTACCCCCGCGCTCATGTTCGGGATCGTCTCCCTATATAGTGGTCGTGGTTGACGTCGAGGTCGATGATGTCGACGAGGTCGATGATGTCGACGAGGTCGATGACGTCGACGTGCCCGACGTGGTGGTCGAGGTCGTGGTTACGTTGTCACAGGCTCCCCGATAGCTGTTGGGGTGGTTATCGAGGAACTTTTTCACCTTTTTCGACTTGATCCGTACCGTTTCGCAAGCATTCGGGTCCGTGTCCGAGCAGGAGCAGACGGTCCGCTTGCCCTTCCCACTCTTGGCCGACGCAATCGAGGCCACGCCGACCGATGCCAGCGCCCCGCCCATGATGCCCTTTACGGCATTCCGCCGGCTTGCCTCGCCTGTCAGGCGCGCGACCAACTCGTCGAACTCATGTCCGCTCATCGTGAATCCTCCCTGCTCTCCGGCACCATGAATGCCGGGTTCGACCCCCATGGTAGGCCAATTGGCGCGGATGCGCATGGAGTGGCGATGTTGACAGGTTCCCGCGCCGCTCGCTCCCGGGAGCCAAACGCACAGCGCGTCAAACTACAAAGGCGGCATACGCCATCGCCGCGGCGGCGATAAGTACGCCCAAGCCGAAGAGCAGCAGCGAATACTTGAAGAGCACCAGCTTGCGCACGGTGATGCGTGCGTTGGTGACAATCTGCCCGGCCAGATCGACCGCGAGCTTGCTCGGCTTGAACTCCTCGCTTGCCCGGTCGAGGCCAAAGTAATGCTCGCCGATGGCGCGGACCAACGCCCGCGGCTCGTAGCGGGCCAGATGCCCGTAGAAGAGAAGGTTGTCGGTCGGTCCCGGTTCCTCCCGCTCGCCCACCAGGTATTTTTCCAGGTTCGTGGACGGCAGGAACGAGGCCACGGCGAGCATCAGGCTGATCATCAGCGTGATCGCGCCCAGGCCCAGACCGACGCCAGCCGCAACCGGGATGGGCGGACCGGCGACGAGAAAGGTAACGATCACGCCGAGGCCGGTCGAGGAGAGGCCGACCGCGGAGGTGTTCTTCGTCTCCGCAAATTTCAGCCAGTCGATAACCCGGCTCAGAAGGTCTGAGAGCCGCGATTCGATGTCACCATTGATGTCTGATGCCATTTTTTGATCCTCGCGAAATGCGTCCTGCCCAGGAGCGTTTCGACGCGAGGTGTCATCCTGAACGGAGTGAAGGATCCCGCTGGACAGCCGATCCGTTCGTTCCCATGAGCCGAGATTCTTCGTACCTCAGAATAACACCGGCGGGAAGGTGTGCCCGTTCTGCGCTTGTTGTGGGGGGCGAATCAAAACGCCACGTTCGCCGCGCCTTTCAGCCCCAGCATCTGACGCGCCTCGTCCGGGGAGGCGGGCTCCAGGGAGAGTTCGCGCAGGATGCGCACCGTTTTCGCCACCAGCTCGGCGTTCGACGTCGCCAGCTCCCCCTTGCCGAGATAGATATTGTCTTCCATGCCGGTGCGGCAGTTGCCGCCCATGATCGCGCCCATGGTGATCAGGTTGAACTGATGGCGGCCGGCGCCGAGGATGCTCCAGACGTAGTCACGCCCCAGCAGGCGGTCTGCCGTCCGCTTCATGTGGAGCAGATCTTCAGGGTCCGTTCCAATACCGCCCAAAATGCCGAAGATGGTTTGCACGAAGATGGGAGGTTTGATCAGCCCGCGATCGAGGAAATGGGCGAGATTGTAGAGGTGACCCACGTCGTAGCACTCGAACTCAAAGCGCGTGCCATGCTCGCCCATCGTCGCCAGCAGCCGCTCGATGTCGGCGAAGGTGTTGCGGAAAATGTGCCCGCGCGACATCTCCAGATACCCCGGCTCCCAGTCGTGCTTGAACGCCTTGATGCGGCTGGCCATCGGATAGAGGCCGAAGTTCATCGAGCCCATGTTGAGCGAGCACATTTCCGGCTTCATGCGCAGCGGCCCGGCCAGCCGTTCGTCGATCGTCATCGTCTGCGCGCCGCCGGTGGTGATGTTGATCACCGCGTCGGTCCCGGCCTTGATGCGCGGCAGGAATTGCAGGAAGACCTCCGGGTCGGGCGTCGGCTGGCCGGTCTCCGGCACGCGGGCGTGGAGATGGAGGATGGCCGCCCCGGCCTCAGCCGCGCCCAGGGCGTTTTCGGCAATCTGGTCCGGCGTGATCGGCAGGTACGGGGTCTGCGACGGCACATGAATCGATCCGGTGATGGCGCAGGTGACAATGACCTTGCGCGACGAAGGTGATGGGTGATGGGTAATGGGGTGATAGGGTCATGGGGTGATGGGGAGTTTTGGCTCATGGTCAGCGACTCCTGAATGCTAACGCCTCTATCCGTCGGCGGCGACAAGTGGCAAGGTCAACGCAACATTACCCATCACCCTACCACCCTCGTCAGGTTCGCGATCTCGATCGCCTCTATATCGCCATCGGGCGTGAAGCCAAAGACCTGGCCGTAGAAATCGAGCTCCCCTTCCAGGGAACGGCGGATGTTCTCCGCGCGGCGGAAGCCGTGGCCTTCGCCTTCAAAGATGGTCAGCGCCACCGGCAAGCCGCGCGCGGCCATGGCTTCGTACATCATTTCCGCCTGATTGGGGAGCACGACCGTATCTTCGCTCCCCTGGAAGAGGGCCAGCGGGGCAGAGAGCCGGTCCAGGTGATGGATCGGCGAGCGCTCAATGTAAATGTCACGGCGATCGGGGTACGGCCCGATCAGGCCGTCCAGATAGCGCGACTCGAACTTGTGGGTGTCGGCGGTCATCGTCTCCAGGTCGCTGATCCCGAAGTGGCTGGCCCCCGCCCGGAAGAGATCGCTGAACGTCAACGCCGCGAGGGTGGTGTAGCCGCTGGCGCTCCAGCCGCGAATGGCGGTGCGCTCGGGATCGGCCAGCCTCTGGTCGATCAGATGTTTCGCGCCGTTGACGTGGTCCTCGACGTCGACGATGCCCCAGGCAGCGTTGAGGCGCTGCCGGTAGGGGCGGCCGTAGCCGGTGCTGCCGCCGTAGTTAACGTCGAGCACGGCGAAGCCGCGCGAGGTCCAGTACTGCACAGCCAGGCTCAACGCCGTTGAGGTTGCGCCCGTTGGCCCGCCGTGGCTCTGCACCAGCAGCGGGGGCAGTTCTCCTTCCGGCGCTACAAAATCCTTGTTGGTCGGCGGATAGAGAAAGGCGTGTGCGGTGAGGCCGTTCCCTGTCGGGAACTCGACCGGCGCCGGGATCGAGAGATAGCCGGGGTCGATCTCGACTTCGAGCGAACGCTTCAGGGTCTCGAACGTTCCTTTCGCCCGATCGTAGAGAACGATCGACGAAGGGATCGTCGCGCTTCCGCCGACGAAGACGGCTTTCCCATTCGCCGCAACGGGATCGGCGATCTCGGTGAACGGCGTCTCGATCGCGGTGAGCGCGCCGCTAGCGATGTCGATCGTGGCCATGTTCCACGATCCGTCGCGGGTGTAAGTGACGAGCATCGTTTCGGCGTCGAGGAAGGCGTAGGTCAGCATGCCGAAGACCCATTGCGGCACGCCGAACTCGGCTTCCATGGGAACCAGGGCCTCATCTTCATTCGATTCAGAGCGGCGGTACAGGTTCCACCAGCCGGTGTGGTCGGAGACGAAGTAGAGCGTGCTGTCGGGCGACCACTCCGGCTGGAAGATCGATTCGGATTCGCCTCCGGCGACCTTTTCCGTCGACGCCAGCATTCCATCCTTCCCGATCTCGCCAGCCCAGAGCTCAGTGCCGTCCCACGGCATATTCGGGTGGCGCCACTGGACCCAGCTCAGACGCCTGCCGTCGGGGCTGAGCCGGGGATTGGCGTAGAAGTCCGCCCCAGAGGCGAGGATCGTGCCGCCCTGCTCGTCGCCCTCAATGTCGAGTGCGACGATGCTGTTCACCGCTTCTCCGTCGCCGGTATGGTCCTCGCGGACCGCGATCAGGCGGTTCCGCCCGGGATCGAAAATGGGGTCGGCGTAGCGCAATGCGGCGGCCGGCGTGATCGGGCGGGGCTGACCGTCGCGGTCCTGACGATAGAGGCGGGTGTCGTGAAAATGGGAGAAGATGAGCACCCCGTCGCGGACGTTGTAGGCGCCGCCGCCATACTCATGGACGCGCGTGCGCACGTTGAACTCACCCGGCACGGCATCCGCAATGCTACCGTCCGCCGCGCGCCGCACGATGGCCGACCGCCCCCCTTGCTCGGGACGCGACTCCAGCCAATAGACATCATCCCCGTCGATGCGGGGAACGGCCACCCCAATGCGGCGGCCGGTGATCAGATCCGTAGTGATCGGTGAGCGCCACGTTCCGTAGGGCGCTGTCTGGGGCGACGAAACCACGTTGGCAAGCCTCCTGGGTGATGGGTGATGGGTCATGGGTCATGGGTCATGGGTGATAGGGTAAACGAGTTCGGCCAGCACCGTATCGTCCTCCGCCTTCCGTCCTCCGTCTACGTCATACTCCCCCAACAGGAATCGCACGCCAAGGGTTGGGGGAGACAGAGTGCTGACGACGTTGGTTGGCTTGCCGGTGAGCGAGATCGATACGCCCGCGCTGCTGGTCGATATCGCTGCCATGGATCGCAATATTGCCCACATCGCGGAGACAATGCGCGCCAATGGCGTGCAGTGGCGACCGCATGCCAAAGGGCACAAGACCCCCGCCATCGCCCACCGCCAGATGGCGGCCGGCGCGATCGGGGTCACCGTCGCCAAGGTCAGCGAGGCGGAGGTGATGGCGGCAGCCGGCGTTCGGGACATCCTGATCGCCAACCAGACCGTGGGGCCGATCAAGACGCGGCGTCTGGCTGGGCTGATCGCCGCGACCGGCGCCGATGTCATCGCCTCGGTCGACAGCGAAGCGAATGCGAGGGAATTGGATGCTGCCGCTGCCTCGTTCGGCGTGAAGCCCCGCATCGTGGTCGAGGTCGATTCCGGCATGCAGCGCAGCGGCATCGCGCCCGGTGAGCCAGCCGTGGCGCTGGCGAAGATCGTCAACGGGCTGCCGAACCTGCGCTTCGCGGGCGTGATGGCCTGGGAAGGGCATACCGTCTCGATGGCCGATCACGCTTTGCGTGGTGCGGAGATCGCCAAAGCGGTCGGGCGTCTCACCGCCACCGCGGACGCGATTCGCGCCGCCGGGCTTCCGGTCGACATTGTCTCCTGCGGCGGCAGCGGAACGTATCTCTACGCCGCGCGGCAGCCGGGCGTTACCGAGGTGCAAGCGGGAGGCGCCACCATGGGGGACGGCTTCTACCGCGCGCTGGAGTCGCCAGTCGAGCCGGCGCTGACGTTAATGGCCACGGTCGTCAGTCGGCCGACCCCGGAACGGATCATCGTCGACGCCGGACGGCGCGCTATCGATCCCAGCCAGAAGGCGCCCGAGGTCCCAGAGCTGGCGGGCGTGACCGGCATCAGGTTCTCCGCCGAGCATGGCACGATCACCCTGGATCACCCCTCTGAGACGCCGTGCGTCGGCGATCGGCTTTCGATCCTGGTGAACTACACCGATCAGGCCGTCCATCTGCACGAGCATCTCTTCGGGATTCGCAACGGCGTCGTTGCCGCGGTCTGGCCCGTGCAGTGCCGGGGCCGGATTCATTGAGTTTGCTGGCGCCGGTTGTCAGGCATGGAAGCGTGTAATGGCGAGGCCTGCCTCGCCCGGACCTCTCCGCCGCAAACGTTGGAGGTCGAGAACCGCGTTTCTCGCTGCCACGCCGTGTGGTCTGGAGCGCGGGCGAGGCACGTGGAAGCCTCGACCCAAAACCCCTTCACTCCCTTCGCCTCAGCTGGCGCCAATTCGTGGGAGGCGGACGATCACCAGCCCGGTCATCATCAACGCCGCGCCCAGGAGCTTGATGGGCCCGAACGGCTCGCCCAGGACGAACGCGGAAAGGACCCCAGCCACGATCGGCACGAGGAGCCCGAACGATGTCGCCTTGGCCACGCCGCGCCGGGCGATGGCGAAGTTCCAGAGCATGTAGGCAATGTAGACCGGGAAGACCGCCAGGTAGACGATCGTCAGCCACGCCGACGTGGAGAGGGTTCGCCACTCCTGCTCCAGCGCGGCAGGAATTGACACGAGCATCAACGGCACGGCCCCTGCCAGCACGGACCATGCGGTATAGGTGGCGACCGGATACTTGGTGACGAGCGGCCGGTTAATCACGCCGTAGATCGCGAAGGCCACCCCGGCGCCGATGCTCAACAGATCGCCGGCGAGCGTGCCGGACGACGCGCCGCGTTTGTCGAGCAGAAAGATCACCGCGCCCACCAGGGCCACGCCGAGACCGACCCAGCCCTGACGCGGTGTGGACTCGCCCATGATGGCGAGGATGACCAGGGTGAAGAGGGGAACCATGGCGATGAGCAGCGATGAGGAAAAGGCGGAGGTGCGGCTCAGGCCGAGGATGAAGCCAAGCTGATAGAGCGTGTAGCCAGTCAGCCCGGCCAGCGCGAAGCGGCCAAAATCCCGGCGGTCGATCCAGAGGTTGCCCCCCCGCTCCTTGATGAAGAGGACGGCAAAGGCCAGCACGATCATGATCGCGAAGCGCGAGAAGATGAAACTGAGCGGGCTTACTTCCACGAACGCCGCCTTGGCGGCGACGAAGGTCGAGGCCCAGAGTATGACGACGGTGAACTGGGCAAACTCGGGAGCAAATTGAGCGACGGCACTGCTCGCCCGAGGAGCGAAACCGGATGGCTCGCCGCGCGGCTCGTCATGCGCCGGGAACTCAGCCGCGGCGTCGCCCGGCCCGGTGCCGGTTTTACCGACCGGGGAGAGTCGTAGGCTGTCCGGATCAGGCATCGAGGCTCGCATGAGTAACGCCGTTGCTGCCCAGCAGCGTCACCCGGCAGCTCGCTCCGAGATGCTCGGTGACGAGCGCGGCCAGCTCGTCGCAGGCGGCGCGGAGGTCGCCGATCGTGCGCGGAGGGAGCGCTTCGATCACCAGGACCGCGCGGGAGGTGTCCGCCGTCAGCTTCGTCCGGTCGGCCTCGCGCCAGTTCCAGGCGCGGCAGACGATCCCCAGTTCGTCGGCGTAGACGACCTCTCCCGGCGATGGCGGTTGCTCCTCGACCGCGCCGAGCGGCACGAACGATTCCCCGCCTGCCGCCAGGGTCAAACGGAGATCGCCCGCGATCGCGGCCAGGTCCTCGCCGCCGCAGGGGAGGAAGTGGCGCAGCGAGACGCTGTTGTAGAGGTCGACCAACGGGTTGATACTGCGCACACCATCGCCGCGGGCCGCACGGAGCAGGCTCTCGATCGAGGAGCGAAAGCGGGACGGTTTCACGCCGAAGCGGCGGTAGGCCTCCCGCCAGGGAGCGACGGCGGGGTGCGTCGCCAGATCGGCGTCACCCAGCCGCGCCGCGGCCGTAACGTTGGCGGCTGCTAGGATCTCCGCCGCGTTCGTCCCGATGCCGCGGTTGTCGATGCCGCTAGCCACCACAATGCCGATCATGGCTTCGGTGAAGCGATCGCGAAACACATCTTCGATGATGAACTGCACGTGACCTCCAATGATGCAATCGACCGTGGTACGGGCAGGCATGGTACTCGTCGCGCCACGACCGTTTCGCTCTGGCGCGTCAATTGGCGCGCCTTTGGCATACTCATCTGGTTGTGAGGCAGCGACTGGTTCCGGCACCATCGAGGATGTCGCGCGGAACCCACGGAGAGGTGATCGTATCGGCCATGGAAGCGCAGCAATCGTCCGGACCCAACCCCCTGTGCGAGATCGGCCGCACACATCCTCGCGACCGGCACCGGATGAAGCCGTTGGCTGGCTATCCCGGGGTGTGGGAATGTGCGCGGCACGAGCTCTACGCGACCATTGTGCCGGAGGATGTGGCGGCATCGCTCGATCGCGGCGATCCCTACCCGATGCAGGATGGCCGCGCGGGCGTGGTGGTGCGGCAGGGTGACGAGCGCGGCGGTGGCGTCATCCTTTACTACCGCCCCGAGGCGTAGCGGCGCCTCCCCGATCAAGAGCAGCAACAATGCGCTTCACGCTCGGCCTCAGCCACCACGCCTGGCTGCGAGATGCAAACGGTCAGGCGGCCGCCCGCACGCTAGAGATGGCGCGGGCGGCCGACGAGGCGGGCATCGACGCCATCTGGGCGAGTGAGGATCCCGAGGGTTGGGACGCCTTCGCGCTCTTGAGCGCCATCGCCACGGTCACCCAGCGCGCTCAGCTCGGCACGAGCGTGACGAATCCCTATGCACGGCATCCCAACACCCTGGCCGCGTCCGTGGCTACCCTCGACCGCCTCTCCAGGGGCCGCGCGGCGCTGGGGGTCGGGCGCGGGCAGGTGGAGTGGCACCGCGATGCGCTCGGTGTCGAAACCGGCGAGCCGCTGGACGTGCTGCGCGAGACGATAGCGCTGCTACGCGACTGGTGGACCCCACCTCATCGTGCCTCGTCGCCGGCCGCGGGGCAGCTTCGCGTGCGCGATTGGGAGCGGGTGGTGCATCCGCTGCAGCGACAGCCGCCAATCTACCTGGCGGCGGCGGGGCCGCAGGCTCTGGAGCTCGCTGGGAGTGAATGCGACGGCGTCATCTTCAACATGCTCACGTCGCATGCGGCGCTCCGCGACATGATCCCGCGGGTCCGCGCGGCGGCGGTCTCCGCGGGGCGAGACCCCGCTTCGCTGGCCTTCATCCTGCGCACGAACGTCGTCGTCGTTGAAGATCCTGCCACAGAGCAGAAGCTCCTCGCCCGAGAAAAGTCGCTGTTTTCCCTCATCGCCGCCTTGCCCGGCATGGAGCGATTGGTGCGCACAGACGAGTTCGACGTGTCGGCTGTGCTGGAGCAGGTGAGAGCGGCGATGCGCACGGGCGAAACGCTCTCCGCGGGCGGCGGCTTCCCCGCCCTGCGTCGCCGCGGCGATCTGGCAGCGGCGCGTGGGGCGATCCCCGACGACCTCATCCGCCGGCTCGCCATCATTGGGCCATTGCCCGAGGTTCGCGCCCGGCTGAGGGACCTCGAGCATCTTGGCGTTAGCCACATCGGGGTTTCGCCCCCCCAGAACCCTGCGTCATCAGAGGAGTGGAGGAGCCTCCTGCACGACCTCCGCGCCCTCACCTGACGCCGCTCCGGGTCAGGAAATCGACGCAAAAACCCCACCGTCACGACGAACGAAGGACTTCAGAGGGAGCCCAACGAGCCCCTCTCTCCGCGGACCAGGGTGAGGGCCGTCGTGCGTAAAAGGATTACGACGCCCGCGTATCGCTCTTGGCGCGGTTCGGCTCGGGCGGGGTGATGGGCCGGAGTCGTTTGCCTCGCTGGGATGCGGCGCGAGCCCGCCGCAGGATCGCCGCACGGGCCAGCGGCACGCCGGGTACGGCTCGAAAGGGAAGAAGCCAAGAGTAGAGCGACTGCATCAGGTAGACGCCGCGCGGAATATGCGTCGTGCGCGGGAGGATGACCGCGTGGGTGCGGCGGCTGGCGATCGCTTCGAGAAGATCCGCCGCCGATACGCCCGGAAAGAGGGTCGCCTGCCCTCCGATCTGACCGGGCGAGAGATGGGCGTCGCTACTCCCGAGCACGGCCAGATCGTAATGGCGGGCCGCGCGCTCGATCGCCGCCGTCCGCTTGCCGTGGCCGCCAAACGGGAAGCGGGACTCGATGGCATCGGGGAGCAAACTGGCCCGCGCCATGGCGCGCAGTTGGCGGCGCCAGAGGAGCGGCAGGGGGTGCACCAGGACCACGATGCTCCCTTCGATGCCGCGCGCCCAGCGCACCAGATCGAGAAGCGGCGTGCCCGGCTTCGGCAGTCTGGCCGGCGCCTCTTGCGTGAACAGGACTCCGAGGTGGACGATGCGGCCACGGGCGGTCAACTCGACACCGGCGATGACATGGCCCGTCCCATCCGGGTCGCTGGCCTTCCAGTTGCGCACGGTCTGAATGTGGTCGTGATCGGTCAGGGCGATCACGCTGATGCCGCCATCCCGCGCGGCGTCGATCCACTCCTCGGCGTGGAGCAGGCCATCGCTGCCGCGCGTGTGGAGGTGCAGGTCGGCGTAGGAATGGCCCTCCGGCGGTGTGACGTTCTCCGGCTTTTCGTCGATCCAGATCGAGGTCAGCATCGCCCACTGGCTGAGATTGCGGCTGACCAGGCTCTCCAGCGAGCGCGCCAGTCGGTGCATCTCCTCTTTCACGGGGCCGGTTGGCTCATGGGGCGGCGCCAGGGTGATCGTCATCTTGCGGCCTGGGCCATAGGAGGCGATGGTGGGCACGATCAGCGAGCCGGTGGCCCGCGCCAGGCGCACCGGGCCGAGGGGCATCTTGATGGCGCTGTCGAAGAAGGGGACGATGGCGGAGGGGGTAGGGGTCGGCTCATCGACCAAGAGGACGACGATGCCATTGTTCTCCAGCACATTCTTGAGCCGCTTGGCCATGATCTGCGGCTGCTCGTTGACGGAGATGACCGTCACCCCGGCGCGGGTGAAGTAGTCCATGAACCATTGCATCAAGGCGCCTGAGCGGAAGGGACGAAACATGCGGGCCACGATCGCCAGCTCGCCATCGAAGCCCTGATCGGCTAGCCAGCGGCGGCCCATCAGCCCCAGCATGGTGTACGGCCCGGCGTGCGGGGCGACGATGATGATCCCGCGCTGGCCCAGGTGGGGCCGCACCCGCTCGATGCCGTCAATAACAAGATGATCGGTGGTGTCCGGGAGGCGGAACGCGCCGCGCAACGTGCCAATGATGGCGCGCAGGTGGGTGGCAATCTGTTGGGAGCCGATGTACCAGGCCACGAGGCGGTGAGGCTGAGCGTCGGCTCGGGCATGGCGGACGTTGGCGAGCACGACATGCCGGCGCTTCGAGAGCATGGCGGCCATGCCGCCAATGATGGCCAGGGTGCTCCAGATCGGCCAGGGCACCATCCAGGCAAAACGGGTCAAGCCTGAGACGACGGCGAGGACAGATTTATCAAGCAGCGGACGATCGGGCGCGGAGATCGCGTCTGGATCGGTCGTGGCCATGCACATTCCCTTCAGGCGCGGGCTCGGGCGCGGGTCCGATCGCCGAAATGCGCGCGTACCAGGCTGCCAGTATAAGCACGGCCGTTCGTGGGCGGCCCGGGATTCAGATCGACGGTTGCCCACTGCTCGCGAATCGGTTCAACCGCAGAAGCCCGATGTCATGGGCGGTGGCGTCCTGCTGGACAAGATCGGCGAGGATCTCGCCGATCACCGAGGCGAACTTGAAGCCGTGGCCAGAGCAGGGGGACGCGATCACCACGCGCGGATCGTCCGGCAGGGTATCGATGATGAAGTGCTCGTCGGGGGTGTTCGTAAAGAGGCAGGTGCGCAGCGCCATCGTTGGGCCATTGGCGGCGGGGAAGTAGCGCGCGGTGGCCTCGCGCAGGATGGCCTCGTCAGCGATGGTCGCTTCCCGCGCGAAATCGTCCGGATCGACGCGTTCCCCAAGATGGTGGTAGAGGCCGATCTTGAATCCCGGCACGTCGTACTCCGGGAAGCCGTAGTAGCGGCCTTCCGGTACGGAAAGATTGAAGACCGGAAACCGGTCTGGCGTGAAGAGCGCCGGTTCAGATGGGGCGAACCAGCCGAGCACCTGGCGTTCCGGTTCCGCCAACCCAGCCAGGGCGGGCGCGAGCGACGCCATCCAGGCCCCCGCGGACAGCACGAGGCGTTCGGCTTCGTAGACTCCGCGCTCGGTCGTCACCCGCACACCGTCCGTTTGCGTCTCCCAGCCAAGCACCCGCTCGCGGGCGCGGATCGTGGCTCCGGCAGCGAGCGCCCCGGTGACATGGGCGCTGATGCAGCGCTCCGGCAGCAGAAAGCCGCCGCTGGGCTGATAGAGCGCTAGATGCTCAGGCGGCAGCTCATAGCCGGGGAAACGCGCCGTCAGCTCCGCCGAGGTGAGCACCTCATGCTCAATCCCGAACTGGCGGCAGGCCTCCAGCGCGCCAGTGAAGACGATCTCCTCCGGGCCGCTGGCGTCGATCGTGCCGGTGACCTCGAGCAGATGCCGGCCGCTTTCCCGCGCCAGATCGTCCCAGAGCGCGAAGGCGCGCAGCAGCAACGGCACGTACGAGGGATCCTCGTAGTAGGCCAAGCGAATGATGCGGGTGACGCCGTGCGAAGAACCCATGGCGTGGGGGATATCGAAGCGCTCCAGGCCAAGCGTGCGCAACCCCCGCCGGGCCAGATGATAGCAGGCCGCCGAGCCCATCCCGCCGACCCCGACGACGATGACGTCATAGCGTTGAGAGCTGGCGCTCATGGAGACCTTTCCCCTTCAGGCGCGGCTAGCCGCGTTTGTGAGACGAATGCGATGCCTGACCACATCTCGGACGGCCACTCCGGTGCCGGATATCGTACCGGAGAATCTGTTGACCACCTCTGGACCTGTGGCGTCTATTCTTGAGGACGCCAAGCGAGGAGTTCCCTGACCGGATCGAGCAATGGAGGAAGCGAATATGGGTTTCGATCAGTATCACGAGCCGCCCAGTGAGCTGTCGCCGGAAACGCGGACCTTCGCGCGCATGATCGCCTCGCTGACCGAGGAGGCGGAGGCGATCGGCTGGTACGAGCAACGGCTGGCGGTGGAGCCGGACGCCGAGGCGCGGGCCATCATGGCCGACGCGCAGGCTGAAGAGTTCAAGCACTTCGGCATGGACCTGGTGTTTCTGCTGCGCCGCACCCCGAAGTGGCGGGCCGCGTTGCAGGCCATCCTCTTCACCGAGGGGAGCATCACCGCGCGTGGGTCGGCGGGGGAACACGCGGAGGATCGCGTCGGGGACTCGCGCTAAGTGGGTGGTCAGCGATTCCTGGACCACGCTCCAGCACCCGACCTTCTGTAGGGGCGACGCCTGCGTCGCCGGCTGCCCAGAAAACGTCGCCGATGCCCTAGGACCGAGTGGCCACCCACATGGCCGCGGTCACCGCGAGCCGGTCACGAGCGAGAAGATTCCAGGGTCATCGCGCCCGGAGGCGAAGCAGCCTCGCGCCCACGGCCGGCCAGACGAAATAGCCGATGACACTGAAGACAACGAGGTCGTGGATGAATTCAGTCAGGTTGACCTCACCATAGGACGAGAGCTGACGTTCGACGAGGGCATTGATCAGGAACAGCACGAGGCCAATGCTGGCCGCTCCGATCGCTCGCGGCCATGATGGCGTCAGCGGGTGGCAGGCATTCGACGGCTGCTTGCGAGCCCAGGAGATTTCCACCGCCGGCCAAGCATGAAAGCCGACGATACTCGCGAGGACAAACCCGAGAACCATCGCGATCGCGTCGCCGCGGTCCCAACCATCCGTACGTGATCCCCCTAACGTCACGTAGACGGAGAAGAGGGCGAACAGGGTTGAACCGATGAGTCTTCGCTTCAATGGGGCCATCAATCTTTACTTCAATCACGTGGCACTGGCCGCGCTTTCTCGGTCCGGGAACGCGGCGCTGTCGCCAGTATCATGGCAAGAGCCGAGCCGTCGCCAGTTGCGACGAGGAGTGGGTCGGGGGAGGTTTCAGCGTGCGGTTGACGATCCTCGGCGGAAGCGCGGCGAGCCCGAACACGGGGATGGGCGGCTCGGGGCTGCTCGTGGAGAGCGGGCGCACGCGGCTGGTGCTCGATCTGGGGCCGGGGACGTTGCAGGAGCTGCGGCGCCACACCGACTTCCGCACGCTCGACGCGGTGGTCATCTCCCACATGCATGTCGATCACGTGCTCGATCTGCTCTCGCTGCGCCATGCCCTCGCCTACAACCCGATCCCTGCTCCAGTGCCGGTTCCGGTCTACCTGCCCCCGGGCGGACAATCGTAGCTGTCGAGAGCAACCGCGCCATTTGATGAATGCGACGAGCCCGGTCGCTTCGACGCGACGGTCCGCGTGGCGGAGTACGACCCCGCGCGGCCGCTGCGCGTCGCCGACTGTGTCGTCACCTTCGCCCCCGCCGTGCATTACCTGCCGGCCTGGGCCATGCGGGTCCAGGGCGAGGGCTCGGCAGACCTGGGCTACACCGGCGACACCGGCCCTGCCGCCGGGTTGGCGCCCTTCTTCGCCGGCGTCGGCGTGCTCGTCGCCGAGGCGACGTTGCTCTACCCTGGCTCCAGCCCGATCGCGGCGCGGGGATCGCTGACCGCCACGGAAGCGGGGATGCTGGCAAACGCCGCCGGGGCGCGGACGCTCGTGCTCACCCACATGTGGGAAGAGCGCGGTTTCGCGGCGTATCGCGAATGCGCTGCGGCGGCATTCGCGGGCCGGATCGAGCTGGCGACCTCCGGACTCTCCCTGACCTGGTGACGGGCGCATCGTCAGAAGCGCAAATAGCAGAGGGTCCACCCACGCGCTTCCTCGTTGGTCCTGGCCGTTCCCCGCGTCGGGGTATTGACAATCGTGTATCAAGTGATACAATTTTGTACCATGACAGCCGATAAGCTTGCGGTGCTTGACGCCGCCAGTAGGCTCCTTGCCCTCAATCCGCGCGCCTCTACCCAGGAGATCGCCGCCGCCGCGAAGATCAGCCGCATGACCTTGCACCGGCTCTTTCCCTCCCGCGAGGCGTTGGTCGAGGATTTGGGCCAGATGGCGATGGAGCGCATCGGGGGCGCCTTTGCCGCCGCGCGGCTCGACGACGGGCCGTTCAGCGACGCGCTGGAACGGCTGGTTGACCTGCTGATTCCCTACGTGCACCAGTTCGCGTTTCTGGTCGCGGAGTTTCAGCTCAAGGAAAACGAGAGCGTAGTGGCAGGGGAACGGGTGCTGCAGGAGCAGATCGAACGGCTCCTGCGACGGGGCCAGGAGGAGGGGGCGCTTTGGGCGGATTTGCCCGTGCCCTGGCTGGCCCACGCGCTGGGTGGGCTCATGCTCGCCGCGGACGACGCGGTGCGGACGGGGAACGTCGCGCCACGGGAGATTCGACGCCTGGTGCTGGAAACGTTTCTCGATGGCGCGGCGAACCGCCGCGACCGGCAACGAACAGGACAATCGGCGACTGCCGAAAGGATGACATCGTGACCGACGCCATAGCAGATGCAGATTCTGGATCGTGCCCCCTGCATATCGACTTGCGCGATCCGCATGCCCGCGCCACCATGTACGACACCTACGCCGCGCTGCGCGAACGAGAACCGCTCGCGCCCGCCATCATGACCTTCAGCGACCAGGACGAGCTTGTCTTCACCGGTACGCTGGGGCGCGAAGTCTTCCTGGCCACGAGCTACGACGCCGTGCTGGAGGCGCTGACCGACGGTCGCTTTTCGAACGACGCCCGCACCATGATGACCCCAGAGCAGCGCGCCGCGCTGCCGCCGGCGCCGGACGCCTTTCGCCCGCTCGATCGCAACCTCCTCGCGCTCGATCCGCCCGATCACACCCGTTTGCGCCGCCTCGTGCAACCGACCTTCACGCCGCAGGGGATGGAGGGGTGGCGGCCGCGCATCCAGGCCATCGCGGACGAGTTGATCGACGACGCGGAGGCGGCGGCAGCGGCGCGCGGCGAAACGGCGCCAAATCGCGCGATCGAGCTGGTCGAATCCTTTGCCTATCCCCTGCCGATGACGGTGATCTCCGAGCTGCTCGGCGTGCCGCAAGAGGACCGGGAGAAGGTGCGCGCCTGGTCGGAGGCGCTGATCGAAAACCAAGCGCCGACACCCGAGACGGGAGCCGTTCTGGACGAGTTTGCCGCCTTTCTTCATGGGCTTTTTGACGAAAAGCGTGAGCGTCCTGCTGACGATCTCACCAGTGCCCTCGTCCGGGCCGGGGAAGAGGGCGACCGGCTCGACGACGATGAGCTGCTCTCAATGGTCTTCATCCTGATTGTGGCCGGGCACATCACGACGGTGAACCTCATCGGCAACATCGCCATCGCGCTCCTGAATCATCCCGAGCAACGCGCGAGACTTGCCGCGAACCCCGATCTGGCGCGCGGCGCGGTCGAGGAGACGTTGCGCTTCTGGAGCCCGGTGGAGATGGCCGCGCCGCGGACCGCGCGGGAGGACTTGACGCTGGGCAGCACGGGCATCGATCGTGGCCGGGTCATCTTCCCCGCGCTGGCCTCCGCCAACCGCGACGCGGCCCGCTTTGTCGATCCGGCCCGGTTCGACATCGAGCGGCCCGACGCCAATCGGCACATCGCCTTCGGCAAAGGAGTTCATCTTTGCCTCGGCGCGCCGTTGGCCCGGGTGGAGGGGCAGGTGGCGACGTCCACGCTGCTGCGCCGCCTGCCCGACATGCGGCTTGCCTATCCGATCGATGCCCCGCCCCTGCACCCCAGCCTCTTGCGCGGCCCAGACCGGCTCGACCTTCTGTTCTGAACCGGTAAGGGAGAGACCGCCCAACATTACGCTTCGGAATCGGACCTCCATGTCGCGGCAAGGGAGCGCGTCAGCGTGTAGCTCCAGGTTGGCTGCCATTCCCATCGGGCGGCGATAACCTCCGCAAGCGGGATGCCGTTCAACCAGTGCTCGAGGCTGTAGTAGGTGGCCCGATGGCCGATCACCAGCACCTCTTCTCCGGCATGACGAGCAAGCAGCTCGCGGAGGAACAATTGCACCCGTATTGTTGCCTGAAGGTAGCTCTCGCCATGCGGGAATGGCCGATCGATGCGCGCCATTCGTTCACGTTCAATCGCCTGGGCGGAAGCGCCCGTGAGATTGCCGTAGTCGCACTCGCGCAGCCGCGCGTCGCGCACGATCGGGATGGTTTCAGATGGGAACGCGATCTCGGAAGTGAGATAGGAACGGCGCAGATCCGAGCAATAGATCGCGGCGAGAAGCTCGCTGCTGACGAGCCTGCCGAGGTCCCTCGCTTCATGCCGGCCCTGGGTGGAAAGGTCGCAGTCGTCGAGCCCGGAAGCGATGCCGGCTTCGTTGTCCACCGACGTGGCGTGGGGAGCGAAGATGATCCTCACGGGATCAGAGTTATCGTGCATCTTCCGGAAAGTCGAGCGTCTTGCCGGTGACGACGCCGTCGACCAACCCCCGCGCGAGCTGCACCACCGAGCGATTGTGCGGCGGTGGCAGGCGAATGACGAACGAATCTTCCCCTTCCCAGAGAAGCTCAATGGGCGGGGAAAGGGGAGAGTCCGCCGAAATATCGAGGCCAAGCTCCCGCGCCGCCGGAATCGCCTCCGCCGCGATCAGGAGCTGAGCGGCGCGGGGCCGCCCGCCCCCAAGCTGCTCGGGAAGGCGCGGATAGAAGTACTGCCCGAAGATGCCGAGGTAAAGGAGAAAGAGCACGAAGCCGCCAACGGCGAAGATCAGGCTCTCGACGATCGTATCGGGGATGCCGAACTGGAAATGGAACCGCTCGTAGGAGACAGGCTTGCGCCGGGACGCGAGGTGGCTGAGCGGGCGGCGCCCCGACTGTCGATACAGGGCGGCCGAGGCCAGCACGACCAGCACGATCGCGGCACAGATGGCGCTGAGCAAGGCGGCGTCGCGCGCGGAGTCGACCAGATCGTTTTCCGCGACGACCGAGAAGAGGGCGAAATAGAGGACGAACGGGAGGGCAATGTCGGCCAGAATCCAGAGGTACGCCCGGCTGGTCAGCCCCGCCTCGTCCCGGTGGATCGCCATATCGACCGCCGCGTAGATGCCGCCGATCAGCGCCAGCACGAGGGGCGCCAGCACCAGCACGCCGGTAAGGATGAACCGGGTGCGCAGGAGCGAAAAGTCGGACACGCCAAGGAGGTAAAGGTAGGAATTGGTGGTGAAGAAGCCGACCACATAGAAGAGGGCGGCGATCGCGGCAAGGCTTTTGATGAGCATCTCGAATGGCGCCGTTGCCCCGCGCGTGGGCGCGACGACAGGAGCCGCGGGCGCGACGAATGGCGCGGCGTCAGAACCCTCCGGAGACGCTGCATCGGCCATCGCAACTCCCTCCCCTCCGGGGCCCACACTGGCAAAAAAGATCACCCACCCTCTCGTGATCTTCTTGATCCCCTTACCCCGACTCCTTCGACCTCTTCGACTTCTTCGCCAGCCAAGATGTTCACCCTACCCCCAACATCTTGAGCACCTTGAGCACGTTATAGGGAGATGAAACGCTCACGCCGCCGCCCCGCCACCCGCTCCCTGCGCCCAGGGTGTGGGCACTGAGTTAAAGGCATGCCGCCTCAATCAGAGGCGAATTATCCAGATTCCGTATCACTGGTAGCATAGCCTGCCGTAAGAACGGCGATTTCAGAACGAACGTGACGATGGAGCAAGGCATTGGCGAGCGCGAAAGCCGCGAAGATTCAGGAACTGCGCGAGGCGCGGGGCTATTCCACGGGTGAGCTGAGCCACCGCATGGGCGTTGATGAGGCGACCGTGCAGCGCTGGGAGTCGGGCGATGAGGAGGTAGGCGAAGGCGCGCTCTCACAACTCGCCGACACCCTCGGCGTCTCCCAGGATGCGCTCCGCCACGAGGGGGACGAGACGCATCACGGGTAGACGAGGGTGATAGGGTGATAGGGTGATGGGGTGATAGGGGGGACGGAGGGCGGAGGACGGAAGACGGAAGACGGAAGACGGAAGTCGGGAGTCTGGAGTCTGGAGTCGAAGGTGGAGAGTCGGACGTCCGGCGTCGTGCTCCCCATCATCCATCACCCATCACCCGTCACCCCGTCACCCCGTCACCCTCCGCAGAAACGCCCGCAGGCGGTCGCTGCTGGGGGAGCCGAGGACATCCTCGGGCGGGCCTTCTTCGACGATCACGCCGCCGTCCATGAAGACGACGCGGTCGGCCGCCTCGCGCGCGAACTGCATCTCGTGGGTGACGACGATCATCGTCACCCCGTGGCTGGCCGCCAGGTCCTCCATCACCGCGAGAACCTCCCCCACCAGCTCGGGATCGAGCGCCGAGGTGACCTCGTCGAAGAGCATCACCTTCGGCTCCATCGCCAGCGCGCGGGCGATGGCCACCCGCTGCTGCTGGCCACCGGAGAGCTGTCCTGGGTAGACATCGGCCTTTTCGGCCAGTCCCACCCGGTCGAGCAGTTCCCGCGCCTTGCGTTCGGCCTCCTCTTTGGCGACGCCGCGCACCTTGATGGGGCCAAAGGTGACGTTGCGCAGCGCGGTCATGTGCGGGAAGAGATTGAACTGCTGAAAGACCATCGCCGTCTCGGCGCGCACGCGGGCCACATCCTTTTCGCGCGCCGGCACGAGCTTCCCGTTCCGCTCCTCGTAGCCGACGAGGTCGTTGTCGACGTAGATGCGGCCGGCGTCATACGTTTCCAGAAAGTTGATGCAGCGCAGCAGCGTCGTCTTGCCGGAGCCGCTCGGCCCGATGACGCAGACGACCTCACCGGAGCGCACATCGAGATCGATGCCTTTGAGCACCTCCAGGGCGCCAAAGCGCTTCTGTACCTTCTCGATGCGCACCATCGGATGCGTGGAGAGGGCGCCAGGCGGCGTCTCCCGGCTGCCTTTGCGGCCGATTTCCATGACTCGATCTCTCCCGTCCTCGTTCGTGGTCATGCCCGGACACCATAGCTGGTGCGCCGCTCCAACCAGGCGCCGAAGCGCGAGATCGTGAGATTGACGACGACGTAGATCGCCGCGGCGGCGATGTAAAGAGGCATGGGATCGCCCGTGCGCTCCGCGACCTTCACCGTGGCGAACATCAGGTCATTGACGCTGACCAGCACCACTAGCGAGCTCCCCTTAACCATCTCCACGGCCGTGTTCACCCAGGGTGGCAGCATAGTCGGCAGCGATTGCGGCAGCACCACCCAGGCCGTGCGGGGCCAAAAGGTAAGGCCGAGCGCCTTGGCGGCGTCGCTCTGCCCCTTCGGCACGGAGGCCACCGCGCCGCGGATGATCTCCGACACGTGCGCCCCGGCAAAGAGGCTGAAGGCCACCACCGCCGCTTGAAATCCCGAGATTTCGACGTTCAGCGCCGGCAGGCCATAGAAGATCAGGAAGATGACGACGAGCAGCGGCGTACCGCGGATGATATCGACATAGGTACGCAGGATGACGCGGAGCGGCGCCGGGCCGTAGAGCAGCCCGATCCCCCCGAACAGCCCGATGGTCGTGCCGAACAGGATGATCAGCGCCGAGAGCTGCAGCGTGATCGCCAGCCCGCGCATGAGCAGCCCGAAGTTGTCGATGACTACCTGCATGGCGTCATGTCAGACCGACCAGCGGATGCGCCGCTCGAGAAAGCGCAAAACGCCGGCGATGAGAAAGCAGGAAGCGATGTAGAGTGCGCCCGCCGTCGTCCACGCTTCGATGACGCGGAAGGTGTTGGTGGAGAGCTCGCGGGCGGCGAAGGTCAGCTCGGGCACGGCGATGGCGGCGGCGAGCGAGGTGTCCTTGAAGAGGGAGATGAAGGTGTTGCTGAGCGAGGGGAGGACCGTGCGGAACATGATCGGCAGGGTGACGTAACGGGCGACGCCCCAGCGATTGAGGCCGAGCGAGCGCCCGGCATCCAGATAGCGGCGGCCGACCGCCAGAATGCCGGCCCGGAAGACCTCGGAGAGATAGGCCCCGGCGTAGATCGAGAGCGCCACGATGGCGGATTGATCGCCATCCAGGATCAGCCGCCGCGCGGTCTCCGGCGGAAAGGTGCGCAACGCGAAGATCGGCAATCCGAAATAGAGAACGAAGAGCAGCAGCAGCAACGGCACATTGCGAATAACCTCGACGTAAAACGTCGCCGCCATGCTGATCGGGCGCACACCCGATGTCCGCGCGAACGCAAGGATCAAGCCGATGACCGACCCGCAGGCCAGTCCGACCACGGCCAACTTGAGACCAAGCAACAAGCCGTCAACGAACGACGGCCAGTTGTTGAGGATGACATTCCAGTTAAGGTCGTACACGGATGCAGTCCAAAACCCTCGTGATGGCGCAACACTTTCCGGGCTTTCGCCCGACGTGATCACCGCGTGCGCACCGAAACTCGTTTTCGATGGCTAGCCGGGCGTTTTCGGAAGTGCATACGCGGTCTCGCGATGCGTGACACCATCGGAATGCACGTAACGATTCAATGTGATGGTGACCGTTCCGTGACCGAGACGCGCGCTGATCACCTTGGCGGAAACGCCTATCGCTGACAAGAGCCTCGCATTTGTATGGCGCAACCCGAGCGGCGTCAAGAGGGGGACGGCAGCCGGATGCATCCAAAGGCCGGTCACTCGTGCGCCGAACGACCCTCATCCCCAACCCGCCACCCACTTCACGGGCGCCCGGCTGTGCGCAGGCAGAAGGGAGCGTCGCCCCCACGCGGTTTCCCACAGCCCGCTCGCCGGTCAGTCGGTGATGGAGCGATCGTATCGCACCCAATGTCGGCACTTTGGCTTTTGGTAGGGTCGGCGCGTCGGCGCCGATCGTGGTCGATCAATTCGACGTCCAGCGATTGGCACAAGCCCCCAGGTTGTCGAGGACTCCTCGCGCAATCCCGTCGAGCTCTGCGAGCCGTTGAGCGGAAGTGAGCAGGAAGGGCAGCACGGCTTCATGGCGTGGTTGTCTTGACCATCCAGGCGGGATGACATGCCTGGTGCATGCCGCTCGCATCCTCCAGCTTCATGCTCCCGGAACCATTGGCCGGGGCAGCGGAAGGAACAAGCATCGTCTGGTTCGCCACCTGCCGCACGACCTCCAGAAACGCCTCCCGCGCCGGCGAGGAATCATCTTCCCGCCACGCCGCCGCCAGGGTGATCTTCGGCGAGCGGGGATGTATGGCCCGGTAGACGACATCCGACCGGCGCAGATTCCGCACCGATGCCGGCGCCAGGGCAAAACCCAGACCCGCCGCCACCAGACTGACGGTGAGATGGAGCGAATTTGGCCCCAGCATCAGATTCGGCGTCACGCCCTCGGCCGCGATGAGTCGCATATACGTATCGAAGAGCGCCGGCTCCAGGTCGCGCCGAAACAGGAGCATCGGCTCGCCCGCCAGATCGGCGAGATGCACGCGCGGCGCCCTCGCCAACGGATGACCGCGCCGCAGCACCGCCACCACCGCCTCCCGCAAGACCGGCTTCACCTCCAGCTCGGTGGTCACCTCTGGAGGATAAAGAAAACCGAACTGGATGCGGCCATCGTCCAGAGCGGAGACCTGCTGGTCGGAGCTCAGCTCTTCGACATCGAGCTGCACCTCCGGGTAGCGCTCATGAAAGGAGCGTAGGATGGGCGGCAGCACGCTGTAGGTCGCGGCGCTGACGAAGCCCAGGGCGAGATGCCCCATCTCCCCTCGTCCCACCCGGCGCGCCGCCGCGACCGCACGTTCGAGCTGCACCAATCCGCCCCGCACGCGATCGAGGAAGACCTGGCCGGCCTCCGTCAGCTCGACCCGGCGGGGGGTGCGATGGAAGAGCTGCACGCCCAGCTCTTCCTCCAGGCGCTGAATCTGGCGGCTGAGCGCGGGCTGCGTTACTCCCAGCTGTTGCGCGGCCTCACTGAAGCAATGCTGTTCGGCGACGGCGATGAACTGGCGAAGATGACGTTGCTCCATCGACGTATGTTCTCCGTGGCATGAGGGCATACCCAAATGGCATTGGACCGCCCCATGCCGCCGTTTCTAGACTCGGCGAGAGATGCATGGAGGAGGAGCCGCGGCAAGCTTGCCTCCGCACGATCGGCAAGGAAGCATGCCATGGCTGTGGCGCAAGTGTCGCACCGCGCATCATCGCGCGACGGATCGACGGAGGAGATCAGCATGTCCGACGAAGCCACGCTGACCGAATTGAACGCCCAGTACGTCGCGGCCTTTCTGGCGGCCGACGTCGAATGGTACCGAGAGCACCTGGCGGACGATTTCGTCTGCATCGAATCGAACGGCGAGATGCTCGACAAAGCGGAGTTCCTGCGCCAGACGGCAACCGGCCCCGGCGTGCTGGACTACATGTTGCAGGAGGTGCGCATCCGTCGCTTTGGCGACGTCGCGCTCATTCATGCCACCGGGACGTTCACGCGGCGCGATGGCTCCAGCGGAACTAGCCGCTACACGGATATCTACGCCAAAGCGGACGGCATTTGGAAAGTCATCTCGGCCCAGATCACCCACGCCCCGCGCTGAGCAGCGGTCGTCGCCGGGACCAGCCCACTGTCGATTGTGGGCGCAGCCGAACGACCATCAGCAGTTCCGGCAAGAGCCGTGACAGGCTCCGACGCCTTCGGCGCCAATACCTGGATGGACGCCGCTGACTTGCCGCGGGAGGCTGAAAGCCGTCCCGCTCGTCCCACGAAAGCCCCCTGAACGGGGCTGAGAACGAGGGGCAATCCGCGATGGCGCACGTTCAAGGCGGGACGCGGGGGCGTTCGCATTGGAGGCGCCAGGAAAGGTGGGAGACGCATGGGGACCGCAGCGCTTTGGAACGAGAACGAGGAGGAGTGGTCATGAAGCGAAGGCATTTCGTCGCCAGCGTGGCGGCGGCCGGCGTCACGCTGGCGACATCAGCGGGGCAGGTCGCCCAAGCTGACAGCGGCACGGCGACGCCAACCAGGGACGAGACCGGGGTGACCGAGGGCGCGATCGAGAGCGGCTATGCGCCAGTCAATGGCCTGCAGATGTACTACGAGATCCACGGCAGCGGCGAGCCATTGGTGCTGCTGCACGGCGCGTTCAATGCCATCTCGCTCTGGGGACCGATCCTCACCACCTTGGCCGAGCAGCATCAGGTCATCGCCGTCGAGTTCCAGGGGCACGGCCACACCGCCGACATCGACCGCCCCTTCGGCTTCGAGCGGTTCGCCGATGATGTCGCGGGAGTCATGGAGCACCTCGGCATCGCCCAGGCCGATGTGGTGGGCTACAGCCTGGGCGGCATTACGGCGTTGCAAGTCGCCATGCGCCATCCCGAGCGGGTGCGCAGACTGGTAGCCATCTCGGCCAACTACCGCACCGACGGCTACTACTCGGATGCGACTGCGCTCATCCAGACCCTGACCCCGGAGCTGTTCGCCGGCTCGCCGCCGGAAACGGCGTATTTCGCGAGCGCGCCGAACCCGGACGACTGGCCGGTGCTCTTCGAGAAGATCAAGGCGCTCGAAGCAACCGAGTTTGCCTGGGCGGACGAGGCGGTCGCCGCGATCGCGGCCCCCACGCTGGTGATCGTCGCCGACGCAGATGTCGTGCGCCCCGAGCACGCGCTGGCGCTCTTCCGGCTGCTCGGCGGCGGGGTGCCGGGCGATCTGGTCGGCCTGCCCCCCTCCCAGCTCGCGATCATCCCCGGCGCCACCCACGTCTCGCTGGTGGTCGAGCGCTCGGCGCTCTGGCTGCCGATGGTCGAGGCTTTCCTTGCCGCGCCGGCGGGTGATGGGTGATGGGTGATGGGTGATGGGTGATGGGTGAT
>JBBRVX010000039.1:0-30285 GCA_038246475.1 Thermomicrobiales bacterium | reverse complement strand
GAGGTGCCCGGATTGAGCGTCACGCCCGGCGAAGCGCCGGCCTCATCGATCGCTCGCAACGTCCGATACAGGTGTGGATCAACCTCGACATGGACCGTGATGGAATCGGCGCCGGCGGCGGCGAAGCGATCCACCCAGCGCGAGGGTTCCACAATCATCAGATGGACATCGATGGGCAAGCTGGTTGAAGCACGGACGGCTTCGAGGACAGTAATGCCAATGCTGATGTTCGGCACGAAGACGCCGTCCATCACATCGACATGGATGAAGTCCGCGCCAGCGGCTTCGACCGCGGCGACCTGTTCGCCCAATCGCCGGAAATCGGCTGAAAGGATCGATGGTCCAATCAGGATGCGATGCATCGCCGGCATGCTTACCCCTCAACGCGGTGGAGAAGACTGGTCGCCTCCTCGCTGACCGGGCGATCATACCAGTGACGGCAGCCAGGTCTGCCGCCGGGAGGACCGAACGATGATCATCAACGGATGCGGACATTTCCCCGCGGGCGCCTTTCATCCGGCGCTTCGGCGATGGATTCTCACGTGCTAGGCCGCCTGGAGCGCGCGTTTGAAGGCGTCGTCGAGCGAACGATGTCTGGGGTGTTCCGCTTGCGCGTACAGCCCGCCGAGATTGGCCGACGCCTGGAACGAGCCATGCTCGATGGGCGGGTGACGTCGGTTGGCGCTCCACTCGCGCCGAATCGTTACGAAATCCACCTGCATCCCGACGATGCCGCGGAGTTTGCCGATTGGCAGGACGCGCTGTGCCGCGAAATGGAATCCTGGCTCGCCGAACTCGCGTTCGCCCGTGGCCTCTCGACGATCGGACCAATTCGGGTCGGAATCAGAGAAGATGCCGCTGTCCGGCGGAGAGGCGTTGGCGCGACGGCCCGATTTGACGCGGGAGCAGAGAAAGCGGATTTCCCTCGCTTTCGTGACACGGTGCGAGGGCCACTTTTGCGGCTGCTGCCGGAACTGGCCGGATTTCCCGCCGCGGCGCTTTCAACCGGGGGCCTGACGATCGGGCGGGCGCCAGAAAACGATCTCGTGATCGCCGATCCGGAAGTCTCCCGCCATCACGCCCGGTTGGACGTGGCAGAGCAGGTCTGGCACGTTGTGGACCTTTCCAGCACGAACGGGACCTGGATAAATGACGATCGCGTCTCACGGGGCGAAATCAAGGCCGGGGATGTTCTGGCATTTGGCAGCGTGCGGTTTCGCATCATGACCGGATGAGCGACGGCATCAGTGCAGACTGGCTCGCGGGCGACTGGACGCTCGCTATGCTGCGTCTCCTCTTCGTGGGGCTGATCTACCTCTTTCTCTTTCTGGTGCTGCGCACGACCGCCCGTGAATTGGTGGAAATCGCGCGAGGCACGAACAACGCGGGGCCGCGCGGGGCGCGGCAAGCATCGCTCGTCGTCGAAGAGGGTGAAGGATCGACGCTCGTGCGCGGGCAAGCGCTCGTGCTGCCGGGGCGGGCCACGATCGGCCGCGGCGACGACTGTGAGATCGTCATCGACGATCCCCATGTGTCGGCCAGACATGCGGAGATTTGGCATGAGCGAGGGCAGTGGTGGCTTCGTGATCTTGGCAGCAGCAACGGCACGGAGATCAACGGGGAAGCGGTACGGACGGTCGTGGCCATTCGCCATGGCGATGTCCTACAATGCGGCAGGGTACGACTGCGCCTGGAATCCGTGGGGCGTCGTACCTTCTGAGTATCTCTTCATCGGAGCCGGAGGGCGGCAGTCCTTGCGAGAAAACGCGCAATTGTCGAGCATGTTCCGGCCTTCCTTTGCCAGTCCTGCCCAGGAGCTTGGCGCGCCGCGGTCGACGTCAGGCCGTTGGCATGACCTGGCAGCCGAATGGGCCCGGCGGCTGTGGCTGGCATTGCTCGCGATGATTGCGATCGTGGGTCTGGCCCTGGTGGTGATCCTTGTCGCCCTTCGCGTCAGCTACTCCGAGCGCATTTTCCCCGCGATCACTGTTGCCGACGTGCCGGTGGGAGGATCGAGCCTCACCGATGCTCGAAGCGCCCTGGCCGTACGTGCGGACGCTATCGAATCGAGCACGGTGACCATGACCCGTGGCGACGCGGTCTGGACGGCATCGCTGCGCGACATCGGGGTTTCCATTGATGAAGAAGCGGCAATCGCCCGGGCCGAAGCCGTAGGACGCGAAACTTCGGCGTACGAGAGGCTGCGCTCGACCGCACGGCTCCTCAACCACGGCGCTCGAATTTCGATGCCTATCGCCCTTGACTACCGGAAGCTCGATGGATGGTTCGACGAGATCGATCGTGGGCTGGGCACACCTCCCCGGAATGCGGCTGTCGAGATTCAGGGTGCCAATGTCGTCGTCGTTCCCGAGGTGGATGGCATCGTCGTCGATCGCGAGGCCGCTCGCGCCGAGATCGCGGCGGGATTGCAGACGCTCAACTCAATGCAGATAGAGCTTCCGGTGTCGGCCCGCACCGCCAGCGTGCGGGCGGTCGATCTGGAGCCCGCGCGAACGATGCTCGTTGCCGCGATGTCTCATCCGGTGCAGGTCAGCAGTGGGAGCGGCGTCTGGACGCTTCCGGCGAGCGACATCGCAGCGTTCCTGAAACAGGACTTCGAACCGGGTGAAGGCGGCGCCCCCGCGATCACACTTGGACTCGATCGGACCAAGCTGGCGGGCTGGCTCGAGGAGCTGCTCGCGGCGCAGGTTGAAACCGAACCGGTCGACGCCGTTCTGGGATGGAATGGAGAGAAGGTCGTCTCGGTTGAGGAGAGCGTCGATGGCGTCCGCCTGGATGCGGCCAAACTTGCCGAGGCGGTCGAAGGGCGGTTCTTCGGCGATGGTGGGACGGTCACCGCGCCGCTTACCTACGTCAAGCCGGAGATCGATAGCGGCAATCTCGACGCGCTGGGCATCACATCGTTTCTGGGAAGCGGGCAGTCAAACTACTCGGGCTCAAGCGATGGGCGATCGACCAACGTGGCGGCCGGCGCACGGTTGCTCAATGGCACGCTGGTTCCTCCCGGAGGGGAGTTCTCGTTCAACAACGCGATCGGATTGATTGACGAGGAAAAAGGATTTGTCGAAGCCCAGGTGATCGATGGCGAGAAGATCGGCAAGGACATTGGCGGCGGCATCTGCCAGGTCTCGACGACCGTCTTCCGCGCCGCCTTTCTGGCGGGATTGCCAATCACGGAGTGGTGGCCGCATCGTTTTCGCATCGGATTCTACGAGTACGAAGGTTGGGAGCCAGGTCTCGACGCCTCGATTCTGCAGCCGACCGACGATCCCGCTACGTGGGCGGATTTTCGCTTCGAGAATCCGTCTGATGCCTGGATGCTGATCGAGTCATGGACGGACGGCACGAACGTGGTCGTGAACATCTACGGCGCCGATCTGGGTTATCAGGTGGAGGTCACCGGGCCGACCTGGGGCGACAAGAGCCAAATGCTGCCGCCGCAGGAAGTGGTCGATGACGAGCTCGATCCGGGAACGGTGACGCTCGTTCAAGCCGCCGGAATTGGTGAAGAGCTTTCGCAGTACCGGGTGGTGCGCGATCGCAATGGCGAGCTCCTCTGGGAGCGCAGCTTCTACACCAAGTACTTCCCCCGCGGCGACATGTGGAAAGTCAGCGAGGATATGAAGGGGAACGCGCCGATCGATCCGACGTTCAAGTTCCCGCCGCTGCCGCCCGCGGGGGTGGATTCGCATGGCTGGGAGCCAGGGATGCAAACGCTCTCGGTGGCGGCGCCTGTCACCCAGGAGTGGGTTTCCGGTCAGGAACAGCCCGTGGCCGAGACGCAACCTGAACCGCTGGTCGAGGAATTGGTTGCTCCCGCCGAGGAATGGGTGGCCCCGGCGGAGGCGTGGGAAGCCCCGGCCGAAGAGTGGACGCCGCCAGCCGAGGAATGGGTTCCGCCTCTCGAGGGCGACCCATCCGGGTGATCGAAATCGAGCCCGAATCCTCTCCAGGACAGACCCGGCTCCGTGGACGTCTGTCCCTCGTCTTGCCGGCATACAACGAAGACGCGAACATCGAGTATGTCGTGCGCCGGGCTATCGCCGTGCTTCCGGCCTTCGCTGATACGATCGAAATCATCGTCGTCGATGACGGCAGCCGGGACAAGACCGCCGCGATTGCTGCGCGTCTGGCGGCTGCCGATGATCGCGTGCGGCTGGCGCGCCATGCACGGAATCGCGGGTATGGCGCGGCGCTGACCACCGGGTTCCGGGCATCGACTGGTGACTTCGTGATGTTCATGGATGCCGACCGCCAGTTCGACATCGGCGACGTGCGGCTGCTCGCGCCATTTGCCGAAGAATATGACATCGTGGCTGGTTTTCGGATGGAGCGGAGCGACCCGCTGCACCGGCGCGTGTTTGCCGAGATGTTCAATGTCGCCGTGCGTGTCTTGTTCGGGGTGCATTTGCGGGACATCGATTGCGCCTTCAAGCTCTTTCGAGGCGACATGCTGCGCTCCCTGCCGCTCACCGCGCCAGGGGCGTTGATCAATACGGAGATACAGGCCAAGGCCCGGCGCCAGGGAGCGCGGTTGCAACAGGTTGGCGTGCATCACTATCCGCGGGTGGCCGGCAACCCGACTGGGGGGAGCCCGCGGGTCATCGTGCGCGCCATGGGCGAAACGATGACCTTGTGGTGGCGCATGCGGAGTTACAAAGTCCCGCCCGATCGCCACAGTTGAGCGTGCTTCACGGCCTGGAAATGGGCGTGTTTTCCGGCTGCAACGCGCCAGATTGCCCAGCGAACAGCGCTGTTTCAAGGAGGGCCGCGAGCATCGCGGGAGGGATGTCCTCGACGAGAAATCGCTTCCGGCGGCTCGTTTCGCCTGATGCTAGCGAGAGTCGGGACCGGGGAATGCGCAGAACGTCCGCGAGGAACTTGAGGGCAGCGATGTTCGCGGCGCCATCAACGGGCGGGGCGGCGATGCGCAGCAGGAGCGTGCCGTCGGCGCGGAGTTGCAGCAGCGTCCGGGAGGCACGGGGAGAGACGGTGATGGCCAGAACGCTGCCGAGCCGATGAGCGGCGATCGCCCGCGGAACTTCGGGCTCGGCGGTCATGCCGCATCCTGGGTCCGATTCCGTCCGCGGGCGCGCAGGTCATGCGCGACATCGGCCAGATCGGCCGCCGGTACGACCGGGCGGCCCAGGGCGATTTCCATTTCTTCGATGGTGCGATCATCGAGCAGCGTGCCGGTGCGCTGGCTGACCATGCGATCGGAGATATACAAGGGGTAGTCCGAGGGACGGCGATCGAATGTGGCCAGGAGGTCCTGCCCGCTCAGGAGCCCGGACACGGTGATCTCCGGGCCGAGATGGATGTTCTCGACGGGAACCACTTCCAGCATGGCGCCGGTTCGCGCATTGAACCGGGCGACCGCGTCACGCATCGTCGATGTGATCAGATCGCCGCAGGCGACCGTGCCGACCGACCCCACAAGCCCATTTGGTTTTGATCGTCGCAGGAACGCGTCCAGGGTGTCCAGAAAGTGGCGGGTAATGCCAATGCCATCTTCGATCTGGGGGAAGCCGCCGTAATGTGCGCTCGCGGGAACCGGCGAACCGGTCATCAGATAGAACTCGTCGCCCAGATAGAAGAAGGGATCGCCGCGCTCTTCCAGGAAACGCGCTTGCCACGATTCGGCCTGGCCGATGACCGCCAGCGCCTCGTCATGCTCGTACCGCCGCACGGATATCTGTTTGCCGGGGAGGGTGCGCATGCAGGTGCGAGAAAGGCGAACCTGGCGGCTCTGGCGCTCCTGCCCGTGGCGGGAAAGGCCGACGGGAACGCCGGCGACGGATCGCAGCCGGCTGCCAAATGTGGCAAGATCGCGCAAGCTGCGATCGAGCTCGGCGCCATCATTGACGCCGGGGACGAGCACCAACTGGGCATGAAAATCGATTCCGGCGCGCTCCAGGCGGGCAAGGTCCTCCATGATGCGGCCGGCCTTGGGATTGCCGACGAGCGCCATGCGTAGGTCGGGGTCAGTGCTGTGGACGGAGACGTGGAGTGGCGAGATATGCTGCTCTTCGATGCGCCGCCAATCATCTTCCGAGAGATTCGTGAGCGTCACGAAGCTGCCGTAGAGCATTGAGTAGCGATAATCGTCATCCATGACGTAAAGCGAGCGGCGCATCCCTTTGGGAATCTGCTTGATGAAGCAGAAGGGGCAGGCGTTCTCGCAGATGCGAACGCCGTCAAAGGTGGGATCCGAGAAGGTGACGCCCCAGAACTCGTCACCCTCAAGCTCCAGATCGTAGCGGAGCAGGACGCCGTTGCGCTCGACATCGAGCAGCACGGATTCCGATTGGGCGAAGAACTGGAAGTCGAGCGCGTCCATCAATGGCAAGCCATTGAGGCCGATGACACGATCGCCCGGCTCGATGCCGAGCTCCATTGCCAGCGAACCGGGGGAGATGGCCTCGACCAGCCCGGGGATGGCCGGGGCCAGATCGACGCGGCGGTGGGAGAGCGGGCTTACCGCGACGGGACTCATGGTTGATGTGGATCCAGCAGCACGTTTGCGCGAGCGGCGCACGCGGATCGCCGCCGGCGAACGAGCTTGGCCGACGGCGTCTCAAGAACGCGTATTCTAACACGCTGCATCGGGCTTTCACGAAACGGCAAACAAGCATCCTCGGACACGGCTATACTCTCGCATCATGTTTGAGCCGGGAGGCGAGCCTCCTGGCTCTTTCCCATATCGTCGCACAGGAGACAATGGGCATCGTGGCCCGATCTTCCCACCATGTATGCCCGCGTAGCGTCGGTTCCCCGGGAACTGGGTGGTTCGGCGCGTGAACCACGCCGGGCCGGAGAGGAGTCCAGAAATGCCTGAGACCATTTGGTTGACTGAAGCCGGCAAGGCTCGATTGGAGGAGGAACTGCTGGATCTTCGCACCCGGCGCCGGCCTGAACTGCACGCGAGCATTCAGGAAGCCACCGAGAGCGGGGACATTTCAGACAACAGTGAATACGAGAACCTCAAAGGTGAGTGGGCGAACCTCGAGGCGCGCATCGACGAACTGGAGCTAACGCTGGAGCGTTCGGCCATCATTCAGCGCGAAATGGGGAGCGACATCGTTGGGCTTGGCTCTACCGTCACGTTGCTCGGTGATGATGGGGAAGAGGAGACCTGGGTGCTGGTGAGCCCGCAGGAAGCGAACACGCTGGAAGGCACGATATCAACGCAATCGCCGGTCGGTAAATCGCTGTTCGGATGCCGGGCGGGAGACAAGGCAACCGTGCGTACACCAGGCGGCGCCATGGTCTACACCGTCGTGGCCGTCGCGTGACGCTGGAGCTTCCCGTGACTCAGAATCCAGCTCGCGAATTGGCCACACGTCCCGACGAGCTGGCACTCGATCTCGGTTCGGTTCTGGAGGGAGATCTGGCGCTAAGCGAATTGCAGGCCATCCGGCACGCGAAGGTCGAAGCGCTACGCGAGCGGAACGTCGACCCGTACCCGGCCCGGTCGTCACGCACGACGAGTATCACGGCAGCCAAGCGCCGTTTCGCCGAGGTGGAGCCGGGGCTGCCGGAAGGCGTCGAAGACGACGAGGTGCTCACGATCGCCGGCCGCCTCCTCAGCCGGCGGCACCAGGGCAAGACCGTGTTTGCGCACGTCCGTGATGGCGATGGCGAGCTCCAGCTCTATCTCCGGCGTGATGATGTCGGCGTGGAGCCGTTCGACGACTTCCTCAAGCTCTTCGATCTCGGCGACTTTGTGCAGGCGACGGGGACGCTCTTTCGCACCCGCGCGGGCGAGGTTTCCCTCCGCGTGAGTGACTTCAGCATGTTGAGCAAAGCGCTGAATGCTCCGCCGGAAAAGTGGCATGGGCTCCAGGATATCGAGACTCGCTACCGGCAACGCTACGCGGATCTGATCGCCAATGAGGATGTTCGCCAGGTTTTTCTCAATCGCTCAAAGATCATCAGCACGATCCGGCGCTTTCTCGATGCTCGCGATTTCATCGAAGTGGAGACGCCGACGCTGCAGCCGCTTTACGGGGGCGCCGCGGCCCGGCCCTTCACCACCGAGCACCATGCGCTGGGTCAGACCTTCTATCTCCGCATCGCGGTTGAGCTTTATCTGAAACGATTGATCGTGGGGGGATTTGAGCGCGTTTACGAGATTACCAAGGATTTTCGGAACGAAGGGATCGATCGCAGTCATTCTCCTGAGTTCACAATGCTGGAGTGGTACGAGGCCTACGCGGACTACGAGCAGGTGATGGCCATGACTGAGGACCTCGTGCGCGAGGTGACGCTGGCCGTGCATGGCGAGCCGCGGTTCACGAAGGATGGCCAGGAGATCGACATCAGCCAGCCGTTTGCGCGGAAGACGCTGCGCGAGGCGATCAAGGACGCGTCGGGTATCGATTACGTCGCTCTTCCCGATCAGGCGAGCCTGCTGGCAGCGAGCCGCGCGGCCGGCGCCGACGTGGCCACGGACACGGTTTGGCCTCGCATCGTCGATGAGCTCCTCAAGCAGTTTGTGCGACCCAATCTGATTCAGCCGACGTTTCTGCTCGAATACCCGGTTGAACTATCGCCTCTGGCGAAGCGGAAGCCGGACGATCCGACGCATGTCGAGCGGTTTCAGCTCTACATCGGCGGCGGTGAGATCGCAAACGCCTTTTCCGAGCTCAATGATCCGCTCGATCAACTCGCGCGATTCAGGGATCAGCAGAAAGACCGCGACGCGGGCGATGAAGATGCCATGCCCATCGACGAGGACTACGTCAACGCGCTGATGTACGGGATGCCGCCAACCGGTGGGATCGGGATTGGCATCGACCGGCTGGTCATGCTGCTCACCGATCAGTCCAACATCCGGGATGTGATCCTCTTCCCCGCGATGCGCAATCTTCCGGCGACCGCGCCCGAGATGAGGACATTGCCACCAAGCTGAACACCGGTAGCGAGCGCTGAAGTATCATCAGAATACGAAGGCACAGGGCTCAAGCATGCAGTGATCGAGCCAAGACGATAGCGGCGCCAAGGCGCGCTGGAGAAGACCGCCGTGTTGGATACCATTCGGGAAAAGACCGGCATCTACGGCCTCGGATTTCGCAAGGAAGCGATCCTCGGGTTGATGGTTCCGCTGGGCATTTTCGTTTTCACGATCGTCGTGGCGGTGCTCTTCTTTTACATCCTGTAATACGGGATGCGGGTGAACAGAGGTCGTTGCGGCGGAGAGAACCCTCACCCCCCTGCCCCCCTCTCCCGTCGGGCCGGGAGAGGGGAGGTATGCGGGGGAATGCCGCTCCCGTCGCGCAAAACCCTCACCCTAAACCGCCACCCGCAAGCGGGCGCCCGGCCCGTCGGGCCGGGAGAGGGGCTTATTGTTGTGTGCAGTGCGGATTTTCTTGCCTACCTCCCCCTGTCAGGTCGGGCCGGGAGAGGGGGAATCACGCTCCAGCAGACCGGGATTCCAGCAGTCTTCGTCCGCATTCCGTATTTAGATTGCTCTGGTCGGGGTCAGGACGGCGCTGATCTCTTGCGCTGGACGATGTTCGCCTTCCGCGAATCGTTCGTTGGTTATGATAGCGCCGGGTAGGGTCGCGATAAACGTCGCGCCCTGCCCGGGAGCGCTTTTCACCGCGATCTCACCGCCGTGGGCCCGGCAAATGGCCTGGGCGATGGCCAGGCCCAATCCGGTGCCGCCGGACGATCGGCCACGCGCGCCATCGGCGCGATAGAACCGCTCGAAGATGTGCGGCAGGTGCTCTGCCGCGATGCCTTCGCCTTCATCCCGCACGGCGATGCGCGCGGCGCCTTCCGCTGTCGCTCCGACCGCGACACGCACCCGACCTCCAGCCGGGGTGTGGCGAATTGCATTGTCGATCAGAATCATGATCAATTGATGGAGACGATCGGGATCGCCGGGAAGCTCGATGCCGCGAGGCGCCTCCAGCTCCAGGATCTGGCCGTTCGCCAGGGCTTCGGCGGAGCGCATTGCTTCCGCGGCAATGGCATCGATGCGCACACGCTCGCGACGAGTGATCGCCATGTCCGCGGCGTCGCGGCCGCCGTCGGTGCGGGCCAGCAGGAGGAGGTCATCGAGCAACCGGCGCATGCGATCGCTCTCGTTGCGAATATCGGTGAGGGCTGGCAGCAGGTCCGCGGAGGTGAGGTCACGGTCCTGAGACCGGGCCTGCCGGCTGAGCACATCGACATTGCCACGAATAGCTGTCAGCGGCGTGCGTAGCTCATGCGAGGCGTCGGCGACAAATCGCTCCTGGGCGCGGAAGGACGCTTGTAACCGGTCGAGCATGGCATTGAACGTGGCCGAAAGGCGGGAAAGCTCGTCGTCCGTGGCAGGCACCGGCAACCGAGCCGCAAGCGATGTGGCGCTGCCGTCGCCCGCGGCGATCCTGGCTGCCGCCGCCGTCACGCGATCGACTGGGCGGAGCGCGCGGCCGGCCAGGACCCAGCCGCCGGCGAGGGCCAGGACGAGACCGAGCGCCGAGGTAACGAGCAAGATTTGTCGGATCGAGGCGAGCGTTTCCTGCATAGTGGTCAGGCGCTCGCCGACGATGACGGCGCCGATGTACCAACGTTGTCCAGACGTATCCGTGGCAATGACAGGGTAGTGGACGGCGCGAATCTGGTCACCATTCCATTCGGTGAAGACGAACCGGGAGGCAACGGCTGGCGACACTTCATCGACGACCAGTGGCGCGATCGGCGCGTACTCAGAGCCGCGCACGACGATTCCCGTAGGATCGGTAATCTGAATCAGGAGTCCCCGCGAGGCAAACGACCCGAGCGTGGGCACAATATCCTCGAAACGGATCCGCTCCCCGGTCGAAAACGACCAGTTCCTGAGGTTGTGTTTGAGGGAGGAGCCAATGTCCGCGCCGGTGCTCTCCAGCCGGCTGTCGGTGTCGGCCATGAGCCGATTGCGGGCCAGCGCCTCCACCGACACGCCGAGCGCAATGAGGACCAGGACGAAGAGCGCGGCGTACCAAAGGGTCAGGCGAACTCGTGTCGAGGCTTGGAGACGGCGGATGCGCGGTTTGCTCATGGCGATGGTGATTCGCGCAGCACATAGCCGACACCGCGCACGGTCTGGAGGAGGCGCTGCTCTTCACCAGCTTCCAGCGCGCGACGGAGGTTGGCGACAAAGACCTCGAGGACATTGGAATCGCCGTAGAAATCATCTCCCCAGATGCGGGTCATGATGGTCGCGCGGGGCAAGACCTGCTCGGGATGGCGCAAGAAGAGCACCAGGAGGTCGAACTCCCGGGCCGTCAGATGGATCTCGCGGTGGCCACGCCGGACGGTGCGGCCGGAAACATCGGCCACGAGGTCGGCGAAGCGGAGCTCTTCGCGCGAGTTTGCCGGCTCTCTTGCCGGTGACGACCGCCGCAGGAGCGCCTCGATACGAGCAAGCAGCTCTTCAAAATCGAATGGCTTGACCAGATAGTCGTCGGCGCCAGCGCGAAGCCCGGTGACTCGATCGGCTACGGCATCGCGTGCGGTGAGCATCAATACGGGAATCGACGGCACGCCCTCTGCCGCTTCCGCGGCGCGCAGGCGGCGGGCAACCTCCAGGCCATCGATGCCGGGCACCATGATGTCAAGCACAAGGAGATCGGGGGGCGTGTCGCGCAGGACGCGCATAGCAGCAAGGCCGTCGGCGACGACATCGACGTCGTAGCCTTCAAAATGGAGTCCCCGGCGCACGAAGCCGGCGATGCTGGGCTCATCTTCCACAACCAGGATCCGGACGGTGCGCTTGATTGTCGAGCTGCCTGCGTCTGCCACCCAATGCTCCAGCGTCGAATGACGATGGTACTCCGCTGGGACGTCACGTGGCGGCGCGTCCCACGATCCGAGCAGGGAAACGTGATGAAGGGCAACCCTTGCGGGCTGCCCTTCATCACGGGAGAAAAGGGAGGGAAGATCGACCCAGCGGGATGGGTCCACGAAGGATGATCTACTGGGTGATTTCTGGGCGCTCGGCAAGCGTCACCTGGAAATCCTGGGTTGTGCCGCCTCGGTCGACGGTGACATCAATCACGTCTCCTGGCTCATGCTGGAACAGGAGATCTTGCAACGTATTCTCGCGATCGATCTTCTGGTTATCGAGGGCCGTGATGACATCGTCAACTTCGAGGCCGGCACCAGCCGAAGGGCCACCCTCGACGACCTCGGTAATGACGTGGCCTTCCGAAGTTGGATCGGCCTTCAGGCCCATGTATGGCCAGACGATTTCGCCATTCTCAAGGAGATCGGCGGCGGCCTTGCAGACGGTGTTGCCCTCGACGGCAAAGGCCATGTCGGCGGAGCCGGAGTCGGCGCCCATCATGCCGGAGCCAATGCCGGCGGTATTGATGCCAACCACTTGGCCCTCAAGGTTCAACAGGGGGCCGCCGGAGTTGCCGTGCCAGATCTCGGCGTCGTGCTGGATCATGGTGGTGAGGTCGACTTCGCCGGGGAAGGAGCGATTCACGCCGTTGACGGTTCCCTCGCTGACGGTGTTCGGGAATGCCCCCAGGGCCGTGCCGATGGCTACCACTTCGTCGCCAGCGCGGAGGCTGTCAGAGTCGCCAAACGCGACCGTGCCGGGAACGGATTGCCCGGCTGGGAGATCAAGTTGCAGGACGGCAACATCAAGCAGTGGCTCCGCGCCAATAACCGTGGCCGGGATCTCTGTACCATCGGCCAGGACGACGGTGAGCTCCTCGGCGCCGTCGACGACGTGGGCATTCGTGATGACATGGCCGAGGGTGTCGACGATGAAGCCCGAGCCGCTGCCCACCGGCACCAGGGTGTCGCCGTCTTGCGGAGTCTGGATCTGTGGGTCGTTCGAAGGGCCGGTATCGCCGCCAGGCAGTTCGATGCCACCCTGCGGCCCGTCGATGCCGGGCATGCCGGGAATCTCGGGCAACCCCTGGATGCCAGAGATGACACTCATGTCGGCCTGACTGAGCGGCTGCATGTTGAGCACCGTTACGACGGCCGGATTGACTTTCTCAGCGACATCGGCCACCGAGAGTGGCGTCGTCTGCGTGGTCGGAGCGGTAAATGCCGTGCAGGCGCCATTGGCGAGAATCGACTCCGCGGACGCATGTGGCACCGAGGCGCCCGGCAGCAGCCCGAACCCGAGTGCGCCAGCAGCGCCAAGGATCAGCCCCGGCGTGAGGACGCCAGTAAGCGCCACCTTTCGCCAACGGCCTGTTTTCACCTCATTCATGGGACCTCTCCCTCATTCTTCGTCCAGTCAATGGACGCCGTGTTTCCGTATTGAGTTTGACCGGACCCGGGGACGGATTGGCCCGCCCAGCACCGCCCCCGGAACCGATCTTGAGATGAGTATGCCGAAGCGCGCTGAATGCTCCCTGAACTGAAGCTGAGGGTTTGCTGAATGCGCGCACGAGGGTGGGATTGGCTACCGCGGGATGCGGTTACGGCCTCGACAACGCGTGCTGGATCGCGTCTGGAACGGCCGAAGGGCGATCAACAACGCGCACGCCGGCCGTCGTAAGGGCGGCCATCTTTTCGGCAGCCGTGCCAGACCCGCCCGAGATGATGGCTCCGGCATGGCCCATCCGCTTGCCGGGAGGCGCGGTCTGGCCGGCGATGAAGCCAACGACCGGCTTGGTCACGTGCTCCCGGATGAATTGCGCGGCGAGCTCCTCATCGGAGCCGCCGATCTCGCCGATGAGGACGATCGCCTCGGTGGCGGGATCCGCTTCGAAGAGGCCGAGAACATCGACAAAGGAGGTGCCGATCACCGGATCACCGCCGATGCCGACGGCGGTCGTTTGGCCAATGCCAGCGCGGGTCAACGCGTCGACTACCTCATACGTCAGCGTTCCCGAGCGAGAGACGACGCCGACCGGGCCCGGCGCATGAATGAAGCCGGGCATGATGCCGATTTTGGCCTGATTGGGGGTGATCATGCCCGGACAGTTGGGGCCGAGCAAGCGTGCGCCGCGTGCCTGCACATGGGCGTAAACGGGGATCATGTCCGCGACAGGGATCCCTTCGGTAATGCAGATGACGAAAGGAATGCCGTTGTCGATCGCCTCATAGATGGCGTCAGGCGCAAAACGGGCAGGTACAAAGATAATGGCCACGTTGGGCGCTGTTTCGACAACCGCGTCGGCGACGGTGTCAAAGACGGGGACCTCGGCGACGCGCTTGCCTCGTCCACCCGGGGTGACGCCCCCCACGACGTTCGTTCCGTATTCGACCATCTGTTGCGTATGAAAAGACCCTTCCCGACCGGTGATGCCTTGCACCAGCACCCGGCTGTCGCAATCGACGAGGATGCTCACCGGTACGATCCCTCCCCCATGATTCTCGACGTCAAGCGGCTTTTGCCGCGCGGACGGCCTCCGCGGCCGCGTCATCCATCTTGTCGGTGGCGGTCAGGCCAATCTCGGAGATGAGTCGTTGCCCTTCCTCCGCATTCGTGCCGGAGAGCCGCACTACAATGGGCACGTGAACGTCGACACGCTGTAGGGCCTCGGCTATCCCTTGGGCGACGACGTCGCCACGAGTTATGCCGCCGAAGATATTGATCAGTATGGCGCGGACGTTCGGATCGGCGGTGACGAGGCCGAACGCCTTGGCGACCTGATCGGCGCTGGCGCCGCCGCCGACATCGAGAAAGTTCGCTGGCTCGCCCCCGTGCAATTTCACGGCATCCATGGTGGCCATGGCGAGCCCGGCGCCATTGACGATGCAGCCGATGTTGCCATCCAGCTTGACGAAGGAGATGCCGGACTTGCGCGCGTCGACCTCGGTGGGGTCTTCTTCATCCAGGTCGCGCAATGCTTCGACGGCGGCGTGACGGAAGAGGGCGTTGTCGTCGATGGTCATCTTGGCGTCGAGAGCCAGCCATTCGCCACCTCCGGTGAGCACCAGGGGGTTGATCTCGGTCAGGGTGGCATCCTCGCGCAGGTAGGCTTCATAGAGCTGCAAGGCGATGGCAGCAAAGCCGGAGACCTTGTCCGATGGGATGCCGAGGGAAAACGCCAACTGCCGGGCCTGCCAGGCGTGAAGCCCGAGAGAGGGATCGACGAGGGCGCGGAAAATGCGTTCGGGCGTGTCCCTGGCGACCTCTTCGATGTCGACGCCACCTTCGGCGCTGGCCATGACGACGTTCTGGCGGCGAGCACGGTCGAGGGTGACGCCGAGATAGAACTCCTGGGCGATATCGGCGGCGGGGGCGACGAGGACCTTGCACACGGTATGACCGCGAATGTCGAGGCCAAGGATATCGGCGGCGGCCGCGCGAGCTTCGTCGGGCGTTCGCGCCAGTTTTACGCCGCCGGCCTTGCCCCGGCCGCCGATGTGGACTTGCGCTTTGACGACCACCGTGCCGCCCAGATCGCGGGCCGCGGCGGCGGCGTCGTCAGGGGTGGCAGCGACCTGCCCGCCATTGACACGAATGCCATGGCTGGCAAAAAGCTCCGACGCCTGATACTCGTGGAGATTCATGATGGTTTCCTCAGCATCATCCAGCCTGTACGAGCGCCGCACGGGCGCGCTGGCGGTGGCATCCTAGCATAGCGATCCCGCCCAAAACGGGGCAGGACGGGACGCATTTCTGGTGATTTCTGCTTCAACGCTTGACAGAGCCGACGGGATGTTATAAATCCATTCTCAGACGATTCCTTAGCGCGCGTGATCGTCGGACCCAGCGTGGTCTCGTTAAACGTGACTCGTTCCGCCGGAAACGTCTCTGGTCTTTTTCTTTTTTTCGTGAGTTGCCGCGCCAATGACGACGCGGCGGAGGGTTCAGGCGGAATGAGCGATCGAACGCTCACCTGCCGCGATTGCGGTCAGGCGTTCACGTTTACGGCCGGCGAGCAGGCGTTTTATGCGGAGCGGGGGTTCAGCGAACCCCAGCGTTGTCCGTCGTGCCGATCGAACCGGAAGGCGCAGCGCGCGTCCCAGGGGTTTGATTCAGGCTACAGCGGAAGTGGCGGCGGCAGCGGAGGCTACTCCTCCGGCGGCTACAGTGGCGGCGGCTCGTACTCGTCGGGCGGCAGTTACGGCGGCGGCGGGGGCGGCTATTCTTCCGGCGGCGGCAGCGGTGGCGGCTACTCGAGCGGGCCGCGCCAGATGTATCCGGCGGTCTGTTCCGAGTGTGGACGGGATACGGAAGTTCCCTTCGAGCCACGCACGGACAAGCCGGTTTATTGCCGGGAGTGTTTCCAGTTGCGGCGGGCATCAGCGCCCCCGCGAAATTACAACTACTAGGGTCCCATCAGGTCCCGACGGAGGGAGTGGCCGAAAGGCCGCTCCCTTTTCTTGTGCCCGACGGAAGGAGGTTGGGGGATGGAAGGAGTCGCGCAATCAATGCGCTGGCGATGGTGCGGCGCCGGGCGATCTCTGTCTTTCGGGACCCACGGGAGACGAAGAAGGTTAGCGTCTCTCTGGGCGGGCCGATTCAGCTGGATTCCTCGTGATCTGGCTCTCGGTAGCCGGGACCCTTGAGCCAGCGGCCGGGAGTGGCGCCGGTGTGGGCGCCATCGTCGAGGACGCGGACGCCGTTGACCCAGACATCGCGAATGCCGGTGGAAAGCTGGTGGGGATCGTCGAACGTGGCGTGATCGGCGACCGTGGCGGGGTCGAATATCACCACATCGGCCATCATGCCGGCGCGCAACTGACCACGGCCGCGCAAGGAAAGGCGATCGGCGACGGCGGAAGTCATCTTGCGGACGGCATCTTCGAGGGGAAGGACGCCTTCGTTGCGCACGTAGTGGCCGAGGACGCGGGTGAAGGTCCCGAAGCCGCGGGGATGGAGGAGGCCGCGATCTTCGAGGCGATCGGGGTCGACGCCTCCGGCGTCAGTCGAAAACTTGATCCAGGGCTGTTGCATCTGCAGCCGGGTGTTTTCCTCACTCATCTCGAAGTAGAAGCAGAAGATGTTGTGGCCCTCTGCGGCGAGAAGATCGAGCACGGTATCCACCCAGGCCTGATCGCGCTCCGCCGCCACGGCGGCGAGGCTTCGGCCGCGATAGGTGGAGAACTCCGGGCGTTGGATGCCGGCCAGGATGACGCCCTCGGGCCCGGCGCTAGCGCCCAGGTTTTCCCAATCGTCGGCGGGGGCGATCATGGCCGCACGGACGCGTGCGCGCATCGCGGGGTCGGCCAGATTGTCCCAGAGCTTGCCGTCTGCTTCCGCCCAGGGCGGCAGGCAGGAGGCCAGGCCGGTGCCCGCGGCGATGTAGGGATACATGTCGGCGGTGATGTCGAGACCATCGGCGCGCGCGGCGTCGATGCGTTGGATAACCGACGCCATCTTCGGCCAGTTGGCGTGGCCCGCCGCTTTGAGGTGATAGATCTCGGTGGCGACGCCGGTGCGGGCCGCGATCTCCAGTGTTTCTTCCAGGCCCTCGAGCAGGCGCGATTCTTCCGATCGCATATGGGTAATGTGGACGCCGTGATAGGCAGCTACCACTTCGCAGAGGGCGACCAGCTCCTCGGTGGTGGCATAGCAGCCGGGGGGATAAATCAGGGCCGTGGCGAGGCCGAAGGCGCCATCTTCCATGCAGCCGGCCAGCATGTCTTTCATGTCGGTCAGCTCGGCAGGGGATGCCTGGCCCAGGGCCAACCCCTTACCCCATTCGCGGACCGTGCCGTCGCCCACTAAGGAGCCGACGTTGACGGAGACTCCGGCGGATTCCAGCCAGCGGAGCCAGTCGCCAAAGCGGCTCCAGGAGCGGGCCAGGGCGGACCAGGCGTCGCGCTCGCTGGCCATGAGGGGAAAGGTGTCCCGGAAGGGGTCGGCGATACGGCCGCCGAAGGGGGAAGGCGTCCAGGCTTCGCCCATGATCTCGGTGGTGACGCCCTGGGTGATCTTGGAGAGGGAGCGGCGATCGGACATGAAGGGGACGATCGAGTGCGACTGGATGTCGATGAAGCCGGGGCAGACGACCATCCCCGCGGCGTCGATGACATTCGTCCCGGTACGGGGCGCGCTCCCGGCCGGGGCAACGGCGGCGATCGTATCCCCAACGATCAGGACGTCGCCATAGAACCAGGGGTTGCCGGTTCCATCGACGACGCGCGCTCCGGAAATCAGGGTTTTCTCTGTTGCGGTCACGGCCACAGGCGCCTTTCTCGGAAATCACGTCTCTCGATCCGATACGGAGTCGACCGGGAAAGACTATCGCGTATTGCGCGAGCGATTGCGGCCTCCCCGGCGAAGGCGGGATCACCCACCAGCTTCAGGAACTCGATGCGGAAGGGGCTGGACAATTGTGAAGAACATTGCATAATGCTCAGAACGTTCAATGGACGATTGCGCGCAATGGCGTTCCCGGGATGGAGTCGATGGACGACCAGCTTTTCGATCGCGTAGCGCGCCTTATCGGGAGCGCCGGTTCGCGCCGCGACGCACTGCGCGCCCTGCTCGGCGCGGGTCTGCTCGGCATGGCCGCGGCAGGAGCGGACGCGAGCAAGGGGAAGAACCACCGAAAGGGCGCGCGGAAGCAGGAGCAGCCAAAGCAGGAGAAGCGGCGCCCGAAGAAGAAGCCGTGCCGTAAAGAGCGGCCCAATCGCTGCGGCCGCGCCTGTACCAACATCAAGAACGATGAGAAGAACTGCGGTGCGTGTGGGAATCGCTGCCCCGATGGGGAGTCGTGCGTCAACGGCAATTGCTCGTGTGGAGCAGGGCGGATCGAGTGCGACGGCGCCTGCGTGACGGGGAACTGCTGCGAAGGCGGGTCTGTTGCATCGTGCACGGGCGACGAGCAGTGCTGTCCGGGACGAGGCTGCAAGGGTCTGCACAGCGACCCAGAGAACTGCGGTGCCTGCGGGGCCGGGTGTTTTGCAGGCGAGACCTGCGATGGCGGGCTCTGCTTGTGCGGAGAGGGCAAGATCGTCTGCGGGGGCGCGTGTGTCGCGGGAAGCTGCTGCCTGGGGAGTGTTGGCGACTCCTGTGGCGATGACGAGACGTGCTGTTCGCCAGATGGCTGCAAGAACCTTTCCAATGATGCGGAAAACTGCGGAACGTGCGGCGTCGCGTGCGACTCTCGGACCAGCGATGGCTGCAACAATGGGGTGTGTCAGTGCAAAGACGAACCGGCGTGTCCCGAAAACAGCTTATGTACGAGTGGCGAGTGCATTTGCACCAGTATCGGGCTTCCCGGCGGATGCGGGCCTTGCAGAGTCAGTTGCAGAGACGGAACCACGTGTAATGTAGAGCTAGGTCGTTGCACGTGCCGGGAGAACGAAGTCGTCATTGCAGGGAACTGCGTCGCCTGTGAGCCCCCGCCGGGAGGCGGTGCAGCGCGGGCATGTGACGGAGAATCCTGCTCGTGCGATGGCAGGTGTTGCGATCAACCCGGGCATTGCTTCATCAGCTACGACGGCTCGGGCCAGCCCACTGGTGAGTTCTGTTGCGAGGGCAGCAATCGATTCGTCTGTGAGGACGCGAATGGCGGCGCCCAGTGCTGCGATTCTGCTGACTGCACCAATGGTTGCAAGCGGCAAACGGCACGGGGCGGGAGCTACCGGCGGCCGGGAAGATAAGCCAGGGCCCGTGTTCATGAGGTCAGGGGGACGCCGCTGGCTTGGCGCGAGAGATCAGATCCTCGTCGAATCACGATAATGTCCCGAAGAACGCCACGCGAACCGCGGAATGACGCGGCATCGGCGCCGTTCCCGGAGCCGCGGGCTGCAAGGACGCAGGCGTCACACCCTACACCCGTGGGAGGTTTCCAAGAATGGTTCAGGAGTCAATGACTGGCTGTCTGGGGTCGCTGGCTGAGCGGGGCAGTGCCCGAAAGTGCTTTGCGGATCGTCTCTTCGATGCTCAGTGACTGGGCGGGTGCTGCGATGTCCTGGGCTTCTTTGATGCGGGCATAGCGTAGGGCGTAATAGCTGGTGCGGCGGATGCCGGTTTCCGCGTGGATGCGATCGCTGGCCTGCAGCATCTCGGCGGCCCATGCCCGCTCGCCACGTTGCAGCGCCGCCTCGGCCAGGGCGTCAAGCGCGTCCGCGGCGCCGGAGCGGTCACCATAATCCCAACCGAGCCGGAGGGCATCGCGCAGCTGGTCGATGGCGAGCATGGCATCGCCGCGATCAAGGGTGAGCCGGCCGAGAAGTCCAAGGACGACTCCTTGTCCCACTGGGTCGCCCAGCCCTTTATGGAGCGCCAGGGCTTCGCGATAGAGCGCTTCGGCTTCGTCCAGCGATCCGGCGATCTGTTTTGCCTCGCCGAGATTCGCCAGGTCCATCGCGGTCATCTGCGGATTCTCAAGCCTGCGCCAGCGAGCCAGACTTTCGTTGAAGTGGTTGGCGGCACCGGCCAGATCGCCGGTTGTGATGGCCAGCACACCAAGCCACTGATGCGCCGACGCTTCCCCGGCGAGGTCGTGGATGCGCGCGAAACGTTCGAGTGACTCGCGGAGGAGGGGAGCGGCGTTCGCGTCGTCGCCGCGCATTTGGCTGACAATGCCGAGGTCGAGGGTGGCGCCGGCGACGCCAGCGGCATCGTTTGTGGCCCTCCAGGCGTCGAGGGCTTCCTGGTGGAGAAGTTGGGCGCGATCGAGATCCCCTTCGTTGCGGGCGATCACGGCGAGGCCGGTCAGCGATCCGGCGACGCCGCGCAGATCGCCGGCTTCCCTCCGCAAGGCGAGGGCTTCCTCGTGCATCGCGCGCGCAGGTTCGAGGTCCCATTGCGCTTCGGCGAGCAGAGCCGCTCCTGACAACGCTTCGGCCCGATCAAGCGGGCGGACCTTACCCTCGGCGGCCAAGGCGCTATCGAGCACGCCCCGGCCCTCGGTCAGATGTCCCCGCACCCACCAGAAATAGGAGAGGGCGGCGGCCAGCCGGAGGCGGAGGGCGACGCCATCACCACCCTGCTGCTGGAAGTGGTCGAGCGCCTGGCGGAAGTTGGCATGATCCGCTTCAAGCCGATCGAGCAAATCGGCTTGATGCTCCAGATCATCCCAGTCGGCGTTTTCGGCGATCAGGAAGAAGGTGTCAGCATGCGCCTGATGGACTTTCGCCGCGTCAGGCAGTTCTGCCAGACGCTCCTGAGCGAACTCGCGGATGGACTGAAGCATCGTGAAGCGGACATCCCCGTAGGACGTCTCGCCCTGGCGGAGGAGGCTCTTCTGGACGAGCGAATCGATGCCATCGAGCAGATCGATGCCCAGATTGCCGGCCACCGCGAGCATCGATTCGGCGGCGTCGACTGTGCTGCCACTGGTAAAGACCGCAAGCCGGGCAAAGAGCGCTTGCTCGTCCGCATCAAGCAGATCGTGACTCCAGGCGATGGCCGCGCGCAACGTCTGTTGCCGTTCCGGCAAATCCCTGGCGCCGCCGGTGAGCAGGGAGAGCTGCTGATCGAGGCGGGCGAGCAACGCGGCGGGAGTGAGGATGCGGATGCGCGCTGCGGCGAGCTCGATGGCGAGGGGCAGACCATCAAGGCGGCGGCAGATGGCGACTACGTCGGCGACGTTTTCGGCGGTGAGATCGAAGCTGGGCTTCACGCCCTGCGCCCGCTCGATGAAGAGCTGCACGGAGGGAACTGTGCGGGCTTCGTCGGGTGGTGGAATCTCCCGGCCCTCGGGCAGGGGAAGGGGGGCAACCGGAAACTCCTGTTCCGCGCGTAGGCGAAGGGGCTCGCGGCTGGTGGCCAGCACGACCAGGCCCGGAGCGGCGTTGAGGAGGTTGGCGATGAGGGGCCCGGCCTCGATCACCTGCTCAAGATTGTCGAGCACGATCAGCAGCTTCCGTGATTGCAGAAACGTGGTCAGCGTGGAGAGCATTCGTTCTTCGGCAAGCTCTCGCACGCCAAGGGCCGTGGCAATCGCTTCGGGCGCCAAGGCGGGATCGGATATCGACGCCAACGGCGCCCACCAGACCCCATCGGGGAAGGCGTCCACCACTTCGGCGGCCACCTGCAGGGCGAGGCGCGTCTTCCCAGCGCCGCCGGGACCCGTCAGGGTGATGAGGCGTGTGGCGGGCGACGTGACTGCCTGGCGCAAGGCGGCCAATTCCGTTTCGCGACCGATCAGCGGCGTGGGCTGGGCGGGGAGGTTGTTCGGCCACGTATCGAGGCTCTTCAGCGGAGGGAAGTCGGCGGGGAGGCCGGGGCCCGTGACCTGATAGAGGTGTTCCGCCTCGAGCAGATCGCGCAGGCGATGGCGGCCGAGATCGCGGAGAGCATGGCCGGGCGGCGGCGCGGTCGCGAGCGCGCGTGCGGCCTCAGTGAGCAAGATCTGCTCGCCATAGCCCGTTGCCAGAGCGCGGGCCAGCCGGTTGAGCGCTGGCGCGAGGTAGTCGCCGTCGCGCGGTGTGGCCTCCCCGACATGAACCGCCATTCGCACGCGCAGCGGCCCAATCTCTCCCCAATCTTCAGCGCGCAGCGCGGCCTGGGCCTCGATGGCGGTGGTGACGGCGGCCGGAACGGAGGGGAAAGCGGCCTGCACGGCATCGCCGATTGTCTTGAAGAGGACGCCGTCATGAGCGTTGACGACGTCGCCAATAAGACGAAAATGGCGCTCGACCGCGACCTGCATCTGCTGGTGATGAGACTCCCAGCGGCGCGTGGAGCCCTCGATGTCGGTGAACAGGAACGCGACCGTTCCGCTGGGATATTCGGGCACCAATGCCTCCCGCCGTTAGACTGGCGTCGAGGGTAGTGATGATGTCGCACTTCGTGCCAGAAGAAAAGCAATGGGGATGAGACGAATGGTCAAGGCCGGTGAGGTGACGATGGCAGAAACAGAGGTACGATTTCAGCCCGAAGACGTGCTCAAGCAGGCGCAGATTCAGGATGTGACCATCGCCCCGGATGGTTCTTCGGTGGTGTACAGCAGGAGGGTAATCCAGGACGGGCGCTACGTCTCGAACTTGTGGCGGACGCCTTGGGCCGGTGGGGAGGCCCGCCAATTGACGTACGCCACCGCGAGGGACACAAAGCCAGACTTCTCGCCAGACGGCCGCACGCTTTTGTTTCTCTCCGACCGGGGAGGGAGGGCGCAGCCTTGGCTGCTCCCCCTCGACGGCGGCGAAGTGCGCCTCGCCGCGGACGTGCCGAAGGAGACGACGGCTGCCCGATGGTCGTCCGATGGAACGCGCTTGCTGCTGATTGCGTCGAGTGGGATCGAGCGCCTGGCGGTTGGCGATCCGGACGATCCGACCGCGCGCGTGATCGACGATTTTGCCTGGAGGCTCGACAACGCGGGATTCCGCAACCAGTTGGCGAGCGCCTGGATTGTTTCGGTTGACGGTGGAGAGCCAAGACGGATCAGCGATCCTGCTTGGGAAATTCTCGACGCCCGCTGGCTGCCCGATGGCGAATCGGTGGTGGTTGTGGCGGACGCCGAGGCAGATGCCGGGATGCGGCGCTTTTCGGAGCGGGCGGCGGCGTGGCAACTCGACAGCGAAGGCGCGAGCGATCCGGTGCGCCTGGCGTCGCTGCCGGGCGGGGTGGCAGCGGCGCGTCCCGCGCCGGCGGGGAATCGCCTGGCGATTATCGGCTCCGATTATCCGGAGCAGCCGTCGTGGGCCGACAACCACCTTTACCTGAGCGACGGCAAGGAATGGCGTCGCCTCGGTCCCGACCTCGACCGTCCGGTGGAGAACGTGACGACAGGCGATCTCAATGTGCGCGGTTCTCGCCTGGCCTGCGAATGGCTGGATGACGCGACGATCGTCGCTCAGGTCGGGGATGAAGGCCGGACCGTGCCCTATCGCTTCGACGTGGAAACGGGCGACGCGGCGGCACTCGTTACGGGCGAGATCGTCTGCAACTCCATTGCTATCGCGGCTGGCCGCATCGCCATGGTGGCCAGCGAGCGGGGGAAAGCTACCGAAATCTACGCCCTCGAACGTGGCGAGATGTGGCGGCTGACCGAGAATGGATCAGACTGGCTTGAGCCGTTTCGCCGCGACCCGGTGCGGCATCGCCTGCCGCATGCCAAGGGGCATGAGGTCGATGTCTGGCTGATCGAGGGCCGCGACGCGCCAATGCCGGGGCCGGTGGTCGTGCAGATCCACGGCGGCCCGCACGCGGCGCATGGGCCGACGCCCTGGCTGGAGATGCTCGCTCTTGCGGACGCCGGATTCCACGTGCTCTATCCGAATCCGCGAGGGTCGAGCGGCTATGGGGAAGCCTTCGCCAAAGCCGCGCACGGCCAATGGGGCGAGGTGGGCGGCGCGGACGTGCTCCACGTGGTTGATTGGGCGATCGAGCAAGGCATCGCCAATGCGGAGCGCGTGGGGGTCATGGGTCTGTCATACGGCGGCTACCTGACGACCTGGTTGCTCGGCCATCACCCGGGGCGCTTCGGGGCGGCGGAGGCGGAGAATCCGCTCAGCAGCTTTGTCTCCTGGTATGGCGGCTCGGATCTGCCGGGCTATACCGACGAGCGGTTCGCCGGGGTAGGCCGGCTGCCGGAGGACATCGACGCGTTCCTGGCGGCCTCCCCGTTCATGCAGATTCACAAGAACGACGCTCCGTTGCTCCTCCTGCAATCGGAAGGGGACCTGCGCTGTCCGCCGGAGCAATCGGAAACGCTCTTCACCATCCTCCGTTCTCGTGGCAAGACGACGCAATTCGTCCGCTACCCGAACGAGCCGCATTTCCTGGCCGGCATCGGGCGGCCGGATCGGCGGGTGGATCGAATGCGGCGGATTGTCGAGTGGTTCACGACGTACCTGGGTGATGGGTGATGGGTGCCGGATGACGGGTGGTACAACGGAGATCTCAGGGAGGCATCTCGTCGTTTTCCCTATCACCTATCACCTATCACCTATCACCTATCACCTATCACCTATCACCTATCACCTATCACCTATCGCCCATCACCGCCGTCACTCGTCGTCCGAGGCGGTGGCCGAGGCTTCGCGAATGGAGTCCACGACGCCCGCGTCAGCGAGGGTGGTGGTGTCGCCGAGTTGACGGCCGACGGCGATGTCGCGCAGGAGGCGGCGCATGATCTTGCCGGAGCGGGTCTTGGGCAGGTCGGGTGTGAACATCACCTGCCGCGGGCGCGCGATCGGTCCGATCTTGTGGGCGACGTGCGCGCGCAATTCTTCGCCAAGCGCCGGGCTGGCTTCGACGCCCGATTTCAGGATGACGAAGCAGCAGATCGCCTCGCCGGTGAGGTCGTCATGGCGGCCGACGACCGCCGCTTCGGCCACCCGCTTGTCATCGACGAGGGCGCTCTCGATCTCGGCCGTGGAGAGGCGGTGCCCCGAGACGTTCATCACGTCATCGACGCGGCCCATCAGCCAGAAGTCGCCATCTTCATCGCGGCGAACGCCATCGCCAGGGAAGTACATGCCGGGGAACTTGCTCCAGTAGGTCGATTTGTAGCGCTCGGGGTCGCCGTAAATGCCTCGGAGCATGGATGGCCAGGGCTTCTTCAGGACGAGATAGCCGCCCTCACCGAGGGGAACCGACTGGCCCAGATCGTCGACGACGTCAGCTTCTACCCCCGGCATCGGCTTGGTGGCTGAGCCGGGTTTCGTGGTAGTCAGACCCGGCAGCGGCGAGATCATGATGCCCCCCGTTTCCGTCTGCCACCAGGTGTCGACAACCGGGCAGCGCCCCTTGCCGATGTGCTCGTGGTACCAGATCCACGCTTCGGGGTTGATCGGCTCGCCGACGGTGCCAAGGAGACGCAGCGAGGAGAGATCGTGCTTTTCGGCATGGTGCGGGCCCCACTTCATGTGTGCCCGAATCGCGGTTGGGGCCATGTAGACAACGGTGACGCCGTAGCGCTCGACGATCTCCCACCAACGGGAGGGGTCGGGCCAATCAGGCGTGCCTTCGTACATCACTCCGGTGGTGTGATTGGCGAGGGGGGCGTAGACGATATAGGAGTGCCCGGTGACCCAGCCGATATCGGCGGCGGCCCAAAAGACATCCTCGTCTTTGATGTCGAAAACCTGGCGATGGGTGCTGGTGATGCCGGTGAGGTAGCCGCCGGTGGTATGCAGGATGCCCTTCGGCTTGGCCGTGGTGCCGGAGGTGTAGAGGAGGTAGAGCATGTCTTCGCTCTCCATCCGCTCCGGCTCGCACCAATCCGCCTGACGGGGCACGATGTCGTGCCACCAGAGATCGCGGTCAGCGGCCATGGTCACGTCCTGTCCGGTGCGCTTCACCACCAGGACGTGCTCGACGCTTGGCGTCAGCTCGATCGCCTCGTCCACGTTTACCTTGAGGCCGCTGGCCTTGCCCCGGCGATAGCCGCCATCTGAGGTGATCACCAGTTTGGCGGCGGAGTCGTTGATGCGATCGGCGAGGGCCTCGGCGGAAAAGCCGCCGAAAACGACGGTATGCGGCGCGCCGATGCGGGCGCAGGCGAGCATGGCGACGGGAAGCTCGGGGATCATCGGCATGTAGATGGCGACGCGGTCGCCGCGCAAGACGCCAAGCTCCTTGAGGGCGTTGGCCGTTTTGTTGACCTCGATGTAGAGATCACGATAGGTGACGACTTTACGGTCGCCGGGCTCGCCTTCCCAGTAGTAGGCGATCTTGTCGCCGCCGCCGGCGTTGACGTGGCGATCGAGGCAGTTTACGGAAACATTGAGCTGGCCGCCGTTGAACCACTTGGCGAAGGGGGGATCCCACTCCAGGACGGTATCCCAGGGCCGGTACCAGTCGAGGCGGGATGCCTCGCCGCCCCAATAGCCTTCAAGATCGGCAGCTGCCTCGTCATAGATGGCGGGGTCATTGACGTTGGCCTGTGCGACGAACTCGGGAGAGGGGGGAAACTCCCGCTGCTCGTCGAAGAGTGTCTCGATTGCGATCTCGTGGGCGCCCTTCATCCGAGTCCCGGCCTCGCTCATTTCGCTCCCTCGCGTCAACGACCGCGCGCACCGACGCAGATGTTCGCGCGTCGGTCCGAACTCATCTCTACCTCGATGCGGCGAGTATACCCGCCGTGTTTGCGAAATCTCTTGACCCTGCATTGAGAACGGAACATGAGGAATGACCCTTGCGCAACCGCGCGGGAAGGGTTAACATACCCTACAGGGGTATTGTATAAAGGATTTGAAGCGAAGGATGGTAACCATGGCCAGCGTTCATCTCCTGGAAGAGGCCAAGCGAGCCGAGTTCCAGAGCCGGTTGAAGCGGATCGAGGGGCAGACCCGCGGCATCCAACGCATGATTGATGAAGGACGGGATTGCCTGGCCGTGATCGATCAGGTTGCCGCGGCCAAGGCGGCGATGAACGCGCTGAGCGTGGACATGATCGAGACCTTCGCCATGTATTGCCTGCGCCACCCGGATGAGTTCCCGAACGCCGAGGCGGCCGTGGAGCAAGCCGTCAAGGCCATAGTGCGGAGTGGCCGATGACTGCCAAAAACGGACTCAAGGAATCCGCTAGACACTTGAAGGGAAGAGCGTCAACGGTGGAACAGGCAGCATTAGGCGCACGCGTGGCTGCCCAAGAACTGGTCGATCGACTTGGCGAGGTCACAGTCCTCGATGTTCGCTCGCCGGCGGAGTTCGCGGCGATGCACATTCCGGGAAGCTTCAATCTTCCGTTGGATCGGCTGCCTGAATACGGCAGCCAGCTTGGATCAGCGGTCGAGAACCCGGTGGTGCTGGTCTGCCGATCGGGTCAACGGGCGCAGGAGGCGGAGCGCGCGCTGCTGGGCGCCGACCTGCCTGGACTGCATGTGCTGGCCGGGGGACTGAGCGCCTGGGAAAACGCGGGGCTTCCCGTGGTGCGCGGCAAGGAACGGTGGAGCATGGAGCGCCAGGTGCGAGGAGTGGCTGGAGCTCTGGTGCTCGCCGGGCTGGCGGGAAGTCTGGTAGCCCCGCGCCTGGCGTTCCTCGCGGCGGGGGTGGGCGCGGGATTGCTCGTTTCGGCCATCACGGATACCTGCACGATGGCCAGGATCCTCGCCATGCTCCCCTACAACAAGGGCACTGGCTGTGACGTAGGCCAGGTCATTCGGGAGATGAGCGAGGCCAACCGGTTGGCCGCGACAGGCGATTAGACGCGAGCGGCCGGCACACGCCTAACCAATGGGGTGTGGGCGACGTGTCAGGAGGACTTGGATGATGATCATCGAACGTTTTTACACGCCCGGACTCGCGGAGGTCGCGTACGGCGTCGCCGATGCAGCAACCGGGAAAGCCGCGATTATCGACCCGCGGCGCGATGTCGATGTCTATCTCGACTGGGCGGCGAGCTCAGGACTGACGATCGTGGCCATTCTGGAGACGCATGTCCATGCTGACTTCGTAAGTGGAGCGCGGGAACTGGCAGCGGCCACCGGAGCGCCGATTTATGCTGGCCGGCTCGGTGGGTCCGAGTTTCCCCATCGGCCGCTTGACGACGGCGATGTCGTTCGCGTTGGCAACCTGACGCTTCGGGCCTTCTGGACTCCGGGGCACACGCCCGAGCATCTCGCGTATCTCCTGTTCGATCCCGACCAGGGGGAGGATCCGATCGTTCTGTTTTCGGGCGATGTTTTGTTCGCCGGAGAGATCGGGCGGCCTGACCTGTTGGGAGCGGAGCAACAGAAGGTTCTTGTCGAGCAGCTTTACGAGACTGTCACCCAGCGCCTGGCCAATTTGCCAGATTCGGTCGTGGTCTATCCCGGCCACGGCGCTGGCTCACCCTGCGGCAAGAAGATCGGGGACGCGGCGCAAACCACGATCGGCCAGGAAAAGCTCTTCAACTACGCGTTCCAGGCGGACTCCCAGGAGGATTTCATTCGCTCGGTGATGGAGGGGATGCCGACGCCGCCCGCGTACTACCCGGTGATGAAACTGGTCAACAAGGTGGGACCGGCGCTGCTACGAGCGTTGCCGGCCGGAGACCAGCTCTCCGCTGATGACGTGGCGGCCTTCCAGGCGAAGGGAGCACTGGTGATCGATGCCCGTGAGTCCGGGGAGTTCGGACGCGGGCATATCCCGGGTGCGGTCTCTGTCGGGCTGGGACCGAGCTTCGCGATCTGGTCCGGCTGGTTGACGCCATACGATCGCGAGGTCGTTCTGATCCTGCCGGATGATTCCCGCTTTGCAGAGGCGCGGACGGAATTGCGGCGCATCGGCATCGACGCGGTCGCGGGGTACCTGCGCGGTGGGATCGAGGCCTGGCGCGCAAGCGGCCGGCCGGTGGAAACGCTGGGGGAGATGACGGTCGAGCACCTTGCGGAGCGCATCGGGCAGAGCTCGAACGGATTTCGGGTGCTGGACGTGCGGGACCGAACCGAGTGGGAGGCGGGCCACATTGCTGGATCGCAAAACATCGCCGCGGGAGCGCTGGCGCAAGGCCAGGCGGTGGCGATTCCTCGCAAATCGCCAGTCGCGGTGATTTGCGGGACGGGGTATCGCTCTTCGCTCGCGGCAAGCCTGTTGCAGGATCGCGGGCTGAAGCATGTCATGACGGTTCCGGGAGGCATGGCCGCCTGGAACGCGGCGAGCCTGCCGACCGCATAGCAGCGTCGAGAAGGGATGGTGACGGTATGAACAGAAAAGGCTTAGGCGGCGCTTCCGGAAACACAGAGGTTCACCAGGCGCGGGAGATCACGGTGGCCGAGTACGTACGGGACGGTGCTGGTGCGCAGATCGTCGATGTGCGGGAGCCTGAGGAGTGGGTCGACGGCCACATTCCAGGCAGCACGCTCATGCCGATGGGAGAGGTGGCGTTTCGCCTGGGCGAGCTCAACCCGACTCGGCCCGTGGTCACCGTCTGCCGCAGCGGCCAACGAAGTCTTTACAGTGCCGACGAGCTGCTGGCGGCTGGCTTTTCCGACGTGAAGAGCCTGGCAGGCGGGCTGATTGCCTGGGTTGACGCCGGGCAGCCGGTCGAGATCTAGAAGATGGGGGGCGGCCTGGACTTTTCGCAGATCGCCCCGATGCAGGCTGTCCTTTCGATCCTGTTCGGCGGGATGATCGGCCTGCTGCTGGGCTTGGTCGGCGGGGGCGGGTCGATCCTGACCGTGCCGATCCTGGTCTACATCATCGGGTTGAATGTTCAGGCCGCGACGGCCACCTCGCTCGCGATCGTCGGCGCGTCCGCGCTGGCGGGATCGATCCCGCATGCCAGAGCTGGCCGGGTCAATCTACGGGTAGCGGTTTTCTTCGGGCTCTTCGGGATTGCTGGCGCGTTTGCCGGAACCTGGCTCAATCATCTCCTCTCGGGTCCCTGGATTCTGTTGCTCTTCGGCCTGCTGATGCTCGTTGTCGCGGCGCGCATGTGGCGGCGCAACCCAGTGCCTGCGGCTCAGGCGGAGCAAGAGCAGCACATCGGGTGGAAGGTGCCGGTGGCCGGCCTTTCCGTCGGATTGCTGACGGGCTTT
>JBBRVX010000038.1:0-30710 GCA_038246475.1 Thermomicrobiales bacterium | reverse complement strand
GATCGACGCCATTGCCGCAATGTTCGATCAATGACCCCGGTTAGGAACGGCGGCGCACCGCCCAACGCGATGTGACCATCACGTTCGCGGCGGCTTGGAGTACTCCAGCGGGATTGCAGCGCGTTGCCGCCGATAGACGGACACGCCCGATCATTCGCCCTGACGCGGCTCGCCGAAGAAGGTTCGCAGGTCCTGGGCGACGATCTCCGGTACTTCCCACTCCAGGAAGTGCCCGCCCTGGTCGATTTCTGTCCAGCGGTCGACGCGCACGGTGCGCTCGACCCACTCCCGCGGCGTGGGGAACATGTCCTTGCTCGTCATCAGGTAGGCGGAGGGCACGTCAATACGGCCCCAGGCGCCCGGATCGCGCACCGTCTCATAGTAGAGGCGCATGGAGGAGTTGATCGTCCCGGTGGCCCAATAGATCGTCAGATTGGTCAGGAGTTGGTCCTTGCTGAAGGCCGTGTCAAGGCTGCCATCGTGGTCACTCCAGCGCCAGAACTTCTCGACGATCCAGGCCGCCAGCCCAACCGGCGAGTCGTTCAAGCCATACGCCAGCGTCTGCGGCCTGCTGGCATGCTCCATGGCGTAGGCCATCTCCGTCTGCATCCAGGTCTGGGCTTTGGCCACGAACGCCTGCTCGGCGGGGGAGAGATCGCTGGGGACGTTCATCAGGTAGGGATTCGTGCCGGAAAGGTGAATGCCGATGAGCGACTCGGGGTGGGTCAGGGCGAGTTGCGTAATAACCCCCGCGCCGAGATCGCTGCCGCGCGCCGCGTAGCGGTCGTATCCGAGGGTCTCGGTCATCAGGCGGTGGATCAGCGCGGCGATGCGTGCCACGCTCATGCCGCGCTCGGCCGGGATGCCGGAGAAGCCGTAGCCCGGGAGCGATACCGCTACCACATCGAACGCATCTGCCCCGCTGCCGCCGTGGCTGACCGGATCGACCAGGAGGGGGATGATATCGGCCATCTGCACGAAGGAGCTCGGCCAGCCATGGAGGAGCAGCAGCGGCGTCGCTCCCGAACCCTCGCCGCGCTGATGGATGAAATGGAGCCCAACGCCCTCGACCGCGGCGCGGAAGTGGTCGAACTGGTTCAGCGCCGCCTCCTGGGCGCGCCAGTCGAAGCCGTTCCGCCAATGGGCGACAAGCTCGCGCATGTATGCGGGGTCGGCGCCATAGTCCCAGCCGATGCCGGGAATCTCATCCGGCCAGCGCGTGCGCTCCAGGCGCTGCTGTAGATCGTCGAGCGTTGCTTGCGGGACGTCGATGCGGAACGGTTGCACAGTCATGGGTTCTCCTTCACGCTGGTCGCTTTGTCGATCGCGAGTGGCTTTCCGGGGCATCCGGGCCGGCGTGGATCTCGCGGTGACGTCGCCGGGGGCCATGTCGGACGCGGCGAGGCCAGCGGCGATAAGACCAAGGGCGGCGCGGCGCGTCGTTGCGCGACGCCCGAAGGCCGACACCATCGGCAATCACCTCCTTGTCGGCATAACGAGACGAAACGTTCCGTCTCCTTTTCTTGCGGATGCAGTTTGCGCGAGACGAATCGTCTCGTCAAGCGGTTGGCAAGACGGTTCGTCTCGCGTACCATCCGGACATGTCTTCCTCTTCACCTTCCGGTCCCCGCCCTCCAGATCCCCGGCGCCGCGATCCCCAGGTCCATCGCGCCATCCTGGAGGCGACGGTTGCGTTGCTGGAGCGTGATGGCTACAAGCGACTGACCATTGAGGGCATCGCCGCGCGGGCTGGCGTCGGCAAGCAGACGATCTATCGCTGGTGGCCGAGCAAGGCGGCCCTGGTGATGGAGGCCTACATCAGCGCGGCGGACGAGCGCGTCCCGCCGCCCGACACGGGCAGCCTGCAGGGCGACCTGGAGGCGATTCTCATTCCCGTCTTTGCCCAGAACGCGGCCTACGACCAGGGGACGGCGATGGCCAACAAGGGGATGATGGCCGAGGCCCAGTTGGATCGCGCCTTCCACGCCACCTATCTGGCGCTGCACCGGGCCTGGTGGGAGCCGCTGCGGGAAGCGCTGGAACGCGGCAAGGCCCGCGGCGAGATTCGCGCCGACGCGGATACCGCCGCCCTTATTGATATGATGCTGGGCGCGTCGTGGTACCGGGTCCTGCTCGAGCATGCGCCGCTCGACGTGGCGTTCGCCCGCGAGGTAATCCGGATGGCAATCGAGGGGAACCGGCCGGTCCCGGCAACGCCTTGAGCGACGATGCACCATCGGGGACAGGCGGGCGGCACGGTTGATGACGCCACTCCGATGTCGGAACACTTCGGCGATCGGCAGCGTCTCTTAATGGAATGTTCTTCTGGCTGGTACGATTTCTGAATAATGCTGAGCGGCGGCAGGCAAGGGAACGAGCGACAAATCGCCGCCGCAGAAACGGCCTGGTCGACGGTTGCTCGAGGTTCGGCCGGCGATCGCCTATGGGAGCGATAGTGGAGTGAAATATTGAACGCCCCTCGCGCCGGATCCGGCGCGCCCGTGGCCACGGCCGAGCGGCCTTCTCCCGACGAAGCAACCCGCGCGCGCCTGGCGGCGATCGTCACCTCTTGCCCCGATCCCATCATTGGCGAAACGCTGGACGGCATCATCACCGACTGGAATCCAGCGGCGGAACGGGTGTATGGCTATTCCGCCGCCGAGGCTATTGGCCAACATCTCGCTCTCCTCTCTCCGCCCGATCGCGGCGATGAGATCGCCACGCTGCTCGATCGCGTGCGTCGCGGCGCTACGATCGAAGCCTTCGAGTCGGTGCGCCGGGCCAAAGATGGCCGCCTCGTCGATGTCTCGCTGACCGTCTTCCCGATCTGGAACGATCGCGGGCAGTTGATTGGAGCCTCGGCCACCACCCGCGATATCTCCGATCGCAAAGCGGCGGAGGCAGCGCTGGCCGCCGCGCACCAGCAGACGCGAGACGTCCTGGCCCGCATCTCCGATGGCTTCGTCGCGCTCGACGGGGAGTGGCGCTTTACCTACGTCAACGAGGTCGCCGAGCGCCTCCTGCAACGGCCCCGCGCAGAGCTTCTCGGCGAAAACATCTGGCAGGTGCTGAGCGACGCCGTCGAAACGCCCCTCTACGCCGCGTGCCTCCAAGCCGCGGCCGACGGCCGTGCGGCAAGCGTCGAGTTCGCCTACCCGGCGCTCGATGCCTGGTTCGGCGCCCGCATCGATCCCTCGCCGGCCGGACTGACGATCTTCTTCCGCGATATCACCGCCAAGCGTCTTTTGACACAAGAGTTGCACGCCTCCGAGGCTCGGTTCCAAACGCTGGTCGAGCAGCTACCGGGGGTGGTTTATCGGCAGGCGGCCGACGAGCAGGATACCCCGCTCTATTGCAGCCCCTACATCGAGACCCTCCTGGGCATCCATCCGCGGGAGGTGGTCGGCCCGCCACCCCGGTACTGGTTGGACGATGTCCATCCCGACGACCAGCCATGGGTGGACGACCTGAATTGCCGCACCATGGCGGCCGGGGAAGAGTTCCGCGCCGAATATCGAATGCGCCGGCGCGACGGCAGCTACGTCTGGGTGCGCGACAATTGTGTCCCCATCTACGATGCCAACGGGGCGATTGTGGCCTGGCAGGGCATCTTGCTGGACATCTCGGATCGCATCGCGGCCGAAGAAGCGCGGGCCCGGCTCGCCGCGATCATCGAGGGGGCCGAGGATGCGATCGTCGGTCGCACCCTGGATGGCACGATAACGAGCTGGAATGGAGGAGCGGAGCGGCTCTACGGCATTCCCGCCGAAGCCATGATCGGGCAGCAGTTCACCCTGCTGCTCCCCGAGGAGGACCGTCCGGATGGCCCCTTGCCGGAAGAGGAGTTTGGTACGGAGCCAATCCGCTTCGAGGCACGCCGTCGCCGCTCGGATGGGACCGTCATCGACGTCGCGCTGTCTCTCTCGCCGATCTATGACCGGAGAGGCGTTGTTGTCGGCGTCTCCACGATCACGCGCGATATCACCGACCGCAAGCGGGCGGAAGCGGAGTTGCAGGCCGCCCTGGAAGGAGCAGAGGCGGCAACCGAGGCCAAGAGCCGCTTTCTGGCAATCTTGAGCCACGAGCTGCGAACGCCATTGCAAGCGGTGCTGGGCTACGCCGATTTTCTGCTCAACGCCTCGGCCAGCCCATTGGCCACCGAGCAGCGCGAAGACATTGGCTACATCTATAACGGGGCGACCCGCATGGTTACCCTGATCGAACAGATGCTCGATCTCTCGCGAATGGAAGCGGGCGGCCTGACGTTGCACATCAACCCGCTCGATCTGGGGGAGACCATCGAGCACGTCCGGCAGGATATCGCTCCCCAAGCCGATGGCAAAGGGCTGGCGCTCGAGATCTCGATCGCCCCGGACCTGCCGCCCGTTTCCGGTGACGCCAACCGGCTGCGCCAGATCCTGCTCAATCTCGCCGGCAATGCCGTCAAGTTCACCGAGCGTGGCTCTGTCCGGATCAGCGCACGTCCCGCGGCCGATGGCGGCGTCGACCTCGCGGTGCGCGACACGGGGATCGGGATCGAGCCAGATGCGGTGGGCCGCATCTTCGAGGAATTCCAGCAGGTCGATAACCCTCTGACCCGCCACTATGGCGGCGCCGGCCTCGGTCTGGCCATCTCCCAGCGACTCGCCGAACAGATGGGCGGCGAGATCCGCGTCACCAGCCAGCCATCCTCCGGCTCGACGTTTACGCTGCACCTGCCAAACGGGGGTGATAGGGTGATGGGGTTATAGGTGGTACGGGCTATCGGCTTGCGACTCACGACTCACGACTTCTCTTGCCGTCCTCCCAATCACCCTATGACCCCATCACCCCATCACCCGTCGATGCACCCGGCTCCCGATGCGCAGCCAGGCGATGTCGCCGTCCTCGCGCAGGAACTCCGCCGTTTCGTTCTCGAATGGCGGATCGAGCGCCAGGAGCAGATCGGGTTTGGTGGTTAGGGCCAGCCGTGAAGGTGGAACAGGCGGGCTGATGTCCTCGCCTGGAGCGTCCCGATTGCGCTCGGTGCGGAGCATCAGCGTATCGCCCTCGAATTTCACCGTGTAATTAGAGAGCGCGGCCGTATAGCGTCCCGCGTAGGGGGCCAGCGCCGCGCGATCTGCCGGGATCGTTGCCGGCGTTGGCTCCTCGACGTCGAGGTATGTGCGGAGGGCCATGTTTTCGACCCGGTCGATCATTTCGGAGCCGCGCTCGCTGTTCGTCAACGCCACCAGCGCGAACCCGCGCTCCGGGGCGATCACCAGGCGCGACTGCTGAAAGCGCATGCTGCCGCCATGTGACATAAGGCGAACGCCATCGATCTCGCGCGTGAACCAGCAGAGGCCGACGTACTCGTCCGGCCCGGCGGAAACCCGCAATTCGCGCATGAGATCGCGAGTGGCCTCAGAGAGGAGAGCATTACCGGCGTCGTCCCGGCCGTCAATGGTGAAGCGCGCCCAGCGCAGGATGTCGTTCGCCGTTGACGAGAGGCCGCCTACCGGGTCGATCGCCCCGACGCCGTACCAGCGCCCTGGCTTCGGCGTCCCCCCCTCCTCATAGACCGCGCTGAAGCCCATCGCCACCCTGGCGGTGAGCAGATCGGTGAGGAGGTAGCCGGTGTCGTTCATGCCGAGCCGTTGCAGCAGTTCCTCCCGCGCTGCCTGGGCGAAGGGCTTGCCGGTGATCACCTCGATGAGCCGGCCGGCCACGTAGAAGGCGGCATTGTTGTACGACCAGAGCTGGCCGATGGGATACGTCTGCGGCAGCCAACGCATGCGATCGACCGCCTGGGCCAGGGAAAGGGGCTCCATCTGAAAGTCGTCGCCCAGCCAGCCGGCGGTGTGCGAAAAGAGGATGCGCGGCGTGACCTGCTCCGCGGCCCCGGCGTCCGACACCTGGAAGCCGGGCATGTACTGCCGGAGCGGCGCGTCGAGATCGAGCAGCCCGCGCTGGGCAAGCAGCGCGGCCAGCGCGGCGGTGAACGTCTTGGAGATCGACCCAATCTGAAACAGGGTATCGCCATCCACCTCCAGCGGGGCCCGCGGATCGGTCACGCCGAGGCCGGCGCTGCGCGTCTCGCCATCGGCGAGGATGCCGATGGCCACGCCGGGTACATGGAAATGCGTCCGCGCCTTCTCGCTCTCTGCCAGGAGCGCATTCCATCGCGCGTCGTCTGCCATCGTCACTCCATCTTGCTATTGGCTATCGGCTATCGGCTATCGGCTAATGGCAGACGACTTCCGACTCCCGACTCCCGACTCCCGACTCGCCGCCTTGCCACCTGCCAGGCACGTCAGGGGGAGATCATCGCACGCTCCGGATCGTCGAAGTGCGCCGTGGTTTCGTACACGAGTGCGCGCGTTGGTAAACTCAAGCAGCATAAGGAAAGGGTTATACGCGTTGGTATGGCATGGGAGGTTGAGTTCGCGGACCAGTTCGGTGATTGGTTTGCGCGACTTGGCAGAGGGCAACAGGGCGTCGTCGTCGCGGCGGTCGAAACCTTGCAAGAGGATGGCCTTGGGCTCGGGCGACCATTCGTCGATGAGATCAGAGGCTCTCGTCACTCGAACATGAAGGAACTTCGCCCGATGACGGGCCATCTCCGCATCCTCTTTGCGTTCGACCCGCGGCGGATGGCCATCCTCCTCGGTGGTGACAAGACCGGTCGTTGGAACGACTGGTATCGAGAGTTCATTCCCATTGCCGACCGACTTTACGATGAGCATCTGCAAACCCTGCAAGACGAAGGGCTTTTGCCATGACCAGAACACGGCCGTTTTCCGAGCTTGCGGACACGATCAACGCCGATCCTGTCCGCCGCGTGGAGATCGAAACCTACAAGCGGGCGATACGGGACGCGATGGCCCTCGCCGAGTTGCGCGCTCAACAGGGCGTCACGCAGAAAGAGCTGGCCGCGGTGCTCGGCGTTTCGCAGGCCAACATCTCGCGCATCGAGCACGAAGAGGACCTCTATCTCTCCACCTTGCGCGGGTATGCCGAGGCGCTCGGCGGCCGCCTGGAGGTGAATGCCGTCTTTCCCGATGCCACGGTAACCCTCATCGCCGCCAACCGTGCGCAAGATCCAGCAGCAGAAGGCGGAACTTGATCGCGAGGTGCAGGTCGTTCTCGGATCGCCGTCGCCGTCCGCTCAGGTGAAGAGCACGATCTCCCCGACCTGCAACACCCGCGCCTCGGTCTCACCGCCAAGACGCGCCAGGGTGTCGCGGAAGATCGCCGGGTCGAGGGTGGCGCCTTCGCCGTATCCCTCCGCTGGCCACATGCCGTAGTGCATCGGCACGGCGATCCGCGGAGCGACCTGCCAGGCCAGCAGCGCCGCCTCGTGGGCGTTCATGTTTCCGCCGACACCGTTGATCGGCACGAACATCACGTCGATGCCCGCGCTCGCCATCGCACGCAGGCGGGCGTCGTATTCGCTGTCGCCGACATTCCAGAGGCGCAGCCCGCCGATGTCGAGCAGGAACCCCACCGCGTCCGGCGCAGGCGCGATCGGCACATGATGGCGGGCGAATGTGGCCGTCACCGCGATATCGCCAAACTGATGACTGTCGCCCTGCTCCAGGATGACTGTCCGCTCCGCCGGCCAGCCCCACACCCGCGCCTTGACCACGCACGACTCCGGTCCGGCGAAGGCCACCCCGGGCTGGCAGGCATAGTGGCGGATCGTCGGCGCGTCGAGATGATCTTCATGCCAGTGGGTTACGAGATAGACATCCGGGGAGAAACGCTCCTGATCGATCGCCGCCGGGATGGCCCTGCGCACCCCCCAGAACGCCTCGGCGTACTCGCTGAGGTAAGGATCGATCACGACCGTCACCCCGCCGGGCGACTTGAACAGATAGCCCCCCTGCCCCAGCCAGACGCAGGCGACGGTGTTGGGGGCGATGGTGAGGGCGGCGATTTGGCTTTCGAGGGTGGTGTTGGAAGGTATGGACATCGTTGCTCCTTGACGCACCCCTCATCCCCAGCCCTTCTCCCCTCGGGCGGGGAGAAGGGAGCCGAGCGCTACGCGCTAACTCCAACCAGCTCGCCGCCCTGGTCCCTGAGGCCGAGGAAGGGGCTCCTCGTACGCGGACCGAATGGCAATGACGACATCGGAAAGCTGATCCCGCACCATCTCGTTAGAGAATCGAAGCACGCGGTACCCTGCCAACGCGAGGAGTTGCTCGCGCTCATCGTCGCGTTCCTTTTGCTCCTCGTGGACGCCTCCGTCAAGCTCTACCGCGAGAGGGCGTTCAGCACAGCAGAAGTCCACCACGAACGGGCCCACGGGATGCTGGCGGCGGAACTTCATTCCGCCCAAACGGCGGTCACGGAGGACATCCCAAAGCAGTGCCTCGGCCCATGTTTCGCGCGCACGAAGCTCTCGTGCTACAGGGACATTGTGCCTGTGGCCTTCTCTTGGCTGCTTCCGCATGAACGGAGTTTCGCACAGCGCGCGTCTCTACACCTCCAATCCTCGAAAGCGTGTGGCGAGGCACATATCGGCTGCTCCGAGTTTTCATATCTGGCAAACTGGCGACCCTGAACCAGTGGACAGCAATCGCACGGTGAAAGGAGAGATGGTTTTGGACGTCAACACACCCTTCTCCCGGCTCGACGGGAGAAGGGCCGGGGATGAGGGAAAGCGCGCGGCAAAGCCCAGACCGCTCCCTCAACTCAGCCCATAGCTCGACTTCGCCGCGACCTGTTACCGTACCGGATCGAAGAACGCGCCTGGGTGAACGACACATCGAGGAGACCCCTTCCATGCACATCGACGCGGTCGATTTCTACTACATGGCGATGCCGGAGGTGCTCGACATCGGCGACGGCAGCCAGGACCTGCTGCTGGTCCGCGTGCAGGCCGGGCCGCACGTCGGCTGGGGCGAATGCGAAGCGGCTCCCCTGGTCTCCATTGCCAGCCTCGTCTGCCCCATGTCGCACAGCGCCTGCAAGCCGGTCCAGGACTCGGTGCTTGGGCAGACGCTCGAGAGCGTGGCCGACATCGGCCGCATCGGCGATCTGGTGCGCGCCAATTCCCAGGATGTGCTGCAAGCCAACCACACCCTCTCCGGCATCGATATCGCCATGTGGGATCTCCTCGGCCGCCGCTTCGAGGAGCCGGTCTATCGGTTGCTCGGCTACGAGCGCGCCGAGCCGCGGCTCCCCTACGCCTCGGTCCTCTTTGGCGACACGGCTGAAGCGACGTTCGCCAAAGCGAAGGGCATCCGGGAGATGGGCTACATCGCCGCCAAGTTCGGCTGGGGCCCCTACGGCCGGGGGAGCGTGGCGGAGGATGCCGCCCAGGTCGCGGCGGCGCGCGAGGGGCTCGGCGAGGAGGGGATTGTGCTCGTCGATGCCGGCACGATCTGGGTGCACGACCTGGCGGCGGCTGAAAAGCGATTGCCCGCGCTGCGGGAGGGGCGTGTCACCTGGCTGGAGGAGCCGTTCGTGGCTGGCGCGCTTGATGAGTACCGTGCGCTGGCGGGGCAAAGCGGATCAGTGCGCATCGCCGGGGGCGAGGGGTCGCACAACGAGGAGATGGCTCGCCATATGATCGACCATGGCGGCGTCGGGTTCATTCAAATCGACGCCGGGCGCATCGGCGGCATCGCCCCGGCCAAGCGCGTGGCCGACTATGCCCGCGAGCGCGGCGTGACCTACGTCAACCACACCTTCACCTCGCACCTGGCCCTCAGCGCCTCATTGCAGCCTTTCGCCGGCCACCCGGCGCGCTCGATCTGCGAATACCCGGTCGAGCTGAAATCCCTGGCCTGGGACCTCACCGTCGAGCACATCACGCCTGATGCCGACGGCCTGGTCAACGTGCCGGACGCGCCAGGTCTGGGCATGACCCCCAATCTGGAGGCGGTGAAGCGCTACCTGCTCGATGTCGAAATCGCGGTCGGAGGCAAGGTGCTCTATCGTACGCCGGAGCTGGTGGGGTAGCGCGGCAAGCTCCACTTAGGGGCTGAGGTTCACGAGAAGTTCTTCATCTTCAGCGCACCTCCTGCTAAAGTAGGAGTCTGTCCGGGGCCGGGCGGACCTGCCCTGGTCGACATCAGCTTGGCGTGCGGCCGTTGCCGGGAACGGGAAGCGCGACATAATCAGATCGATGGGTGGCGTGTCCCGGCCCTGGCATCGCCTCGTCGGTCTTTCGTTCAGATGGAAGGAACCGCCTCGTGTTCACCGATCCCCGAAACGTGCGTTTTCCGATGCGCGGCGCCAGTAATGCCGCCTTTTCCCGCCGTTCCCTCCTGCGCGGTGCGGCCGCCGGTGGCGCGGCGGCGAGCCTGGGCGGCGTGCTGCGCTTCGCCCCGCCCGCCGCGGCCGCGCAGGACGCGACGCCGGCGGCGGCAAGCTATGCCCCGGCGCACCGGGTCAGCGTTGGCCAGATCGAGGTGATCGTCCTCGATGACGGCACGTTCCAGGGGCCGGCCAGCTTCTTCGCGATCAACGCAACGCCAGGGGAGCTGGCCGCGGAGATGGAGGAGCGGGGGTTGTCGCCCACGGATACGATTCCAGTCAGCATTCATCCGCTGCTGGTGGAAACGGGCGGCCAGCGCGTCCTGCTCGATACCGGCGTCGGCATCCTCAACCCGGTCCCCGGCAATCTGCTGGCCGCGTTGGCGGCAGAGGGGATCGCCCCGGAGGAGATCGATGTCGTCCTGTTGAGCCACATGCATACCGATCATTTCGGCGGCGCGGTCGATGCCAGTGGCGCGCCGGTCTTCCCCAACGCCCGCTACCTGATCAACGCGGCGGAGTACGCCTTCTGGGCAGCTGAGCCATCGTTGGACGAGCTAGCTATTCCCGATGATTTCAAGGCGCAGCTTGGTCCGCCCACCATCGCGGCGTTGACGGCGCTGGAAAACGTGCTGGAACAGATCGCGCCCGGCGATCAGATCGCCCCGGGCGTGATCGCGGTTGATGCCAAGGGGCATACGCCTGGCCATCTCGCGGTGGAGATCGCCTCCGAGGGGGAGGGCATGCTGCACATCGTCGATGCGGCGCACCTGCCGGAGTTCAACCTGGAGCACCCCGGCTGGTTCACGGCAGCCGACAACTGGCCAGCCTGGACGGTGACCACCCGCCAGATGCTCTTCGACCGCGCCGCGGACGAGGGGCTGCTGGTCTCGACCTACCACTTCCCCTTCCCCGGCCTGGGCCGGGTGACGAAGGATGAGAACGGTTGGGTGTGGACGGCCGAAGGGTGATAGGGTGATAGGGTGATGGGTGATGGGTGGTGGGTGATAGGGTGATAGGGTGATAGGGAGAACGAGGGGACGATGCGAGCGGATCTCTCGTCGTCCCACCTATCACCCCATGACCCTATCACCCTCCGTCACCCGTCACCCGTTGCCCCCAAGGAGCTCTCCCATGGATGCTGCCAGATTCGATGCGCTTGCCCGTCGCTTGACCACCCCTGACGCTCGCCGCCGTGTCCTGCAGGCTCTCGGTGGACTGGGGCTCGCAGGAATCGCCAGCCGTCTGCCGGGGAGCGAGGCTGAGGCGAAGAAGCGCCGCAAGCCGAAGACCAACCAGTTCGGCTGCATCGATGTCGGTAAGAAGTGCTACGGCAAGAGCGGTCAGTGCTGCTCCGGCATCTGCGAAGGCTCGAAGAAGAAGAGCAAATGCGTCGCCCATAACGTCGGCACATGCACGGTCAATGACAGCTCTTGCGACGTATCGGTTCCCTGCGGCGTGAACGGCGAGTGTTTCCAGACCACCGGGAAGGCCGCCTTCTGCGCTGAACAGGGAAGGTGCTTTTGCGACGCCTGCAAGAAAGACAAGGATTGCGAGGCGGACTTTGGCCTGGGCGCGGCCTGCATCGTCTGTGCAACCGATTGCATCAACGTGAACGGCAGCAGGGGCACGGCCTGCGTGCCAGCAGCTCCAGTGATGTAGGTGTGAATCGGTTCCCATCGCCGTCAGGCAGCGGAGCGCCGCCGCGGGCGGGAAGCCATTGTCTGATATCCGCAAACCATGCCTGTCAATGATGGGTGAACCCGCCGGCTTGAATCCGCCACTCACCATCAGAAGAGTGCGCGCTCGCGCCGTCCTGCCGCCATTGGCGCACCCGCACGAGATGGCTGGCGGCGCGACCGGCAGCGCTCCCCTGGTGCTGATCGATCTGCTCACGGAAGAGGGCGTCACCGGGTCCAGCTATCTCTTCGGCTTTGCCCCGTTTGCGCTCCAACCCATGGCCCAGCTCGTCATGAACATGGGAGCCATGCTGGTTGGGCATGCGCTTGTGCCGGAGGAGATCGCGCGCACGCTCCGTTCCAGCTTCCGGTTCATCGGCCCACAAGGGCTGATCGGCATGGTCATGTCCGGCATCGACATGGCCGCCTGGGATGCGTTGGCCAAGTCGGTTGACCTGCCGCTGGCCCGGCTGCTCGGCGCGTCGCCCCGCCCGTTCCCCGCCTATTTCAGCCTCGGCCGGACGGAGCGGGTCGTCGCCGATGCCGAAGAGGCGGCAGCGGCCGGCTACCGGGCCATCAAGGTGAAAATCGGCTACCCCGACGTTCGCCAGGACGTGGAGACAGTGCGCGCCATCCGCGGCGCGATTGGCGACGACGTTTCACTGATGGTTGACTACAATCAGGCGCTGTCGGTTCCAGAGGCCATCATCCGGGCGCGCGCGCTGGATGACGAGGGGCTGATCTGGATCGAGGAGCCGACAGCGGCAGACGATGTCGAAGGCAATGCCCGCGTCACGCGCGAGACGCGCACGCCGATCCAGCTTGGCGAGAACTGGTGGGGGGCCCGGGAGACGGCACAGGCGCTGGCGGCAACGGCCTCCGACTACATCATGTTTAACGCCATGAAGATCGGCGGGGTCAGCGGCTGGCTGCGGGCCGCCGCGCTGGCCGCGACCGCCGGTGTGCCGGTCTCCAGCCATATTGCTCCCGAGATCAGCGCCCATCTCCTCGCCGCCACGCCGACCGCGCACTGGCTGGAGTACCACGAATGGACCAACAGCATCGTGCAGGAATCGTTGCGGCTTCAGGATGGGCAGGTAGCGCCGGCGATGGCGCCGGGAATTGGGCTCGCCTGAGATGAAGACGCCGTCAATCGGTTCGCGTTGACCTGATGGGAGGGAGACGAACCGGGATGGAGGGGAGTCATGCTCGCCTCCGGGGTGAACCGAGTGACCACGCACTGCCCACGGAGGTGGGAGGATGAGTGATCAAACCGAGCTGGCTGTCCCCCCCGGCATCGCCACCCGCGGCCTGGCGCCGGGTGGCGTGCGGCGTCTGCTGACGTTGCTCGGCAGGGCGTTCCGGCGGCGCTGTCCCTATTGTGGCGGCAGCGGCGTCTTTCGCGGCTGGTTCGAACTGCGGGAGACGTGTCCCACCTGCGGCGTTTCCTTCAGCCGCGAGGAGGGGTACTTTCTGGGCGCCATGCTGGTCAACCTCCTCGTCGCCGAAGGGCTGGCCGTGGGCGTGGTCGTTGCCCTGATGATCACCAGCGATCTCTCCCTGCTGCCGCTCGAAGTCGTGGGCATCGGTCTAGCGGTCGGGCTGCCGATTCTCTTCTATCCCTATTCACGGCTTCTCTGGATGGCGATCGATCTGCAGCTCGACCCCCCGGAGAAGCAGACACAACGTCAACTGCGAGCGGATCAGATCGGGCGTTGAAGGCCATGCCAGTCCCGGTGGACGGGGGATCGGCGGCCCTGAGCCGTGACGCTAGTGGCCTGTGTCGCGGCGCACACCCTCCCCATGCCGGCCGCGTCTGCATCCGGACACGCGGCGCCCCAGACTGAAATCAACGAACCGGGCGCGCCCCGGTGGTCCGCGTGCGGTTCTCTCTTTGACAGGCCGGGTGTCACCTGCCTGGCTGTCCCGCACTGCTGCCTCTGTTGCAATGGAAGCAGCCCCAGAGACGCTCGGGGCAGCGCAACGAAGACAGCCGCGGGATGCGGCGGCAGGAGACAGCGGAGATGGACACGACACGGTTCGACGCGGTGACCCGGCTCTTCGGAAGCGGCATGACCCGGCGCGAGGCGCTACGGGGCCTCATTGCTGGGGCGGCTGTCGCCTCGGCCAGTGGCCTCGTACTGCACGCGGAGGATGCGTCCGCCAGGCGACGGCGCAAGAAGAAGAATCGCAAGGGCAACAACCAGGATGGCGACGGCCAGAACCTCCCCCCGGGAGCGCGGTGTCAGCGTGACAGCCAGTGCCGCAACGACTACATCTGCGATGTGCCGGTGAACGGCAGCAACTCTGACGAGTATTGCTGTGGAGCGCAGGGCGCTGGCTGTGGCGCCGAAAACGAAGACGGCGATGACACGGCGCCCTACTGCTGCGTCGGACACGAGTGCGTTTACCACCCCGGTAACGGCAGTTGGACCTGCGAGGCTGTCCCCGACGAGCTCTAGTTCTCACCCTGGGCAGCCATCTCAATCGCGGCGCGGAACGAGTGGCGGTCATCGACCGCCACTCGTTCCGTCGGCATCACCGGGCTTTCGTCCATTCAGTGAGCGGATGTATCGTCCCGCGCCGGGGCGACGGTGGTCCATCGATGCGCCGCGATGAGACCAGCCCGCGCCTCACGCCACCATCGCTACAACGCCTCCTCCAGCGCCGAGATGCGCGCCGCCAGACGCGCATTCTCTTCGCGCAGCTCGCTGACCAGATCGAGCAGACCCTGAATCGCGGCGAGGGCGACTCCCTGACCGTCCATGGGATGGATATGCCGGTCGTCGGCGCCGGTGCCGAACGCGGCGGCGAAATCCTGGGCCATCGGACCGATGTGCCGCACGGCCGGATCGTCGCTGGTGTAGTTCCAGGTCGTGATCGGCAGCGCGCGGACCCGCTCCAGCATGTCGACCGGATCGACCGAGCCGAAGTTGGCCTTGGCGGCGCGATCGCTGATCAACAACTCCCGGCAGACGCCGTCGGGCGCGCAGTCGAGGCCAAGCTCTCTGCAACAGTCGACATCGCTCGTGCACGATTTCCCTTCTGCCTTGCAGCAGAACGTCTCGGTGCTCAGGCTGGCGTCTGTCGTCCGGCAGAGCAGATCGCCACAACACTTCTTCCTCTTGGAACCGTGCTGACAGCCCGCGCCGAGCTTCTTGCAGCGTTTCTTCTTCTTTTTGGCCGCGGCGTCTCCATCTCCGGCGACGCCCAGCGCGGCAGCAGTGAGACTGCCCACCACGAGTCCGAAGCGGCGACGCGTCCAGGCGGCGAAGCGTTGGCTCTCCATGCACGGCTCCTTCTGGGCGGAAACAACGGTCCGAGCATTCGCATCATATCGGATTGACGCCCGCTTGGCCGTGGGGAGCAGGCGCATCTACGCCCCTTGCTCGAACGCGTTGCCGGAGTGAAGATGCGCCGTGCAAACGCAGGCCATCGCGGGTGAGGGGAGGGCGGAGCATGGGAACGCCGGCCGAGCATGAATATGAATATCGCTACAACCGGCTGACCTGGCCGGAGATGAACGAGGCCATCTCCCGCCAGCCGGTGGTCATCCTGCCCACCGCATCGACCGAGCAGCATGGCCATCACCTGCCGATCGATGTCGATCTGCTCCTCTGCGAGACGATCAGCCAGGAGGTGGCCAGGCGCTCCGGGGGGACCGCTCTGGTCCTGCCGGCGATTCCCTACGGCCTGAATCTGCACCATATCGACTTCCCCGGCACCATTCACATCGAGCCGGAAATCTTCATCGCCTTCTGCCTGAACGTCACCAAGAGCGTGGCCTACCACGGCTTCGAGAAGATCCTCATCATTAACGGCCATGGCTCCAACCAGCCGTTGATCGACATCATCGCCCGCCGCACGACGTTGGAGACCGGCTCGCTCTGCGCCTCCTGCCACTACATCAACGTGGCCGTGGAGCGCTTCCGCGAGATCATGGAATCGCCGGTGATCGCCCACGCCGATGAGTTCGAGACCTCCCTCTACCTGCACATCGCGCCGGAACGGGTGCAGATGGAGAAGGCCGGCGCCGATGACGACGTGATGGGCGCCTACCTTTCGTCAGACAGCACCACGCCCTACGTCCGCTTCAACGACTACTGGTCGCGCTGGACCGATCTCGGCGTCCATGGCGACGCCCGCCCGGCCACGGCGGAGAAGGGGGAGATCATCTTCGAGACGGCCGTCACCCGCCTGCTGGAGCTGGTCGACGAATGGCGGGCCTGGCCGATCGCCGCCCGCCGCGACTTCCACACCAACCCGGTGCAGAGCCAGATTCGCTGGTAGCGCTCTCAGCTTAGCCGACCCGCGACATTGCCTCGGCGATCGTCGCCAGCGCGGACGCAATCGCCGTCTGGCTCACCGCCTTCTCGTCCTCGTCGCCGCCAGCGGCCCGCTCGTTACGCGCCGGGAGGGCGGTCTGCATGGCTCCTATCGCACGGGCGATCTCCAGGATCACCGCCACGGTCGCCGATTCATCCCGCCGTAACCGGCTGCTCGGCGCCAGCGTGCAAATGGCCCCGGCAACGCCGCTCCGGTCGATGATCGGCGCCGCGACGCAGCCGACATCGGGGTGCCCTTCGCCACGGTCGAGGGCATATCCGTCCAAACGGATCTGCCTCAGCTCGCTCCGCAAGGCGCCGGGGTTGGCTGGCGGAAACCAGGGAGATTCAGGGGCGGCGGTGCAGCGAGCCAGGTAAGCATCGATCTGCGCCGTCGGCAGCCATGCCAGCAGCACGCGGCCGACCGCCACGGTATACGCAGGTGCGGCCAGACCGACGTACCCGGGCGGGTAGGATGCCGGTCGGCTCCCCGGCACGATCGCCGTGGCGACGGCGTCATCCCCGTCCAACTGAAAGAGCATCGCTGTCTCGCCGGTCGCCACCTGTAGGGCATGGAGAAAAGCGAGGACCTTCATGGGCGGGCGCAGCCCCGCCACGTAGCCGTGATGCAGGTAGGCGATGCGCCGGCCAAGCCGGAAGAGCCCGCTGCTGGAGGAACGCGCCGCGTAGCCGCTGGCGACGAGGGTGTTGAGTAGCCGATAACAGGTGCTCAGGTGGAGCCCCAGCGCCTGGCTAAGCTCCTTCGGCGTGGCGCCGCCGGGGCGGCCGGCCAGCGCTTCGAGCACCGCGAGCGACCGCCGCACCGAGTGCAGCCGGTCATCTCCGGGACTGCTCTCCGCGCCCCGCGTTGCCATCGTCTCCGCGCCCCTCGAGGCGTGCTCGCGACCGGTACGATCGCAGCGTAGCTGGCCTCAGGGAGGAGCGCAAACGGCCATTCCGGCGGCCGCAAAAAATCGGATCAAACGAGCGGGTGATGAGCCGCCTGGTTCGCGACAGCCGGAAAGCCCTCCATTGCCCACCGTGACCTGGGGCCATAAGGTTGAACGGGTTCAAACGCGGCGCGTTTTCAGCGCCGCGGGCACGGAGCCCCCGCTTCTGCCGGCCCGACATTCGCCTGCGTTATGCCCGAGGGCCTCTCGTTTTGGACACCGAGCATTTCCCTCTCTTCATTCGCGCCGTCAAGGGCGCCGCGTCCCGGCGGACATCGCTGGGAGCCGCGCTCGTGGCGGGTATCGCTCCCCTGCTGGGCCGCTTTGCCGTCGAAGACGCCACGGCCAGGACGACGCGCCGCAAGAAGAAAACGAAGAGATGCAAAGGGGGCAAGACGAAGTGCGGAAAGGCATGCATTCCGACGGATGCGTGTTGTGGCGGATGCGCGGCGCAACGCTGTTGCAATGGGACCTGCGCGGAGTGTTGCGTGGAGACCGATTGCCCGGCCGGCGCCGCCTGCATCGAAGGGACTTGTATCTGCGAGGCCAAGGATACGCTCTGCGGGGAGACCTGCGTCGATCTTGCGGTGGCCATCGCCAACTGCGGCGCCTGTGGCGTCGCCTGCACGATTGGCGGCTGTATCCATGGCGCCTGTCAATGCAACGCTGGGGGCGATTGCCCTGGCAGCGTATGCGTCTGCTTTGACCGGAATGAAGGCGGCAAAGCCTGTTCGCGGGGCGTCACCGAGCAGGTGTGCAGTACGGACGATGAATGCCCGCTGGGCAGCGTCTGCCTTCTTGACGTGCAACCCCGGTGTTCTGTGCCGTGCCTGGGCTGAGCAATGACGCTTCGCCAATCACGCCAAGTGGGGCGCCTCGCCCGTAAATCATCCGATCAGGAGGAGATGACCGTGGAGTGTTCGCGATTTGCTGCCTGGACCCGGCGCCGCATCGGATTGGCCGCCGGTGGGCTGGCTGCTTCCTGGTTTGGCTTGGCGACACAGGGTTCCACGCCCACGGCAGCCAGGAAGAAACACAAGAAAAAGCAGGCCAAGCAGAACGGCTTCGGCTGCGTGGACGCCGGCAACTTCTGCAAAAACGGTGGGCAGTGCTGCTCCGGCATCTGTCAGGGCAAGAAGGGCAAGAAGAAATGCCAGGGGCACAATGCCAGCACCTGCCAGGCAGGCCAACAAGAGGAGGTTTGCTCTGGCGAGCTCAGTGTGCCGTGCCTGATCAGCGAGGGCGTAGAAGGCCAATGCGACACGACGACCGGCAATGCCCCTATTGCACGGGCGACGGCCAGTGTTTCGAGTGCAACAAGGATGCCGATTGCGTGCCGTTCTGTGGGCCACAGGCGGCCTGCATCGTCTGCGCCGGTTGCGTCGAGGTCTTGGACACGCGGACGGCCTGCGTCGGGCCAGAGGAAGACAGTTGTGACTTCGCCGTGTAGGAGGGGGCGGTTTGTCAGGCCACGCGGCGGCCCACCCCCGTTTCCGCTGGTAGCGGCTCTTCTTCCCAAGAAATGACACGATGGACGCGCCGTGTGAAGGCCAATCGCTTCGGCCACCTGACGCGCCGCGCGGCGCACGTGCAAAGGAGCCACCTGTGTTGGACGCTGACCGCTTCGATGCTCTGACCTCCCGCATTGCCACAAGCGTCCCCCGGCGGGCCGCCCTGGGCGCGGGCCTGACCAGTTTGCTGGTCTGGGTTGGACGTGACGATGCCGCGGCCCGCAAGAAGCGCCGCAAGCGCAAGAAGAAGACGTGCGCGGCCGGCCAGACCAAATGTGGCAAGACCTGCGCCGATCTGGCGACAAACAGCGCCAACTGCGCCAACTGCGGCACGAGCTGTGGCGGCAACGCCTGTATCAACGGCGTCTGCGAGTGTAGAGCGCCACTCGTCTGTCCCAGCGAGTGCGGGTGTGCGCTGATCGTGGGGGGCGCCATCGCCTGCACCGGGGACATCACCACGACGGCGTGCGAGGAAAATGAAGATTGCCCGCTGCGCAGCGTCTGCCGCCAGACCGGTGGCGGTCTGTTCTGCAGCGAGCCGTGCCCGGCGTAATCGGCCACTCCTGGCTTCTCTGGCGCCGGGGATCGCGCATTCTGCCGCCGGCGCTGGGTGGCCGCACGATCGTATCGAACAACGGTGATGTTCCCAACGCGCCCCTTCGGCTCGGTTGCCGCGTGCATCCTCCGCGTGGGGTGTGCCGCAACCGAAGGCGCCGCCTGCGCCGGTCCAGTGCCGGATAGCTGCCCAGTGCCGTAACCCCGCTTGGGAACGAGCGACAAGGAACAGGCGCAAGAAGTACGAGTCGGCGGTGGTGTCGAGTAAAAGGTTGCCCCGATATGGGCTATGAGCTATGGGCTATGAGCTATCGGATCCGGGCTTTGCCTTTGGCTCGCCGGTTCGCTTTACTCCCGACTCCCGACTCACGGTGAACTGATAGCCCATAGCCCATAGCCTTCACACCGCAACGCACGGCGTCGAGCAGCGGTTCGGATTCGGATCAGGCGGGTCCGCGCAGCCGCGGAGGCAGACGCTACGCGGCGGGCAATCGTCGCTCGTCTGGCATGGCAGGTCCAGGTCGCAGGCGGAGTTGCGGTCTACACAGGCCGCCGTAAAGACATCGGCCACCACCGCGCCGCAGCCGCACTGGCCATCGACCTCGGTCGGGCAGGAATTGTTGAAGGGGTCGCAGGTGCACGTTCCATGCAGGCAGCTCTGGCCGCTGGGGCAGGGCGTATTGCATGCCCCGCAGTGGGCGCTGTCCGTCAGCAGATCGACGCAGGTATTCCCGCAGCGCTCTGATTCGACTGGGCAGGGACAAGCCGATCCCACGCAGCCATCGCCAGGGTCACAGGCGGCGCCATGCGGCCGTGGTCTGCATTTCCCTCGCTTGCACTGCTCGCATGGCGCACACGCCCTCTTGCAAGCCTTCTTGTGCTTGGCCTTCCGTTTCCTCTTGCTCCTCGATGCGGCGTCTTCATGCCCAAAGCGGGTCAGGAGGAGGGCGAAGCCGCCGCCGAGCAGAGCGCCGATGGCCGACCGCCGGGGGGCGGTGATGGTGAAGGAACGAACGAACGCATCGAACCGGTTGGCATCCACGACTGTTGCTCCCGTGTGCCGAGCGGCCGGGTTGAACAGCGTCAGGCGGGCGCTTTCCGCGGCGGCTCATCCCGATCATCCATCCACGTGGCTTTGCGCGCTGTCACCCGGTTGGCACTCTCGGGATCAATCGCGGAACATTGTCGTCCCGATGATCGGCCGAATGACCTTCCGCCCTCTTCTATCCCGAATGTGCGGCGGCTCTTGGTGCAATTCCCGCACTATCGACGTGTACCTTTCTCTGATCGAGTGCGGGCATCGATGACCAAACGGTAGAGCCGATAGCTCATAGTCCATAACCCATAGCCGACAGAAAGACGCAGCATGACCGACCGACTGCAGTTCGGGCTCTTTTCGATGAACATGGGCCCCTGCGCGCTCCCGGCGACGGCGGCGCGCATCGCCCAGCGCGCCGAGGCGGCCGGGTTCGACTCGCTCTGGGCGGGCGAGCACGTCGTGTTGCCCGATCCCCAGGCGCCGCCGTCGCCGATGGCGCCTGAAGACAGCATTCTCGATCCGTTGATCGCCCTGACCTTCCTGGCGGCGCAGACGAAGACGATCCGCCTGGGAACGGGGATCATTATCTTGCCGCAGCGCAACCCCCTGGTGCTGGCCAAGGAGCTGGCCAGCCTCGATGCGCTTTCCAACGGGCGTCTGATCTTCGGCCTCGGGGTTGGCTATCTGGAGCCGGAGTTCGCCGCGCTCGGCATTCCGTTCACCGATCGCGGGGCGCGCACCGACGACTACCTGGCCGCCATGCGGGCGATCTGGACGCAACGCCAGCCGGCCCATCACGGCCGCTTCGTCTCGTTTGCCAATGTGCAGGCGCATCCGCAGCCAGGCCGCCTGCCGGTGGTGATCGGCGGGCATTCGCCGGGGGCCTATCGCCGCGCGGTCGAATCGGCAGATGGCTGGTACGGCTTCGCGCTCGACCTCGCCGGAACGGCGCGCGCCCTGGATGGTCTGCGCGAGGCCGCGGCAAAATACGAGCGGCCAGCTGAGCTCGGCGCGCTGGAGATCAGCATCACGCCGCGGGGGCTGCCGGAGCGAGAGGAAGCAGCGCGCTTCGCGGAGCTGGGCGTCCATCGGCTGATCCTGCGACCGGCGGACGGGCTGGACGAGGCGGGCCTGACGCGCCACCTCGCCACGGTGGAGCAGTCGCTGATTGGACGCGTCTGACGCGGCCCCTCATCTCGCTTGCGCTCCGGTTTTACCGGCTGGCAGGGGGAGGCATCACGAAACCAAGCGTTCGCGAGAACGAAACGGCCCGTTGCCACGGTGCAAAACCCCCTCTCTCACCGCGGTGGCCGGGTACTCCCCTCGAACAGTGCACCCGCTCCGGACTCTCGTAGCCCTTGCCCTCTTTGCAGCCTTCCTTAACCCGGAAATGCATTCGGTCCGCGTGGTACGAGAGCCACGCCGGTCTCAAGTGAGGTCCGGGTGAACGTCAGTTACGGCGACGAAGCCACGCTGAGAAGAAGCGGAACTGGTCACCATCCCCTGGCAGGGTGGTGACCAGCTCGAAACGCGTGCTGCTATGCCGAACAGACGGTGCGGCGACTAGGAGATAGGCGTCGCCATGGCCATCGGTGTCGCCATCGCCATCGGGGTGGCCATCATCATGGTCGGCTCGGCCACCACGCCGCAGGCAAAGCGGGCGCCGCTATCGCCAGATGGCTGAGTGACCAGATCGTCCTCGCCGGCATGGATGATGATCGCCGTGCCGTCGTCGTCGAACACGGAATCCGGCCCAGCGCCGAGGGTAAAGGCCGTCGTGGTCATGGTGGCTTCGCCGAGACCATCGGCGCTCGCCGTGAAGTTGCCGAAGTCACCGGCGTGATGGGAGGGCGCATCCGGCGCGCCATGCTCTTCCTCGGTCGGGTTCCAGTGTGCGCCCGCGCTGCTGAATGGCTCATCACTCTGTGGATCGCACAGCCCCATCTCATGCAGGTGCCAGCCATGCTCCCCTGGGGTCAGCCCTTCGATGAGGACGGTGACGCTGACGCCATCGGCGCCCTCGGTGAAGGTGGCGAGGCCCACGACCCCGTCCTTCGCATCGAGCAAGGGAACATCGATCGTCATCCCCGAGGCGGCCATGGGTGTGGCCATTTGAGCCATAGCCGCTTGCGGCGTGCCCATCGGGGTCGCATCCTGGGCCATGGCTACAAGCGCGGGAGTCATGGTCACCGTTGCGCAGGCGAAGGCGGCGATTCCAGCCTGAATCAAACCTTTTCGCATACCAGGGAGTTCCTTTCACGTCGAACAGAGCGGGTCACCGCCGCATGAGCGGCGTTCATGATACTGATTGCAAGAGTCGAGCCATGCGGACGCTCACAACCGGCGATCAAGGCCGGCGAAGCTCGTGATTTGGCCAGCCGGGCGGGGAGGCTTTGTCTCCCCGCCCGGTCGGTCGATCGATGCGATGGCGAACGTGGCCGCGCGGTTACCCGGTGTGGGAAACCCGGTAGATCACGCCATTCGTATCGTCCGAGATCAGCAACGCGCCATCAGGGGCGACGGCCAGTCCGGCCACCCGGCCAAAGTGCGACGTGCCGCCCTCCACCAGCCAGCCGGTGACGAAATCGTCGATGCTGGTCGGTCGGCCGTTCTCGAAGGCGACGCGAACGACCTTGTACCCGCTTGGCTCCGCCCGGTTCCACGAGCCGCGCATGGCGACGAACGCGTCTCCCTGGTACTCCTCGGGGAATTGCGTTCCCTCATAGAAGTCCATGGCGATGGGCGCGCTATGCGCTTCGTAGAGCAGAGCCGGGGCCTTCGTATTGGCGCAGTACTGCTCGGGCGTCGCCCCTGGCGGCGGGTAGGAAAGATAGGCATCGACCTCCTGCTCGCCGAAGCAATAGGGCCAGCCATAGTTCTTGCCCTCGACCAGGTTGTTCAGCTCTTCCGGCGGTTGCTCGTCGCCACGCCAGTCGCTGCCATAGTCCATCCCCCACAGCTCGCCCGTTTCCGGCTCCCAGGCCCAGCCGAGGGTGTTGCGCAGCCCGGCGGCAAAGATCTCGCGGCCGCTGCCGTCGGGATTCATGCGCAGAATCGTGGCGTTCTCGGGATCGGTCTCGCGACAGGCGTTGCAGGAGCTGCCAATGGAGACGTAGAGCATGCCATCGGACCCGAAGCGAATGGTGTGGCGGCCATGCTGATCGCCGTCGGGGAGATCGTCGACAATCACTGTTGGCTCACCAAACGTGCCGTCCGCCGCGACATCCGCGACCCAGATCGTCTTCTCGCCCGCCAGGAAGACCTGATTCTCACGAAACTCGATGCCATGGACCACGGGAAAGTTGGAGGCCACCACCTGCGCCTCGTCGATGACGTTGTCCCCATCCATATCGCGCAGCGCGCGCACCGTGTTCGCTTCCGGCTCGGTGACATAGACCGTGTCGTCGGGACCGATGGCCAGCATGCGGGGATTGGTCAAGCCCTGGGCATAGACCTCGATGGCAAACCCTTCCGGCAGTTGCAGTTGACCCAGCAAGTCCTCACTGAACGGCATCGCCGCCGGGGCAAGGATGTTCCCCTCGGCCGAGGCGTCCTTGTTCGGCTCCGTGCTCGCCATCTCTTGCAGCTCGGCCACCACGCCGCAGGCATAGCGGGCGCCGCTGTTTCCCGCCGGCTGCGAGACGAGGTCGTCCTCCCCGACATGGACGATGATCGCGGCGCCGTCGGCGTCGAAGACGGAGGTCGGGCCATCGCTGAGGCTGTAATCCGTCGTCGCGATGGTCGTTTCGGCCAGACCTTCGTCGTTCGCGGTCAGGTTGCCGAAGTCGCCGGCGTGATGCTTCTCGGCCTCGGGCGCGCCGTGCATCATGGCGGTGGGATTCCAGTGCGGGCCGGCGGTGCTGAACGGCTCCAGCCCGCTCGGTTCACACGTGCCCATGGCATGCAGGTGCCAGCCATGCTCGCCTGGCTCAAGGCCTTCCACGCGCAGCGTCAGCGTAACGCCATCGGCGCTCTCGCTGAATGAGGCCAGCCCGACGGCCTCGCCTTCGGCATTCGTAAGTGGCACGTCGAGCATTTCCGCCGGCGTGGCCATCGGCGTAGCGTCCTGCGCCGAGGCCAGAGGGACGGTAGAGAGCGAGAGGGTCGCGCAGACAAGCGCGGCGCCTGCCATGCGGAAGATGCGCTCTCGCATCATGACATCATCCTTTCCCGACTGAATCCGGTTGTATGCATTGCCGAAACGCGGAACGTCATGACCGCTCGGAGCCATTCCGGGACGTAGCCCCGGATCCGGCCAGCTCGCGCGTTCTGGCTGTCATGCCGGGCTTGAGGATGACCTTGGTCCAGCCGTTGTCGCGCTCATCGAAATGCTTGTAGGCCTCCGGAGCATCACCCAGCGGCAGCTTGTGCGAGACGATGAAACTTGGCGTGGCCTTGCCCGTGGTGATGAGCTCCATCAGCCGCCGGTTGTACTGCTTGACGTTGCACTGCCCGGAACCGATGCGCAGGCCCTTGGAGAAGAGCGTGCCGAAATCGAAGGCGATCTAGCCGTTCTTCATCAATTCATCGGGGGATTTCGGATCCTGGGGAGGAAAGACCCCGACCACGCCGATGGCTCCTGTCGAGCGCACCGATTGCACGAGGTTGTTCATGGTCATGTTCGGCTGCTCGTTCCCCTTGGGATCGTGCGCCTGCCAGCCGACGCACTCGCACCCCTTGTCGGCGCCCTTGCCCTTCGTCATCTCCATGACCTGCTCGACCGGGGATCCCTTGGCATCGTCCACGGGCATGGCGCCGATCGATTCGGCCAGCCGCAGCCGATCGGGATGACGGTCGACGACCATCACCTGACCGGCGCCCTTGATGACCGCGGAGTAGGTGGCCAGCTGTTCAAGGTTGGTGCGGCCTTCATACATTATGGAGATCGGAGCCACAGATGTTTGTGCTGGTGATCCGCACCAGGACATCGGTGCGGCGCTCGATTGTGGGGTCGGGCATTTCGGTGATGCGCACGTCGCGCGGACCGTTGTATGTCAAAGCCTTCATTGGTGTTCTCCCTGGTGTAGAGGGGCTGGGCTCCGTGGAGCCCGGCCCATGATGCCGATAACGACGTGTCGCTATGCGGTTGGGGTGGCGAGAATCTCCCCCAGGGGGCCAGCGAACGATGCGGAAAGGCGATCGGCCGCCTCGGCGACGGCGTCGTTGGCCTGATCGACCACGGCGCCCATTCCGAAGAACTCGTGGGCAACCCCTTCGTAGAGGGTATAGGTGACAGCGTTGCCAGCGGCCTCCAGCGCATCGGCATACTGCTGACCCTGCCCCAGGAGCGGATCGATTTCAGCGGCGATGATCGTCGCCGGCGGTAGCCCGCTGAGGTCCGCGGCGAGGAGCGGCGATGCCGTTTGCAGCGCTCGCTCGGCCGCGCCAGGGACATACAGATCGCCGAAGTACTGGAGCAGCCCGGCGCCCAGCGGCTGAGCGGTCGCGTACTCCTCGATCGTGGCAGCGCCCTCGCCGTCCGGCAGGAACGTCGTCACCGGGTAAACCAGGAGCTGATGCACCGGCACGATGCCGCCCTGATCTCGCGCGAGCAGGCAGGTGACCGTGGAGAGATTGCCACCGGCGCTTTCACCGCCGACCGCGACGCGGCCCGCCTCGCCGCCGAACTGCCCGGCGTTCTCCGCCACGTACTGGAAGGAAAAGTAGGCGTCATCCGCCGCGGCCGGGAACGGATTCTCCGGCGCCTGACGGTAGGCGACCGAAACGACCACGCAATTCGCCGCGTTCGTCAGCGCCCGGCAGGACGAGTCGTAGGTGTTCAGATTGGCGATCACCCAGCCGCCACCGTGGAAATAGACGAGCACCGGGAACGGACCGTCGCCTTCGGGAGTGTAGACCCGCGCGACCAGATCGCCATTTGGCGTCGGGATCAACTGGTGCGTGACGCTGCCGACCAACTCCTGGGCCGGCTCGCCGCGCTTCGACAAGATCGAGAGCACCGCGTCCGCCGGCAACGGCAACTGCCGGGCGTTGAAGGGGGGCTGGCTTTCAATCGGGGTTGTGTTGAGGCTGGCCAGCTCGTCCAGCACCTCCTGCATCTGCGGGTCGATGGCTCCTGCCCCCTCGGGCGTCGCGTCCTGAGCCCGCAAGACACTCGCCGCCCGCGCGGATCCGGACATTGTCATCGCCAGTGCACTCCCGGCGACCGCTGAGGCCGTCATGAACGTGCGGCGCGTCATGCCGCCAGTCATCCTCTCCATTCCTGTATCCCCCAACCGCCCGTGAATCTTCAGCATGTGTTGTTCCTTTCCCAGTCGACAAAAGGCGCCAAGCGGGCCAGCGTGAGCGCTCCTGGTTCGCGAACGAACGCGTTTCCGCTGGCCTGGGCCGGATAGCCCGGACGCGGATGGGACTGCAAGAGAAGTGCCATTTGGTCACCGCGAGGGCGGATGCTGGCGGAAGAACGATGCGCGAATGTAGTGCGGGCATCCGCTGCAACGCATGCCGTAGCCGGGAAGATTTACGAACACGACACGACGGCGGGCATCGTTGGGCCACGCGCGTGTCTGTGACCTGTCCCTGGCGGCCGCTGGCGCCGAGCGGCGGCGAAGAAATGGGGTCGTGTCCGTGGTAGGCTCGTGGTTCGTTGCATCATGCACGCGGGCGGGAGCGCATTCGTATTCGGGATTGGCTAACCGGCATGACCAGATTTGTTATCGACGCGAGGGTGGGGCTCTATCTCGTCGCCGAGGGAGTCGAGGTCAACCCGACGCATGAGCTCCTCGCTCCGACCCTGTTTCGGTCCCAAACCCTTTCCCTCGCGCACGAGTCGGTCGTGCGCGGGGAGATCCCGGCCAACGTCGCCCGCGAGCGGCTCGAGCAGCTCTGCCAGATCAAGATCCGCTTGCTCGGGGACGCGGTGCTGCGCCGGTTAGCCTGGAAGATGGCCGATCACATGGAGTGGGCGTCGACCTACGAGGCCGAATACATCGCGCTCACCCACCTGCAGGGAGACGCCTTCGTAACGCTCGACCCCGACCTGGCCCGCCGTGTCGAGGGGATCGTTGCCGTGGCAACTGTCGATGATCTGCGCAAATAGGGTAATCACGGTGGGCTACTCGCCCCTTTCGGTCACCGTAAAAGGAGCCATGGCCAGAAGAACGTAGCCATCGTCGCGCATCAGCCGCGCTTCATACTCCGCCGGCTCCAGGGCGCCGCCGATGGCCGCCTCGTCGAAGACGACTGAGCCGTCGATCCGCGATTTCGTATAGAGAAAGGCCAGGTAGTTGTAAAGATCGGGGTCGCCTGCGGCGTAAATGCCGATCCAGTCCCACTTGTAACCCGGCGCATGTTCCCAGCGCACCGTAATTGGCTCGCCCGCGGCCACGGATGCCTCCGCCACCGAGAGCGTGGGTCTGGCTGTTGCCTCCTGGACGCGAAAGGGAATGCGGGCCAGCTCGCCGCCATCCGCGCCGGTTAGCACCGCCTCGTAAGCGCCGGGGACCAGGGTTCCCGTGCCGAAAACCACCGCGCCAGCGACGAACGATTCCTGTGGGGGCAGCGCCATAAGCGCATCGCGACCTGGATCGCCGCCGGCCAGCACGAGCATCACCCGGTCGCCGTCCTCACCGGGGGCGTGATAGCGGACGATGATCTCCTCGCCGGGAGCCACGACCCGGCGGTTCACCGCCACCAGGATCGGCGGCGAACCGGGCGTGACGCGCAAGGTCGAGACGACGCCGCGATGGTCTGACGGCCAGGGGGTCACCGCCAGATCGACGGCGGGGTTGCCGTCTTCGCCGACAACCTCGCTGTTCAGGGTCTCGATATCGCCGGCGACCAGCACCCAGTCGATGCGGTCGAGGGTTTCGCCGGGCCGCAACGTGGGATGGGGATAGCCAGGGGTCCAGGTCAAGCCCGGGCGCTGCACCGGATCGGGATGGGCCTCACGGAAGGAATCACGAAAGCCGGCCTCCCCTGCCGCCACGCCGACCGGCCAGGCCAGCGGATAGGGCGCCTGATCGCGCGCCTCCGCCATCTCCGCCGTCCATTCGAGGTGAGACGGGCTGTTGAAATCGCCGGTGATGACGGTGGGGATGCCGTCCGCTGCCAGCTCCGGCAGCCGTTCCAGGAACGGCTCCAGCAGCGGCAGGCGCATCTCCGCTTCCAGCTCCAACACTTCCTCAGGCGTGGCCCCGTCGCGCACCGCCTCGGGCCCATAGGGGTCGGAGGGGAGGTGAACGTTGGCCATGGCGAAGACCTGCCCGGGCCGCACTTCGACCAGGGTATAGAGTCCGTCCGCGCCGGGGGGATCGATCAGCGGGAAGCGCGAGATGATCTGCATCCTCTCATCGACATAAAGCCAACCAAGCGCCTCGGCGATCTGCCGAGCGTGCCCCTCCACCTCCTGCAAGCCGACCACATCGGCCCCGGCGGTTTCGATCGCTTCGACCACCTTGGCCAGATCGACCTGCACCCCGCCGCCGACCCAGAAGTTGAAGGTCATCACCCGCACCTCAACGGGAGCGGGAATGGCGGCCTCCGGCGTCGCGGTCTGCGCGTGCGCCAGCGCGACAGACCATGGCGCGGCGAGGAGAAGCAGCAGGGCTGTCAGAACGAAGGCGCGGAGCGTGCGAAGCATCGATCTCTCCCATGACTGGCGCGGAACAGGCCGACCCCATCTCGCGATCATCCGGGAGCATGATCGTTCACGAACGAGGAGTGGTTAAACAACCGTTGTCGCCAGCCGCCCGGTGCGGCCACCTGACAGGGGGAGGTATGCCCGAAATGCCGCCATGCACACGACAATAAGCCCCTCTCCCAGCGCACTGGGAGAGGGGTTGGGGTGAGGGCTCGGCGCGACGGGAGCAGCCTTTTCGCCATCCCCCCTTGTCCGGTGCGGCCACGGGAGAGGGCGCGCGGCGGGTGCTCTGTCGTGGCCATCCGCGCACGACTGTAACGCCGGGTCGGGAGGAGACACCAATCAGGCGTTGCAGCAACGTTGCCGGGCCATGTGGCCACATAGCCCGGCGCCATCCCGAAATCTCGCGGGAATCGCGCCCGCCGCGTCGCGGTGGGCTGGATGCCCGATGGGATCCCGGACGGCTCGGCCGGGATCATGCATGGACGACGATAGGAGTTCTCTCGATGAACCGACCCCGGATTCGTGGCTGGCAGGCGCCGTCTTCCGCACTGGCTGGCCTGACCTTGAGCGCCTTCATCCTCCTTGGCAGCGCCACGGCGGCGCTGGGACAGGAGGCGGTCGACGATGATGTGGCCCCCGCGCCACCCTCGATCGGCGCTGATATTCCGCTGACCTACTTCGGCCCCGCTCCCTCCAGCGTGCAGAAGGAGCTGGTCGGGCCCCTGCAACTCCTTCGCTCCGGCGAGATCGATCTGGATGCCGGAACGATCACCCAACCGCTCTATGAAGGCCAGCTCGCCGATGGCCGCTCTGTCTGGTACATCCTGACCGACACCAATGACAAGGGGAACGCCGACGCCCTCGGCCTCAACTGGTCGGCCAAGCTGACCTATGCCGATGTCGGCGGCGCGGTGCGGGAGGCGACGCTGGAAGCGGACACCACCCTGACCTTCGCCAGCGGCACGGTCGATTTCAGCCCGGAGCGGACGATTGTGCCGGGCGAAGGCGACAATCCCTTCCCGCCGCAAACGGCTCAGCCCGGCTCGGTGGGCGACGCCGACTACAGCCCCCTGGTGAAGGTGACCAACGCCGGTGACTTCATCTACAACGCCCCCATCGTCGCCTTCGACGTGACGGCGGACGCGCTCAACGCCTTCTGCGATGGCGAGGCCGATCCCGCAATTGTGCATGACAAGGTCATGGCCATCTGCCCCGAGGCGGGCACGGTGACCATCGCCCTGACCCCCGGCTTCAGCTTCGCCAAGCCGGTCCTTTACCTGAGCACCGAATCCTCCGATGAAGGGGTGGCGGCGCTGGAAGGGGCGACTTTCGCCCCCGCGCTGCGGGACGTGACCGTCGGCCGCGACGACAGCGCCTTCAGCGCGGTCGAGCGCATCTTCGTCACCACCAACGGCCCGACTGGCGCCGGCAACCCGCAACGGCAGGGGCTCGACAGCGCCCTGCTGGGCGAAGGCCCCGGCCCGCTCAATGTCCTCGGCGGCATCCCGACCGTGGCCACCGATTACAGCCCGCTCTGGGACGTCAATCTGGGCACATGGACGGATGAGGCGGTCGCGAACGGCTACCGCTCACGCGTCAGCGAGGAGTTCCAGATCCTGGGCCTGGTGGAACAGGGCTGGATCACCGGCCCCGCCGGCGCGGAGTATGGCTCGATCGGGGTGGTGGTTAATTGCCCGATCGTCTGGCGCTTCCTCTAACGGCTCGTGTCAAACCTCGGTTTTCGCACGATTCATCACGGAATCGGGGGCCCGCCGGGACGCCGGCCGGGGCCCCGCGGGGG
>JBBRVX010000037.1:0-30731 GCA_038246475.1 Thermomicrobiales bacterium | reverse complement strand
GGGAGGCTTTGCCGCGATCGCGGCAAAGCCTCCCCGGCGTGAAGCCGTTGCTCCCGGGCGATTGAGCGCCCAGGGCTGAGACATGCTACAGGCTAATGTCGTTGCACATTTCCGACGGCTCGATGTCCGTCCGGCCAGCGTCGAACAGAATCTCCTGCTGTTTGCAGGCGGTGTAGTCGAGCGCCAGCTTGGCGTCAGGCACGACATCGGAGATGTATCCGTTCCACGCTTCCTGCTGGATGGCCAGCATTTCAGCGTAGTTCGGGTCGTGCCAGAAGTCCTGCGACCGGTTCTCGCGGATCATGTACTTGTAGGCTTTGAAGTGCGGCTGCAGGTCGTCGTACCCCGGATCATTGAGCACCGCCGTGACCGCGCTATTGCCGCCCCGGCGGGAGAATTCGAGCTGGGTCTCCGGCAGGTACCAGAACTTCATGAAGTCGATCGCCACCTGCTGATGCGCCTCATCGTTGAACGCGTTGAGGACCCAGGGCTGACCGCCGAGGGTGTAGACGCGGTTGAGTGAGCCGTCGTCTTGCGGGAATCCCGGCGGGGGCGCGATGATCACCATCTCTGGGGTGACGGGCTTGGACGGGTCCGCCACTTCGCCCGGCTCCCCGCCTGCCTTCTGATTCATCATCTGCGGGCCGAGGGCCGACCACTGCCAGCAGGTGGCCACGGTGCCCGCGGTGAAGACGTCGACTTCTTCACCAATGCCGTAATTCGAGGCGCCTGGAGGGGCATACGCGATAAAGCGCTTGTTGTGCTCCAGGCCCGCGATGTTGATCTCCGAGTTCGCGATCCCCTCGACCTGACCCGTGGCCGGATCCCAGGCGGCGCCGCCGTTCGACCACATGAACGGATAGGCGTAGCAGGAAACGAAGTCATAGACCTTCGACCACTGGAACGCGGTGCCGAAGAGATTCTCGTCGGGGCGGGTGAAATGCATGCAAATGCGCTCGTAGCGGTCGATATCGACCTCGAGCCACTCGTCGTAGCTCTGCGGCAGATCTTCGCCGTCATTGGCGGCCTTGTACGCATCGCGTTCGGCCTGATCGGTCATCAGGTCCTGGCGGACGAAGACGGCGATGGTGTCGCCTTCCTGCGGGAAACCATAGATGTCTTCCGAGCCGTCCGGATAGATGCGATAGCCGACGGCGGCGGCATCCTCAAACTTGATGTCCAGGTCAGGATTGGCGGCGATGATGTCGTTCAGCTTGACGATCCAGCCCGGCTCAGCGAGCGCGCCCAGCCACTGGCTATCGGAAATAATGATGTTGTACTGATCCGAACCAGACTGCAGCGATGTGGCCGCCTTCTGGAAGAGCGATTCAAACGGAGCCTCCTCGAAGGAGAAGTTCACATCGTAGTCGTAGGTCTCTTTGGCAAACGGCTTGAACAGCTCGTTGGCCATATCCACACCGAGACGACTCGGGGGCCACCCGGCAATGCCCAGGATGGTCATGTCGATTGTCTGGCCGGAAAGCGGACTCTCCTGAGCCACGGCTGTCGCCTGAGCCGTGGCCCTCGCCGGCTGGTAGGCGCTGATCAGCCCGGCAATCGCCGATGCGCTGAGGCCGAGCGCGGCGCCTCGCAGCATCAGATGGCGCCGGTTGAGGCTTCCGTTCATTGCCGACCGCAGCAACGCGGCATGTTCCCGCGACAGATCTTTAGACGTCACGCGATGGCTCCTTTCGCGAGCGTCCAGCGTCCGATGCTGGCGCTCCCGCGATGCCGCCCACATCGGCGGCTTCAACGCCCGATGGGCTCAAGGTTCTGGCAAACCGAGCAACACCCATGCGTGGTGTGCGACGCTCGTTTCCGCCGCTCGCGCCGCGCAACTCTGGACTGTGAACTTTGCACAATCGGCGCACGCGTCTCGAATCCCATCGGACTTCTTGTACGCTAGCAAATGGGACGAAATACCGTCAAGCGGAAAAGCGGAATCTAGCCGCCGAAAATGGCGCGCCCGATACGAACCGAGGTTGCGCCTTCCTCGATGGCCACATTGAAGTCGTTGCTCATGCCCATGGAAAGCGTATCAAGCTGGAGTGACGGGTAGTCCCTCTGCAGATCATCGCGGAGCTCTCGGAGGCGAGTGAAGATCGGCCGCACCGCCTCCGCATTGGCGACGAGGGGGGCCATCGTCATGAGTCCGCGCGGAGACAGCCAGGGTGAATCGGCCAGCTGGCGCATCAAACCTGGCGCCTGATCGATGGCGCAGCCAGCTTTCTGCGCTTCGCGCGCGACGTTGACCTGGAGCAGGACCGACACGGCTTTCCCCTGGCGCTCGCCTTCTTTGTGTAGCGCGTCAATGAGAGAAACCCTGTCCACCGACTCGATCACGGCAAAGAGCGCGACGGCCACTTTCGCCTTGTTCGATTGCAGTTGACCGATCAGATGCAGAGAGCAGCTCTCCGGCAAGGGCGTCGCGAACTTCCGACCGGCGTCCTGCACCCGGTTCTCGCCAAAATGCCGCAGGCCCAGATCCACTGCCGCATCGACCACGTCCCGATCCACCGTCTTGGTCACGGCCACGATCGTGATATCGTGCGGCGATCGTCCGGACGCAAGCGCGGCCATGGCCACCTGTTCTCGCACCTGTTGGACCCGGCTGATGAGACCCGGATCCGCGAGGGCATTCTTCGACTCCTGCATCGCACCGCCCTGTTGTGTTTAGCCTTCAATGGTGATCATCGCGCCAAAGCGGCCGGTTGCTGGTCCCTGGCCACGATGCGAGAACCAGTTACGCCCCTCGCACCGTGTGCAGAGCGTACTTGTCTCGATCTGCTCGGCGCGGATGCCAGCGCGGTTGAGCAGGAGCGCGTTGGCGGAGCGGAGCGAAAACATGTAACGCTCTGCAGAGGGTCGTAGGGCTGCTCCGGCAGCGTCGCCGGCCCGATCTCGCCAGGCCTGCGCCACCTCTTCGCCGACTTCATAACAGCACGGGCCGATTGCCGGCCCAAGGACCACATGCACGTCTGCCGCCCGCGTCCCATACGCGTCCGCCATCGCTCGGACGGTCTGGCCGGCAACGTCGGCCACCGTGCCCCGCCATCCAGCATGCGCGACCCCTATCACCGGGCGGCGGCGCCCTCGCCGAGGGTCCACAAACAGGATTGGCTGGCAATCCGCGTGAAGCGTCATGAGCACGGGCCCGACTTCGTGCGTCACCAGGGCGTCCCCGAGTCCTATTTGCCCGGATCCCGGCATCGCACCCCATCCCGCGTGAACCGAGGCGACACGCTGCACTACGGCGCCATGAATCTGGCCGAGGGTGACGAGTTGCGCGGCATCCACTCCGCTCGCGGCACACCATCTTTGGCGCATCGACCAGGCGTCGCGCGTGTCTCGCGGGGCGCTGTAGGCGACATTGCCGTCGGCGGCTCCCATCCCTTCCACGCGGTGGGTGACGGCATGAGCAACGCCCGGCAGCGAGGCCAATAGCGCGCTTCTCCAGGGCACTACCATCCGATCGGTGGGAATGGTCATGGGGCCTCGCTGGTTATCTCCCGTGCCGCGTCGAGAATCATCTGATCAATCACCAATTCGACCGGGGCGCGATCATCCGTGAAAACGATCCCACCAGGTTCGATCGAACGGATGTTCCCCGAAGTAAGGCTCCAATCGACCACATCGCGTACCGGCGAATCAGGAGCCAGGGCATCCAGGTTCGTCTGCAGGGCTTCGATCGAAAGAGGCGAATGGCTCCCAATCAACATGGTGTTGGCATAGCGTTCGACATCAATCGCCATAACGAATGGAAAAACATCGCGCATGGTCGAAGCCAGAGCGTCAACCAACCGAAAATCGGTGCGGGTGCGTCCCGCGTTCACCACCGCTACACCCCCTGGCTGCAGGTGGTCGGAAACGTCCTGGAAAAACTCGCGCGAGGTGAGCTGGAACGGGATGTAGGGCTGGCGATAGGCGTCGATGCCGATCAGGTCGTACGTTCTGGCTGACGTTTTCAACGCGTAGCGCCCATCCGCCACTATCGCATTGACATTCGGGAGATCGTCGAGGGCAAAATACTTGCGGGCGACGGCGGCAATCTCGGGATCGATCTCGATGCCATCGATCGGGATAGGACCGTACGCCGCGGTCAGTTGCCGGGCGACCGTTCCTCCGGCCAGCCCGATCAGCAGGGCGTCCCGGGGAGCGAAGGGGCCTTCATCGTCGGTCAGCAACGGCGCCACCATGAAGTAGTCCCAGGGACCTTTGGTCAGAAGCTCTGTCGGATCGTAAATCGAGTGAATGGCGTGGCCATCGTTAAGGACGAGCATCCGCTGACCGTTGTCGTTCACGACCTGAATGTAGTTGTATGCCGATTCCTGCTCGTGGAGGAGCGTTCCGCGCTCCGGGGGACGAACGCCCGCGGGCGCGGCGAGCAAGAGTGCTGGAATGGCCAGGGAGGCAACCGCGGCTGCCGCTGCCAGTGACCTGGCCTTGAGCAGAACAAGGCCCGCGATGGCCGGGATGAGCAGGGTAAGGCTAAGGACGAAGAAGGTCGCCGAGGCGCCGAGCAGAGGGATCAGGAGCAGGACAGGCACGAAGCTGCCCGCGATCGAGCCGATCGTGGAGAGCGCATAGAGGGAGCCGGCGGTGTGGCCTGCCGACGCGATGTCGGTCAGTTGCAGCCTGATCGCGAAGGGGGAAATGAACCCCAGCAGAATGATTGGCGGAGCGAGGAGCAGGAGCGTGCCGGCCAATGAGCCATAGAAGGCTCCGGCATCGAGTGTGCGGAAGGCATCGAGCGATCCGGAGAGGAGCGGCTTCGAGACAAAGGGAATACTGGCAATGGCAATCGCCGCGACCGTGACCAGCGCGTAGAGGATCTCCGGCCGCGGGCGGCGATCGGCAAGCCGGCCACCGAGGATATATCCAAGCGAAAGAAACGCCAGGGTGACTCCAATGAGGGATGCCCAGATGAATGTGGAGCTCCCAAAATATGGCGCGACGAGGCGGCTGGCTGTCAGTTCGACACCGATCGAAGCGAAGCCACCCGCGAAGACCAGTAATCGCAAAAAGGGCGCCGTTGGAATCCGGACGGCTGGAGCAACGCGTGAGGTTGAACTGAGGATTGTCGCGGTCGATCCTGTATCGTAATTGGAGGTTTCCAGCATCGATCCGGCAGTTCCATTACGTAGTTCGTACAAGCGCCAGCGAGCGTAGCCGGAGCACATCGGCGGCTAACGGCCACCCGTGACGCTATGAGTATAGTTGTGTCGAAGGCACGCCAGCGTGGGCTCCTGACCATGGTGGAGCGAAACCTTCGAACCTGGCGGTGCGTTCAATGAGACAGCGACGAGGTTATTGGGACCGCGGTCGCTTGACATCGCCGCCACGGCGTGTAGGCTAGGACGTGGCCGCATGCCGTGGGGTGGCGGAGGCAAGAAATGGCCCCAAGGCGGGAAACCGCCTCTGCGCCAGCGGCGGGGGGACATTGTGAGAGGGGAGGATCGGATCCTATGAAGAGCAAGATTACGACCGGACTCGCGATTGCCGCGATTGCTTCGACAGCATTCGTGGGGATTGTGTCGGCGCAAGAAACCGATACCGCCAGCGGCGGCAACGGCGGCGTGTCGACTGCCGACAACAGTGGCGGCGCGGTGACCATTGGCACGACCAATAGCGGCGGCACAACGGGCATTCAGGCCGCAATCGACAGCGCCCTGGTTTCTGGTGATGACATCGCCGCCGCGGTGATCGCTGCAATCTACGGCAGCTAGAGCGCGCGAATTTTTGAAGCATGAAGCTGAGGCCGGTTCGCGGGGACCGGCCTCAGCTTCGTGACTTGATGAGGCGGATCAGCAGCATCAAGCCGTCGAGCGCCCGCATTGCTGACCGGCTCATACGATGTCCCTTATTGCACCGTGGCGATGGCTAATTGCCGTTCTGATCCATCGCCTCGCGGCAGCTCCTCTCTGACATGACCACGTCAAGGCGCATTCTGGCGACTATTCGTGGCGCGGAGTGCATGACCGCCGTGCCGTCGAACACTCGCGAGGTGCGGCTACTCATTCTGCTGCTGATTCAGCAGGATGAGTAGCCGCCCAGAGTCGCACGTCTGTTTGTAAATACGACATATCCCAGAAGCCAACATAATCATGATAACGTCTCGGAAGTTTGATTGCTGACCGCCGAGACACCCCGTCTCAAGGGCGAATAAGGAGGTCCTGGCGTCTTCGAAACGTGCTGGGATCCTTCGGTCACACACGCCTGCCAATCAGCTGGCCTCAGCTCGGGGATGTGTCTAAGAGGAATAGGCGCGTATCGCAGCGAGAACCGAAACCGGTCCGCCGCCGTAAGCACCCACGAGGGAATGCCGTCGGGCCCGGCTTCAGGAGCGTCAACGACCTCCAGGCCCACGGATGTGCGAGCACATTTCGCACACCTACGATCGGCGCAGCTTCGCCTGCGGCCACGACCACTGAGCGGACCGCTGGGTCCACTGGGTCATCCTGACCCGTGCCCCACCGTGTCCCTGCACCCGCTGTGGCGGCTTCTCCAGCCGTGCGCGGGAAGGAGCTTTCCATGTCCTGGTTCTGTGACTCGCGGTCACCGGTTGGTGCGCGGCTGCGCACCGTTCTCCTGCTCGGTCTGGTGCTGGCCCTGGTCGCCGAGGCGCCGCTGCGAAGCGCCGTGACCGCCGCACCTTGGCTGACCCCAGGCGGACCGAGCATGGTAACCGGGAGTGGACAGCCCCCTTCCCGTGAGCCCGTAGCACCGGGACTGGCTGCCGCGGCCATGCAAAAGCAGGGCAAGGACAACAAGGAAAAGAGTGACAAGCCGGGTAAGGACAACGGGAGCGGAAAGGGTAAGCGCCAGAAAAGGGCCAAGGGCAAGCACCAGGACAACGGAAACCGGAAGGGCAAGCACCAGGGAAGGGACAAGGGAAAAGGCATCGACCAGGACGAGAAGGACGGCAAGAGCACGGCACCCAGCGTGGCCGCTGATCTGACCGCCGCTGCTGCGCCCGTGACGCTGTCCCCAGCGGCGGATGCCCGGGTCAACCAGGCCAAGCCGAACAACAACTATGGCGCCAGCACCCAGTTGTTGGTCGACAGTGGGGCTGGGGCCGATGTCGCCGGCTACTTGCGCTTTGACGTCTCGGGGATGAGTGGTCCCGTGCAGCGGGCCGTGCTGCGGCTGTGGGTGCAGCCCAATGGCGGTACCCAGAACGGTCCTTACGTCCAGGCCACCGGCAGCAGTTGGAGCGAGCTGGGGCTGACCTGGAGCAATCGCCCGGCGCCGACCGGCGCGGTCCTCGATGACAAGGGCGCGCTGGCTTCCAGCTCCTGGGTCGAATACACCGTCACCGCCGCCGTGAGCGGCAATGGCCCCGTTGCCTTCGTGTTGCTACCGCAGTCTAGCGACGGCGTCGTCTTTGATTCGCGTGAGACTGCCAACAAGCCCCAGCTTGTCGTCACCCTCGGCAGCGGAACCTCCACCCCGACCCCGACCCCGACGCCGACCCCGACCCCGACGCCAGGGGGCAGCAACATCAGCTTCCCGGTGCGGGCGACGTTCTACTATCCCTGGTTTCCCCATGCCTGGACGCAGGGAACCGTTTATCCCTACACCAATTACCAGCCGACTCTGGGCTACTACGACGGCGGCGATCCCAGCGTGATCCGCCAGCAGATTGCGGCCATGCAGTACGGCGGCATCGCGATGGGCATTGCCTCCTGGTGGGGCGTCGGTGAGCACACCGATGCGCGCATCCCGGCACTGCTTTCCGCCTCGGCGGGAACCGGCTTTCGCTGGTCGCTCTACTACGAGGATGAGGGCACGGCTAATCCCTCCGTCGACCAACTGCGGGCCGATCTGACCTACATTCGCGACCGCTACGGCAGCGATCCCAACTACGCGCGCGTGAATGGCCGGTTCGTGGTCTTCGTCTACAACGCCAACGATGGCGACTGTGCGGTGGCCGATCGCTGGCAGCAAGCCAACACGGTGGGCGCCTACGTCGTGCTCAAGGTCTTCTCGGGGTATCGGAACTGTGCCAAGCAGCCCCAGAGCTGGCATCAGTATTCCCCGGAGGTCGCGGCCGATTATCAAGCTGGCATTTCCTACGCCATCAGTCCCGGCTTCTGGCAGAAGGGGCAAGGCGTCCGGCTGGCGCGGGATTTGGCGCGCTGGCAGCAGAACGTGCGCAACATGGTGGCCTCTGGGGCTCCGTGGCAGTTGGTGACGACCTTCAACGAGTGGGGGGAGGGGACATCCGTGGAGAGCGCGACCGGGTGGAGCACCGCATCCGGCTACGGCGCCTATCTCGATGCCTTGAACCGCAACGGCGGGCCTTGAACGGGTGGCCTTTGAGCAGATTTCTGCCGCGGGATCCTGGCGTTTACCAAGACCACGAGGTGAGCGGAACCGGCTAACGCCCGCGAGGAGGGAACGTCATGAACGAGACCAGCTTCCGCGAAGCCATCGGCGACCTGGCGTGCGAATCGCGTCCACCACGTTGCTTGGGTTATCGTCAAGCGCGCGTGCCACGACCCTCGAGACGTCTACGACGGTGGCGATCCGTCGTATCTCGGCGATCGGTCGCATCGACGAAAACGAAGCTGGACGGGGGCCCACTGCTACAGCCCAGACTCATTTTGTGTGCGGATTTGCGATCCGGATGGCCCCTAACGAGATGGCGCCGCGCGGTCATCCCGTATGTCGCAACCGAGGCCAGGTGGCGCGATCCCGGCGACAACCGAATCCGGTCTGCCGCCGCAAGCTCGCCTGAGGGAATGTCGCCGGGCCCAGCGTCAGGAGCGTCATCGACCTCCAGGCCCACGGATGTGCGCCACATCCCGTACGTCATCCATCGGCGCAGCAATGCCTGCCGCCTCAGAGCAGACCGGTGTGGCTACCGGGTCCTGGCGACCCGTGCTCACCATCGCGACTTCGCGCCTTCGTCACGGCGTCTCGCGCCGGGCTTGCGGAAAGGAGTCTTCCATGTCCTGGTTCTATGACTCGCGGTCACCGCTTGGTGCGCGGCTGCGCATCGTTCTCCTGCTGGGGCTCGTCTTCGCCGTCGTGGCGGAGACTCCCCTCCGCGGCCTTGGCGGTATGCCATCCTGGTTCACCTTGGGTGGGACAGGCACGGCCGCCGGGAGCATGGCACCCCTGAGTGTGCCGGGAGAGTCAGAGCTGGCCGCCGCGGCCAAGCGTAAGCAGAACACGCACAAGGCGGACAAGTCGGCCAACGACAAGGGTCCCAACAAAGGCACGGACAAGGACAAAGCAGACAAGAAGAGCAAGCACCAGGGAAGGAGCAAGGGCAAGCACCAGGGGGGCGAGAAGGACAAAGGCAAGGGCAAGAGCGACAAGAAGGGCAAGGACACAAAGGACACGCCGGGGAAGGAGAAAGCAGGGGACGGGACGAGCAAGAGCGCCGCCGGCATCACCGCCGCCGCGGCCACGGCATTGACCCTTGCTCCGGTGGCGGATGCCCAGGTCAACGAGGCCAACCCAAACTACAACTACGGCACGTTGGCGCAAATCCTGGTCGACGGCGGGAGCGACCCGGATGTCGCCGGCTACCTGCGCTTTGACGTCTCAGGGGTGACCGCCCCCGTGCAGAAAGCGACGCTGCGGCTCTTTGTACGCGACAACGGCGGCACCCAGAACGGTCCTTACGTCCAGACCACCGGCAGCAGTTGGAGCGAGACGGGGCTGACCTGGAGCAATCGCCCGGCGCCGAGCGGCGCGGTCCTCGATGACAAAGGGGTGCTGGCTTCCAGCTCCTGGGTCGAGTACACCGTCACCAGTGCCGTGAAAGGCAACGGGGCGGTCGGCTTCGTGCTGCTGCCGCAGTCTAACGATGGCGCCGTCTTCCACTCGCGGGAAGGAGCAAACACGCCGCAGCTGGTCGTCACACTCGACAGCGGGACCTCCACCCCGACCCCGACCCCGGCGCCGAATCCGACGCCGACCCCCACCCCTACGCCGCCCGCGGAGCAAAGCGCCACGCTGCTCGCCGCGGGTGACATCGCGGGCTGTTCCACAAGTGGCGACGAGGCCACCGCGAAATTGCTCGATGGCTTGTCCGGGACCGTGGCCCCTCTCGGGGACCTGGCCTACCAGTCCGGCACGGCAAGCGAGTTCACCGACTGCTATGGTCCCACGTGGGGTCGCCACAAGACCCGCACCCGCCCGGCCCCCGGCAATCACGAGTATTTGACAACTGGGGCAAGTGGCTACTTCGGTTACTTCGGCGCGGCGGCTGGGGATCCCAAGAAGGGCTACTACAGCTACAATCTCGGGTCCTGGCATGTGGTGGTCCTCAACTCCAACTGCTCCCAGGCCGGCGGCTGCGGAGCCGGCTCCGGCCAGGAGCAGTGGCTACGGGCGGACCTTATCGCGAACCCGACGGCCTGTACCCTGGCTTACTGGCACCACCCCCGCTTCAGCTTCGGCAACTACGGCAACAACACGGCGACCCAGGCGCTGTGGCAAGCGTTGTATGACGCGGGAGCCGAGATCGTCCTCTCCGGGCATGACCACAACTACCAACGCTATGCCCCGCTAACCCCGACCGGCGCCCTAGACAGTGCGCGTGGCATCCGCGAGTTTGTGGTGGGCACCGGGGGCCGGAGTCACTACGCGCTGAAGACCCCGCCGGCCACCGTCGAGAAGTCCAACAGTGATACCTTCGGCATCTTGCAACTGACGTTGCGCGCGAGCAGCTACGACTGGAAGTTCGTCCCGGAAGCGGGCAAGAGCTTTACCGACACTGGCAGCACCGCCTGCCATTGACCGGACGGAACGGAGGCCGGCATCCGTGGCGGCCTCCGTTCGCATGGGGGTCGCTCCCCGAATTGGAAAGGCCTGAAGCTTGACTCACCGCGTGCTCCTCCATGATGAGCATCTGGCATTTGCGAAGAGTTCACACGGCCAATAGGGCGAGTCGGTAATACAGGGTCTCGTCTGAGGAGCGGGTCGCGCTGATTTACCTTCTGCCCACTTGGCGGATGCGGCGCCATCTCCGTTTGGTCGACGTGGAGTTCTGACGCGTCATCGCAAATGCGCACAATCAGCGTTATCCGCAAATGTTGAAATTGCGACGCTTCCGGACCTTGCCTACTGTTTCCGACCAGCAAGAAAGAGGAAGAGCGGAATCCGCTTTCGGCGTTGATACTCTTGCTCGTCGGCAAACCGCGCCGGTTCCGGATGCGATTCGCGCAAGCTCTCCACCGTAAACCCGGCCCGCTACCTCGCGCTGAAGTAGCCTTCAATCATCCGGTGATACTTGATTGCCCGCGCGTTAAGCCACGACGTGACTCTCACGCCAGTCTCAAAGTAATCGTCCACGACCCAGGCCTGTTGTTGCACCGTGGTCCAGCCCCGGTCAGACGACGTGATCACTGGATGCTCGACGGAGAAAATGCATCGGCCCTGGTTGGCCAGCGCGGCGTGAGTCTTCGTCAGGATCGCGTCCAGGTCAGCCACCTAATGAAGGGCGAGCGACGAAACCACGACATCAAACGCGGCCGTCGGGAAGCGCCACGCTTCCAAATCCGCCTGCACAACTCCCCCCGACGTTCCACTCAGCGTTTCGCGAGCGGCACCGATCATGTTCTGTGAGCCGTCGATGCCCACGTACGATCGCGCGCCCTGTTCTCGAGCACCATGCGGCCCAAGGCCGCGTCACCGCAACCCAGGTCAAGAAATCGCTGTCCGTTTGAATCACCGATCAGAGCCAGCATGATCGGTCGCTCAAGCGTGTCGTTGGGATTGTCGATTCGTTGCCGGCTTGCCATATACAGCGCGAAGACCGATGCATCGTCATAGAACTTCGGTCCCGGCAATTCCGTCATCGCCTGGTTCCTGACGACATCACTGGAGAAACGCGCTGCCTTAGCCCACGAACTTCCGTTTGTTGGCGACATAGTCGACCAGGATGTATTCACCGAGCCGGTCCGGGGTTGCCACGAAGACCCGTCCGGAGTTGATGCGCATCAGGTCATTGATAAACTGGACCATGTACGGCGATCGTTCCAGCATGAACGTGTTGATCGTGATCCCGTCGCGAGTGCAACGGATGACCTCCCGCAACGTCTCCTGAAACGTCCGCGGTGTTGGTGGATAGCTGAAACGAACGTGCCCGTTGTCGAAGTGCGCCGTCGGCTCACCATCGGTGATGACGATGATCTGGCGATTCGCCCCCTTCTCCCGATTCAGCGCCTGCCGCGCGAGCTGGAACCCGTGTTGCATGTTTGTGCCATAGTTGTATTCATTCCAATCAAGTGTTGGCAGGTCGGCGGGTTTGATCTCCTGCGCCAGATAGGAGAAGCCGATGATGCTGAGGTGATCGCGCGGGTACTTGCCCCGAATCAGGGAATCGAGGGCCAGCGAAACACGCTTGGCGGCATTGAAGCAGCCGTTGTAAAGCATGGAGCGGCTCATGTCCACCATCAATACCGTCGCTGACCGCGTTGCATATTCGGTGCGATAGACCTCGAAATCTCGCGGCGAGAGGTGGACGCCTTTCTCCCCTGCGACGGGGCTTTCGCCCCGCTGTACCGCGTTCATGATCGTCTTTGGTATGTCAAGCAAGAATGGATCGCCGAATTCGTATGGCTTGGTGACATCGGTGCGATCGCCGGCTCCTCCCTCTCGGCGCAAATCATGCTGGCCGCTGCGATCTCGTTTGAGATCGGCAAAGATGTCCGTGAGGGCCTTTTCGCCTATTTTTCGTACCCCCTGTGGGGTCAATTCATACCCGCGCCGCGTGGGTTTGATATAGCCAGCTTCCTCCAGCATGCGCGCGATCTGTTGCAGTTGCTGAATTTGTTCGCTCTCTTCGTCGCCCAGCAGGTCGCGGATCTTGTCGTCGTCGAGCGCGGCCAGATCATCCCAGTCCCGAACGTCCCGGAATTGTGATTCAAGCTCGTCAAAGTCGCCCAAGCGATCCATCAAGCGCATGGCCTGATCGAGCGTGAGCGACTCTTCGCCGGAAAACTGGTACCCCCGCTGGCCCGGTTCCGGCGGCATCATGACCCCCAGGTTCTCGCTCAGGCGGGTCATTTCCTGGCGCAGGCCGTCGTTCTGCATCGCGGCCTGCATGAGGCTCTGCAGTTCGCCTCGCTGGTCGGCACTCATGCTCTGCATCAGTTGACGCATCGCCCCCATTTGCTGCCGCATGTGCTCCATCAGGTCATCGAGCGAGTTGAGATCGGGGCCAAAGAAATGCCCCCACCGATGCATGAACTCCCGAAAGCCTGGGTCATCACCTCGCTGACGCGCCTCGAGCATCTCGTTGAGCTCTTGCATCATCTGCTGCATTTCGGCCAGATCTGCCGGGGACATCTGCGAAAGCGCTTGCTGCATGCCCTGGAATGTCTGTTGCGTCATCTGCTGCTGCAACATGTCCAGCAGTTCCTGAAACTGCTGGCGCGCCTCCGGGATCATGAAGTCGTAGTCGGTCAGCGCCCGTATGGCGGAGGCGGGGTCACGAGGCAGGGCATCGAGTTGCTGCAAGCGCCGTTCGGCCATCGTCTCCAGCAGCTTGCGCAGATCGGCGTCCGATGGCTCCCGTGAGCCGTCTCCGTCTTGCTCGCCGGCACTGCCTGGAGTCTCCTCCCCAGTTGGTGTCGGTTCTCCACGCCGATCCTGATCCGAGGCTGTCTGCTCTCCCTGGTGTTGAGCGGCGCTTTCCTGCTCTGTCCCATGATCCGGTTGTGCATCGTCGAGGCGACGAGCGATGCCCTCGCGTTCGGTCGCCACAATCTGCTCGATGCGTTCGGCGATGTCGCTCAGCATCGACTGCAGGTCGTAGCGTTCCAGCTGCTCCTGCTTGCGCTCTCGGAGCCGCTGCAGCAACTGCTGGAGACCGGGGACGTTTTCTCCATCAGGCCGTTGATAGCCCCACCGAAAGAGGCGTTGCAGCGCGCGATTGACATCGCCGTCTTGCATAAGATCGTCTGACATGGCGCGCATCAGATCCTCGGCCGAAAGCGGACCGATCTGTTGTGTGCCGTCCCAACGGGAATAGCGGGCGCCGAAGCGGTGGATGGGCATGAAGGTCTCCTGAACAACGAATCCTGGTGCTGAATGTCGAATGGACGTTTCTTGACGTTATGCGTGCGATTCGGGCTCCCGATTCGGCAATCGTGGCGATGGAGGTGCAAGGGGTTCGAAATCGAGCATTTCACTCGCGACCGCGAGATCGACGATCTCGCCGCGATGCAATTGGCCGTAGAGCGCATCGAACCGCGATGCAAGGAGTGGGAGATTGCGCTCTTCAACCCGGCGCAACGTATTTTCGGCGCCATCGACGCCGCGGCTCGCGAGATGGACGTAGCGCGTGAGGAGCGACTCGGTCGGCTCCAGCAGTTGCGAATCGAACCAGCCGACGGTGCGAGCGTCCGTGCGGTCCGCCGCCATCACCGCGACGATGTTCTCCGCCACGCCACAGATGCGGAGCACTTGATCGCGGACGGGACCTTCCGGAATTTCCCAGGGTATCTCCTTGAGCCGTTCTATCCGTTCGTGGACCGAAACAAATTCCGCCGCCGCAAACGGCGCCGCCACGTTCGCCGCTCTCCCCTTGAGCTTGGGCGCTTGAATTGTGTCCGGCAGCCAAGGCAGCATCGAGCGTAGCATGGCGAGTACGCGCGTTGGCGCCTCCGAACCAAATGTGGCGATGGCCTGGAACACGAGCGCCCATCCCCAGAAGAAGAGCGGCCAATAGAACCACAATTCCCCGGGACTCGTCAGGAGATTCAGCGTGAACAGGAAGAGGCCGGTCACGAGGTAGATCGTCAGATGGCGGCGGAACCTTTCCTCGCCCTTTGCCGACGCTGCCGTTTCTCGCTTCGAGGGTTCGAGATACTCCGTCGATCCCGGTCGTGGCGTCATGCCGCGCTCCTTCGCCTAGCGATGGTACCTCGCGGGCCCCGAGTATGTGCTTTCATCTTTGTTCAGACGTCGGTTCAGATGCAATCCCTCGAGGATGAATTCAATGCCGGAAGCGACCGCCGCCGGATTTCCGCTCACATCGAGTCGCCCCACGGCTTCCGCCACGCCATCAAGATGGCTGAGCTGATTCACGTAATCATGTGAAGGCATCAGCTCCGACGCTTCAACGGTCAGCCCATTGTCGAAGGCGAGGACCAGGCGCTCGAAATCACGCACCGAGAAATGGCGATTGAACACCGCCGCGATCGCTCCCTGCAGCAACTTGTCGACAATCTGATCCTCGCGGACTTCCCCTAACCCCTCGATCTCGATCTTCCCCGTGGTCGAGGCCAGTGTTCCTGACAGATCCGAGATTCGTGGCGCGGTCTGGCGTTCTCCCAGGCGAATGGCTCGCCGGATAGCGTTGGAGACGATGTTCTCGTAGTTGGCGACGCTCATGCGCACCGAAACACCCGAGCGTTGCGAAACATCATGCGATCCGCGGGCCAGGTGCGTCAGCTCGGCAATGATCTCCTTCATGAACGCCGGGACAGCGACCGTGATGCCGTCTGTCTCGTAGACAGCACGCTCCTGATCCATGATTTCGATCTCAAGATCCACCGTTTCTGGATAGTGCGTTCGAATCTGAGAACCGTAGCGATCTTTCAGCGGCGTGATGATCCGACCGCGGTTCGTGTAATCCTCGGGGTTCGCCGAGGCCACGACCATGACGTCGAGCGGCAGCCGAATCTTGTAGCCACGGATCTGCACATCGCGCTCTTCCATGACGTTGAGCAAACCGACCTGGATGCGTTCCGCCAGATCTGGCAACTCGTTCATCACGAAGATGCCACGATTGGTGCGCGGGATGAGCCCGTACGAGATCGTCAATTCATCCGAAAGGTAGCGTCCCTCCGCGACCTTGATCGGGTCGACCTCCCCGATCAGGTCCGCGATCGTTGTGTCCGGTGTCGCCAGTTTCTCGCCATAGCGTCTGTCACGGTTCACCCACTCGACTGGCGTCCCGTCCCCTAACTCTTCGACGAGATCACGCGCATAGCGTGAGATGGGGCGGAATGGATCGTCATTGATCTCTGATCCCGCGACCACGGGAATGAATTCGTCAAGCAGATTGACCAGTGCTCTCGCTAATCGCGTTTTAGCCTGCCCTCGTTCCCCGAGCAGAATGATGTCCTGACCGGACAAAATGGCGTTTTCGATTTGAGGAATGACCGTCTGCTCGTACCCTACGATCCCGGGGAAGAGTTGATCGCCCCGTCGTATGCCGGCAATCAGGTTCCCTCGCATCTCTTCCCGAATCGAGCGCGATGTGTAGCCTGAGTCTCGTAACGTGCCAAGAGTTGTGGGCCGATTAGCCTCGTCTGCCCGGCGTGCGGCGACGTCGCTCACAGGTGGTGATCCTCTCTGTTGTCCAGCGCGTGGTGTTCTGGCCTCAGGCCAAGGAAGAACGCGGGTGGGCTGAAGGAACGGTGCGGAATACCATGTCCAGGAAGATGCTACTCGCGGAGAAGATGATGGCTCAAGGGCCGCCGCCCTTCCCTGCACCCTACTCATCATTGCGGAGGCTACCTTCCACGAGTTTGCGCACATCGTCTTCCTCGGGCAACTGCTCGCATATTCCAGTGCGCAGATCGATCAACAGACGAGTACGTACATCGAGTTCACGACTGGGAGCGCGAGGTGGGTTCGTGATAGTGGGTGGTTTCGAATCTCCATGGGATATGTCGCTCATACCGCTCGCCCACTGCTGCTCCACCGTTATCCCTTGCGCTGCCTCACCCAACCTCCAGATTCCGCTAACGCATCGTCCGCTCCTGTGCTCCGCACTCGCTTCCAGAAGGACCACGAGGTCAAGCAGTGCCACGCTTCTGGCCGCTAACCGCAATGGGCTTCCGGTTAACGTCGCCACAAACTCCGTTACCGACGACGCGTGGGCTGTAGCGAGCAACGCGAATCCTTGCCGCACGGCGTCCAACGCTCGCGAGACGGCTGGACCCCACAGATAGATCGGCAGATGCGGGCTTATCTCGTTGGCAAGAAGCAAGGTGTGTTCGGGATCGAGCGAAGCATCGTCCAGAAACGCGAACGTCTCATAGCAGCCCCGCAGGTAAATCGATCGCGAACTCCGGGGCGCCAGTTCCAGCAAGGACGCGAGAAGCGTCGACTTCCCGATCCCTCCCGGCCCGCCGATCACAACGATCGACTGGTGACGAACGAGCCCGGCCCAAAGCAACGCGGCGGCGTCCGGCTCGATGGCGCCGTCTCGCAGCAGGTGGACGAGCTCGAACCGCGCTGGCGGCTCCCACCCCGGTCCCCACCAGTAGAATGGTTCTTCGTAGCGCGGTTCAGGAGGCAATGCTCATCCGCGTATTTCTTCGGTGCGAACCTGGCCACGACAGCGGGCCGCTTGACCTGACCAACATGTCACAGTGAACAGGGCGAGGACGGCCCATGACACCCGACCCGGCTTGCCGCCCACCCTACACCCAACTCTACTCGCGCGGGGAAGATCGCGGGTGCGGCTGCTTCTCATTCCTCGAACCGTTTCCTATTCCGCGAGCCCCGACACCATGCCGTCGTCGACTTCCGCGATGAAGGGCAGGTCGCGAAACTCACTCCAGCGGGTGAGTCCATACCCGGTCAAGAGCACATCCGGGGCTTCAAAACCGCGGCATGCTACCGGCACTTCCAGAATGCGGGCCGCGCGCCGGTCAAGGAGAGCGCAGACTTCAACGCTTGCCGCGCCGCGGCCGCGTAGCCATGAATCGAGGAAGACGGCGCTGAGCCCCGTACTCAAGACTTCCTGCACGAGGACAATTGTTTTCCCCGCAATCGACACCACCGGGGGACGGACCAATCGCACCCTGGATCCCGCTGGTTGGGCGCCCAACGCTGTCAGGTCCACGTTATCGACGTCCACCGCGACCCCGTGAGCCCGGATGTTATCGCTAAGCGACGAGAGGAACCGGGCCGATCCTTGCCCGATCCCCATCAGGATCGGCCTCTCTCCTCGATCGTCGCTCGCTTTGACCGTCCAGCGATCGATCAGGTCAATTGCCAGCTCCGCGATCCGTGTTTCGACCTCGTGCTCCGAAAAGAGCACCTGCCCAATCCGCACCTCATGGGAAGGCGCATCCAGACTGTACGCGCTGCGCAAGCGTTCAAAATCGCGGAGATAGAGAATACGGGCGCGGACGTTCGGATAGCGCTCGCGTAGTAGCCGGAACTTGCGATTCTTGCGCGTCACCAGGCGTTGCCGCATCGTGGTCAGTTCAAGATACGCATCATGATCCGGGAGATAGAAATCAGGTGTCACGAACTGCTCCGGGAGCCCGTCACTCCCCCATCGCAGGGCAAATGTCGTTGGTTCGTATGCCCAGCGGACGCCATAGAACGTCAGCAAGCGCGCGAGTTCGACTTCCGCTGGATGGGCAAAGCGGTCGACATCAGGTTGCAGTTGCCATCGCAACGGTGGCAGATACGCCTGCCGGACCTCTTCCGCCGAACCGGTGTCAACCCCAGCATCGTCTCCGCCGAGGTGGAGGATCTCTCTGTCTTCAATGCGCCCTTGAGATCTGGTGGCCCTGGACATGGGCTCCCCGAGCCACGCGCCAGTTCCCGGTGCATTACCGAGGCCTGCCAGCGCGACTGACTACGATCTTCGCTTGCGCGGGGGATGTCAGCATTCTGGCATCGTTGCCGCCAATTCGCAACAGCCACGATGGCACCGGTTCCTGGGAGTTTTGGGCGTAAACACGCGGGATTTCTAAACTTCTGAGCATTGCCAGGAGTCCTCTCTGATCGTCAAACGAACGGACCGTGGCGACGCGGCGGCGCCACTAAAGCGTGGTTGAATCATCAATCTCCATGTGACCTGGTGTCAGAATCGAGAGGTGTGTAAATGAGGCGCCCGGGCTTGCCCCATGCCAATGGCGCGTCCCCTTGGCAATGAATGCCACATCGCCGGGTTCCAGCGACAGGGTTTCGTCGCCTGTGGCGATAAACCCGTTTCCTGCTGTGACGACGAGCACCTGATCGGTTGAGTGGCGGTGCGGCCGGTTCCGCGCGCCATCTTCAAATGTCACCGCGGTTACGCGCAGAAGTTCAGCATGCGTTTCGTTGACAATCTCCTGCGTGGCAACAGCGCCCACGAAAATAGGGTCACGAACCGGCCTGCCTTCTGACGGATCGATTCGGACGCGGCGGATGCCAGGCATGATCTGATTCCTTTCGTGTCTCGACGGTGTCACACGTCGTTGTCAGTCTGGCGGTAGTATGCGGAGACTATGACACTTACTTTTGCCAACGACCTGCTTCCCGAAGAAGACGCCATCGAAGAACCAGATGATGATGTCGACCTCGATCTTTCGCTACCGAGCGACCTCTGGTTTTGAGATCTCTGAGCGCTGGAAGGGTCGTCGTATACTTTCTGATGGTCAGGCGAGGAACAATTGAGTCTCGCAACTACCCCGAATCATTATGGAGAAAAGGAACTGCAATTCATGGCAGATGAGCAGCGGAGCCCGCGAGACGGCCAGGCGTTCGATGCCGTGCTTCTCGGTGGAGGAACAGGCGGCTATGTTGCCGCGATCCGTGCGAAGCAACTGGGACTTGACGTCGCCGTGGTGGAAATTGGCAAGATTGGCGGCACATGTCTTCATGTGGGGTGTATTCCAACCAAGGCGTTTCTCAAGTCAGCCGATGTCTTCGAACAGGTCCAGCACTCCGCGGAATTTGGCGTAGATGTCGCTGGCGAGATCTCGTTCAATTATCCGGCCGCACTGGCCCGCTCGGATAAGGTGATCAGCGGTCAGTACAAAGGTCTGCAGTATCTCTTCGACAAGAACTATCAGATTCCCGTCTTTGCCGGGTTTGGCAGCATCGCCGGGCCAGGGCAAGTCCGGGTGAAGCCGAACGACGGTGGTGAACCATTCACGCTGGCCGCTCGGAACATCATTATCGATACCGGTACCCGACCCCGCGCCATCAAAGATCTCCCCTTCGACGGCGTCCGGATCATCAACTCGGATCATGCGGTCGCGCTGCAAGAGCTCCCCGCAAGTTTCATTATTCGCGGCGGTGGCGCGGTAGGGGTCGAGTGGGCGTCGATCTATGGGCGTTACGGCTCGAAGGTCAGCCTCGTCGGTCGCGTGGTGCCGGCCGAAGACGAGGAAGCGGCCGCTGTCCTCACTCGGGCGTTCAAGCGCCAGGGCATTGATGTCTATCCGACCTCCCGCCCTAGCGCAGACGATATCGACGTCACTGACACGGGCGTGCGCATGCGGATCAGCGACAGCCGCGGGAAAGAAGAGGTTCTCGAGGCAGAAGTTCTCCTGGTGGCAATCGGCCGCCAGGGCAACGTGGAGGATATCGGCCTGGAAACGGTCGGGGTCAGTCACGAAGGCGGCATCATCCAAGTCGATGCCATGATGCAAACCAACGTGCCAAACGTCTACGCCATCGGTGACATCAATGGTCAGCAAATGCTTGCCCATACCGCGATGCATATGGGCGTTATCGCCATCGAGCATATCGCGGGCCAGAACCCCTACCCGCTCGACGTTCTCAACTCACCGATGGTGACCTTCTGCCGTCCGGAAATCGCCAGCGTTGGATTGACAGAGAAGCAGGCGACGGAGCTGGGCCACAGCGTCAAGACTGGCAAGTTCCCGATGCGACCCAACGGTAAGGCGGTCATTGAGGGGGAGACAGACGGCTTCACCAAGATCGTCGCCGACGCCGACACCAGGGACCTGCTCGGCATGACGATTGTCGGGCCTCACGCCACCGAACTTATCGGGGGCATCGCCATGGGGAGATTGCTCGACGTGACGCCCGAGGAGATTGCCATGAGCGTCTATCCGCATCCGACGGTGTCAGAAGTCATTCACGAGGCCGCCCTCGATCTCCTCGGGCACGCGCTGCACATCTGATCTTGAGTCAAGGCGCCGACGCCGTTGGGTCTGATGCCTGGGTGGCCTCGTTCGAGGCCACCCAGGCATCCAGGATGCCGTGATCGCGGGGAAAGGCAAGTTCAGGCAGGTCATCGAGCACGAACCAGCCAAGTTCGGCGAGATCGTCGCCCGCTCGTGCCTCGCCAACGAACGCATCGACCGCGTAGACCGCGAGCGCCACTGCTTCCCCGGCGCTGGAAAAGAGCCCGATCAAGCGACCGATGGTCACCTCCAGCCCGGTCTCTTCTCTGGCCTCGCGGGTGGCCGCATCTTCAACCCGCTCCCCCCGTTCGACGAATCCAGCCGGGAAACTCCACTTGCCTGGTTCGCGCGTTCCCGGCCCCCGGCGACCCAGAAGAATGCGATCCCCCATGACAACCAGGACCGCCACCGCGAGTTTGGGATCGAGATACACGACAAGGCCACAGGCTCCGCACACCGGGCGCAAACGATCCTCGATCATGCGCCGTTCCGTTGGTGAACCGCATGACGCGCAGAACGGCTGTTGCGGCGTTGCCTGAGCACCGCCAGAAAGGTGATCGCTCATCTGAAGCCGTGGAGCCTATGTCTCGCGAGGCCGTCGCGATACGCTAGCGGAGCCCAAGCGCAGTCCAGGGATTTGGCAACGCGCCAAGCGGGACGACAATCAACGCCGGCTCATCCGCGCGGATGGATGCTTCGATTTCAGTCCGCAGCTCGGCCGGCGATTCGGCACGACGGCCAGCAATCCCGAAGGCATCGGCCAGCTTCAGAAAATCCGGATTCGCCAGATCAGAGGCAATTGTCCGGCCATTGAACTGCTCGTGCTGAATGCGGCGCACGTTCCCGAACGCATCGTCCGTGAACACCACGACGATCGCGCGGATATCGTGACGAAACATCGTCGAAAGCTCGTTCAGGCAAAAGCCAAACCCGCCATCACCATTGATCGAGACGACGGGCCGATCCGGATGCGCGACTTTGGCGCCAAGCGCCGTTGGGAATCCAAAGCCGAGGGTGCCCTGGTATCCCGGAGTGATATAGGTGCGCGGTTCATAAACCGGAAACGCGAGATTTGCCCAATAGCCCACCTGAGTCATCTCAGACACGACAATGGCGTCGTCGGGAAGCGCTTCGCGGATGGCCAGGGCATAGTCCGCCTGTGGGCCGACCGCGCGTGCTCGCGCCGCGACCGATCGCCGTAACGCTTCGAGCTCCGCTGCCCCTGATGTCCGTGTTCGGCCTCCCTGCTCGACGAGGGCAGTCAACGCGGCCAACCCGGCCCGCGCGTCGGCTTCGATCCCGACCGTGACCGGGTAGTTGCGGCCGATCTCGTCGGCATCGATATCCATCTGGATGACGGTGCGATCCGGACCCAGCCCCCATCTCGCCGTCGCCGCATCGACGAATCGCGTGCCGACCGCGAAAACAACATCGGCATCCGGGAGCAGCTCCATGGCGCCCAGAATGCTCTGGGCCAGCGGGTTGCGGTCTGAAATCGCCCCCTTCCCATTGGACGTCATCACCACGGGCGCTTGAAGCAGTTCGGCAAGCCGTTCCAGTTCACTCGACGCCCCGCTCCCCAGTACACCACCGCCCGACCAAATCAAGGGATTCCGGGCGTTGACAAGAAGACGCGCCGCCTGCTGAAGCAGGTCTTCGTCGCCCGCGTGCCGCTCTGGCCACTCGGTTGGAGGAAGCAGACCGACCTCGGCACTCGCGAACAGCGTATCGGGAGGGATCTCGATTTCGACCGGGCGCTCGCGCCCGCTCCGCATTTCGGTGATCGCGCGGCGCACCAAGCCCGGGATCTCCGGTGGCGCGGTCGCACGCTCGGCGAACTTCGTTACCGATCGGATCATCCCAAGCTGATTCGGAATTTCGTGCAACAAGCCTCGCCCGAACTCGATCATGTCGGACTGAATCTGGCCGGTGACGCAGAGCACGGGTGAATTGCAGGCGTAGGCGGTTGACAGCGCCGCCGTGGCGTTGAGCAGTCCGGGGCCTGGCACGACCATGCACGCGCCAATCTTGCCGGTCGTTCGCGCATAGCCATCGGCCATGTACGCCGCGGCCTGTTCATGCCGCGGATGAACGACCCGAATGCGGTCACGCTCCCCATAGAGTGCATCAAACGCCCCGTCGAGTTGCACTCCTGGCAGCGCAAAGAGCGTATCGATGTCGTTGGCAATGAGCGACTCTACCAGCGCCTGACCGCCTGTCATCTCGCGATTGAGAATCGCTTTCCCAGTATCACTCTGCTCGCCGCGTTCGCGCACCCGCGTCTCGACTGCCAATCGATCCTCCGTGCTTTCATTGCATCTCGGGCATGAACCACCGTTGCCATCGAATCAGGGAAGTGTAGTGCCTGCGCTCGGGTGGTTCCTCGAGAGACCCCCTAGACCAGTCGCTTCCCTTTCGCTACTATTGCGCTCCAGGCGAGGAATTGCCACGCTTCGTGCGGCAGAAAGCACGTAAGTGCGGTGGTACACTACGGTGTCGCCAGAATTGATCCCGTCTTGACTCCTCGATGGTCTGATCGTCGGACGGGTTTCGCGTATCGTCGTGCAGGGGTTCGATCGCATGGAAGCATTGTTACTCGTTGCTCGCCTGATCCTTGCCGCGGTGTTCCTGGTCTCGGGCATCGCCAAGTTGTTCGATTTATCGGGGTCGCAGGCCGCGATGCGGTCGTTCGGGGTTCCTGAACCGCTTACACGATCAAGCGGCATTCTGCTGCCAATCGTCGAGATCGTGATCGCCGTACTTCTCCTTCCCGTGGTCAGCGCTAAATGGGGAGCCTTGTTTGCCCTCGCGCTCCTGGTTGTCTACATTGCTGGCATTGGTTACAACCTATCCCGGGGCCGTAAATTCGATTGTCACTGTTTTGGACAGTTGACAAGCTCAGAAATTGGCCCATCCACCATGGTTCGCAACGTCGTGCTGGCGGTCTTGGCCGCGTTCATCGTGGTCCCTGGATTTGCAACCGACAACGTCGGGGTTTCCATTGGCAATGCGCTGGCTGGGCTCGACGCATTCCAGTGGCTCATACTGGCCATCGGGCTTGTCCTTGTCGTCGCCATGGCCGCGGTCTCGTGGTTACTGGTCCATCTGTTGGGTCAGAACGGCCGGCTTCTGGTGCGATTGGATCGCATTGAATCCGCGCTGGAAGACGCCGACATCAACTTCGACCTTGAAGACGACGAAGATGATGAAGACGACGAGGAAGAAGAGGAGGAAGGGCTGCCCTACGGCTCGACTGCTCCGGCCTTCTCGCTTTCCGGACTTTACGGCGAGACGATGACCCTGGATGCCCTACGGGCGCAAGAAAAGCCGGTGTTGCTGATCTTTTCCGATCCGACCTGCGGTCCGTGCAATGCGATGATGGGCGACGTTGGGAAGTGGCAACGCGATCACGTCGACAAGATCACCACCGTCGTCGTCACCAGAGGCTCGATCGATGACAACCGCGCCAAGAAGAAGCAACACAATCTTACCCACGTCTTGATGCAGAAGGACTCCGAAGTTGCTGATGCGTACCTCACCAATGGCACGCCAACCGCTGTCCTGGTGAAGCCGGACGGAACGATCGGGAGCGGCGCCGCGGGCGGCGCCAGCGAAATCCGAACGCTGGTCAAGCAAGCGGTCGAGGGGAAGGTTCCCATCCCAGCCGCGCGGCCAGCGGCGCCCCGGCCGATCCAACCGCCAGCGCCACAAGCGCCGCGCGGCATTTCCAGCATCGGGAAGGACGCACCCGTCCTGGAGTTGAACAATCTTGACGGCCAGCCAGTGAAACTCGCTGATTTTGCGGGTGAACCAACGGCTGTGCTTTTCTGGAACCCCGGGTGTGGATTCTGCCAGCGTATGGTCGACGACCTGAAGGCCTGGGAGTCCGACAAGCCTGCCGATGCGCCGAACTTGCTGGTTGTTTCTACCGGTGAGGCGGAGCAGAACCGTGAAACCGGACTCAAGTCAACAGTTGTGCTCGATTCCGGGTTCAATGTCGGTCGGGCCTTTGGAGCGAGCGGGACGCCTTCGGCGGTGCTCGTTGGCGCCGACGGGAAGATCGCTTCTGGCCTGGCCGTGGGCGGCCCGACGGTTATCTCACTGCTGCGGAACGAAGCACCGCATCTCCTCGATGCCTCCGCCGCTCCTCCTGAGGAGCCGGCGGCTCCGCCCGCCCCGCGCGGCGTAGCGGTTGGGGAGAAGGCGCCCGCCGTGCAGCTTCCTGACCTTGATGGCAATCAGGTGAATCTCGAAGAGGTTCGAAATGGGCGCACGGCGCTCCTCTTCTGGAACCCTGGCTGCGGTTTCTGCCAACGCCTCGTTACGGATCTCAAGGAATGGGAAGCCTCCCGTGGCCCGAATGCACCTGAACTTGTCCTGATTTCGACGGGGACGGCCGAGGCCAACCGGGAGCACGGGCTCTCGTCCAGGATCCTGCTCGATCAGGGCTTCCGCACGGGTGGAGAGTTCGGGGCGTCAGGTACACCTTCCGCAGTATTGATCGACGCGGATGGAAACGTTGCGTCGGGGCTCTCCGTTGGCGGGCCCGATGTCATGAGCATTCTCCGCTCGTAGGATCCATTGCCCATGCAGCAGAACGGGGCGGCTTTGTCAGCCGCCCCGTTCTGCTTTCCGACATCGCATTGAATGATGTTACTTCTTCCTCTCCGAATGAGTGTGCACTGGATCAACGTTGCACGGAACTCTCGGCCGGCGGATCAGGGCATGGTTCCACATGCCAGATTTCCTCTGCCCCCGCGGCGAGGCTGATCTCGCTCAGGAAGTCACCAAAGCGTTCGCGTGCCACGTAGTAGCTGTTTTCGTGGGCGTGCAAGACCTCCGACTCCAGCCGCGTCACCACGCGATAGTATGCAGGCTGATTGGCACGCTCCTCGGCAATCGTCCCAACATGCCGGTAGTGATACCGTGAACCCCGGGCCGCACTCGCCCAATCGACATCCGCCCACCCGCTCCCATCCAGGTTGTCGGGAATCCAGAATCGATCGCCATGGTTGCTCGCCATCATCCTCGTGAATCCCTCAGCTCTTGATCAATAAGGATCTCTGACTGCCGCACAATCGTATCCACCACTTTTTCCAGTGCATAGTTTCGGTCTCGCCCGCTTCGCTCTCGAATGTGCAGCTCCATGTCGTCATGGAGATGAATTCGCCGCCATCGATCCTCAGGGGGCGCCGTTTCCACCTGCAGCATCGCGGCCAGGTCCGATTCCCGAATGCCTTCGAGCCGCTGCTTGATTTCCGTCAACGGCGTGTGATTCTCTTTCAACGCCACAATTGCCTTGAGCCGCAACAAGTGGGCGGGACTGTATGTGGCGCCCACCCCGCGCCCTTTTGCCGCCGGGAGAAGACCCTCGGTGATGTAGTACCGGATGGTGCGGCCGGTCAGGCCGGTTTCTCGCTCCAGATCGGCCAGGGTGTAGCGATACGGCTCGGCCTTCGCGGTCCCGATCGCCGCGCTGCCAACCGGCAGCGACGCGCCTCGCGTTCGTGCTCCTCGTTCATTCACCACCGAGCACCCTCCTGGCATCCTTTACTCGCGATAGAGCTCGCGGATGCTCGCGACGCTCGGTGTCGATTCCCACCCTGTCCAATTCCAGACATCCCGTCTCTAATGACAGCGCGACTGTCACCACGATTCTAGCCCAGGGCCGTGCCGTGCGCGGGGTACCATTGACGCCTCTCTGCCGTTGGGCAGGTTTAGGTCAGCGTGACAGGGATCAACGAGCGTGGGTCCGCAGACGATCATCTATTTCGCCGTCGCTGTCGGCTCACTTATGCTTGCCCTGTCGTTGCTCTACAAGCGCTATGTTCGCCAGGAGCCGCAAGCCATCCGCTCCGGGGGTGGGTTTACGTTCTTCGCGGGATTCATGCTCCTTTTCGCCATTGGCGCCGCGATTGCCGGCTTTGTTTCATTGCAGGCGGGTCGCTAATGCCAGATCATGAGTCGGTTACTCCGTCGCCAACCTACCGCATCGTGGGCGTTATTCATCTGCCGCCACTTCCCGGAACCGCGCTGGGTGCGACGGGCAGAGAAATCAATCGGGCGATCGATCGCGCTCGGCAGGACGCCGGGGCCTGGACTGCTGGCGGCGCCGACGCCCTGATCGTCGAGAATTTCGGTGACGTGCCTTTCACCAAAGGTCCCGTAGGCCCTGAAACGATCGCCGCCATGACGCTCGCCGTGACCGCCGTGATCGCCGAGAGCGGACTTCCCGTTGGGGTCAATGTCCTTCGCAATGATGTGGAAGCGGCTGTCGCGATCGCTGCAATCTGCGGCGGACACTTCGTGCGCGCGAACGTCTATGTGGGCGCCGCTGTCACCGACCAGGGCCTGATCGAGGGCCGCGCCGATTTGGTGCAGGCACTCATCCGGCGCCTCGGCGTGCCTTTAGCGGTCTGGGCGGACGTGGATGTCAAACACGCCGCACAACTGGCCCTGCGGGCTGTCGGCGAGCTGGCTGAAGACGCGGTCGGGCGCGGGCTGGCCAGCGCGCTCATTGTCACCGGGCCCGGAACCGGCCACGCGACGAATCCGAACGACCTGCTCGCCGTTCGGACATCGATGCCAAGCACCCCTCTCTACGTCGGCAGTGGAGCGACTCCGGCAAGCCTGCCTGATCTCCTGGCCATCGCCGATGGCGCCATCATCGGCACCGGCGCGAAGGCAAACGCCGACCCAGACAATCCTGTCGAAACGGAGCGCGTCCGCAAGCTCGTGGCCGCCGCTCAGCTCAGCGCCCGGTGAATCGGGGTCGGCGCTTCTCGGCGAACGCCAGCAGCCCTTCTTCGTAATCTGCCGTGCCGTCGAGCGCGGAACGCAACGCATTGACTCGCGTGCGGGCGGTGGGATGATCCTGACCGTCACTTTCTCGCAGCGCCCGCTTCACGGCGCGTACGGCCAGCGGTGCGTTGGCGCCGATCGCCTCCGCGAGTGCGTGCGCGCTCTGGATGAGCTCTTCCGGCGCCGTGAGCCTATCGATCAATCCGATCCGTAGTGCTTCCTCGGCGTTGATACGGCGTCCCGTGAAGAGGAGATCCCGGGCCGCGCCGCCGCCGACGATGCGCGGCAAGCGGAGCACGCCGCCAGCCCCAGGGAAAATGCCGATGCAGACCTCCGGGAACCCAAAGACGCTGTTGGCAGCGGCCACCCGCATATCACAGGCTATGGCAAGCTCGGCGCCCCCAGCGAGGGCGTAGCCCTGGATAGCGGCGATCGTCGGCATGGGCAACGCGGCCATCGCCTCCGCCGCGGCCTCGATCGCTGCAGTGTGCTCGTTGCGTTCCCGGGCGGAAAGGGATCGCCGTTCTTTCAGATCGGCGCCGGTACTGAAAGCGCGCTCTCCGGCGCCCATCACTACCAGGGCCCTGACCTCGTGGCGCTCATCAAGTCGGTTGCATGCAACGGAAATTTCCTTTGCTAACGTGCGGCTCAGGGAGTTCAAGGCTCCAGGGCGGTTCAGGGTCAACGTCGCAACATGACGCTCCGCGTCGATCGCCAGTAGGAGACTCGTGAATGCAGATGACAGGTCCTCGACCACGGCCCTCAGCTCCCCACCTGATACCGACCATTGATCGGTCGATTCTCTCATTTCCAGCAACGCTTGCGGCGAGTCGCGCGTGATAGCATCCAATCGATGAGCTGACGCGTGCAGAGGCAGCTGGGATCTACCCGTGACCGAGGGACCAATTCCATTCGACGCCGGACCGCCAGTCGACCCGTTCGCGGAGTCGCCCGAAATCACCGAGATTCGACATCAGATTCGCGAGATCTGCGCGAGATTCCCTGATGCGTATTGGAGGGACCTCGATCACCGACGCGAGTATCCCGACGCGTTTGTCCGTTCGCTCACGGAGGCTGGTTGGCTATCCGCGCTCATTCCATCCGAATATGGTGGTCTGGGCCTTGGCCTCCAGGAAGCGGCGGCCATTCTCCAGGAGATCAATCAGGCTGGAGGAAATGCCGGACCAGCACATGCCCAGATGTACATCATGGGCGCCTTGCTCCGCCACGGTTCCAGCACCCAGAAGGAACGCTACTTGCCCGCTATCGCGTCCGGGGAACTTCGCCTCCAGGCGTTCGCGGTCACCGAGCCGAGCGCGGGGTCTGATACCACTCGCATCGAGACAACCGCCGTCAGAATTGGGGATGATTACGTCATCAATGGTCGCAAAATCTATATCTCCCGCGTGCAGCATTCCGACCTGATGCTCCTCCTCGCGCGCACGGCTCCGCGCGACGAGGCTACGCCAACCGCCGGACTCAGCCTGTTTCTGGTCGATCTCCGTGAGGCCGGGGATCGCATCGCCCTGCGAAGGCTTTCAATGAGCATGAACAATGAGACCAATGAAGTGACGATCGAAGGTCTGCACGTACCCGCCGCGAATCTGATTGGCATCGAAGGGAACGGATTTCGCCAGATACTCGATGGCTGGAACGCCGAGCGCATCCTGATCGCGGCGGAGTGCGTCGGCGATGGCCGCTGGTTCATCGCCCGCGCGGCCGCCTATGCCTCGCACCGGGAAGTCTTCGGGCGGGCTATTGGCGCGAATCAGGGCGTGCAATTCCCGCTGGCAACAGCCTGGGCGCAGATCGAGGCTGCTGACTTGATGGCCCGCCGGGCCGCGGCGCGCTTCGACGCGGGCCTATCGTGCGGCGCTGAAGCCAACACGGCCAAGCTGCTCGCCTCAGAAGCGAGCTGGGCCGCCGCCAATGCTGCCGTTGATACCCTCGGCGGGCACGGTTTCAATGCTGAATTCGATGTGGAGCGAAAGTTTCGCGAGACGCGGCTCTACCGGGTGGCCCCGGTCTCAAACAATCTGGTCCTTGCCTACATCGCCCAGCATCTCCTCGGTATGCCTCGGTCGTACTGAGCGAACCTACCTCTCTACTTCTGGGCGCGCTGAGCGGCTTCCAGAATGGCGCGACGTGCCAATCCGCGCGTGACTCTGCGGCGGTACTCGGCTGAACCATGCAAGTCGTCCAGAGGATCAATGCCCTCATCAACCCGATTTGCCGCGGATGCCACGATGGCCTCATTGAGCTGCTGACCGCGGAGCGCCGCCTCAGTTGATGCCGCGCGCCAGGGGACCGCGGCTGTCCCAGTCACGCCGATACGAATGTCGGCCACGGCGCCAGCCGCATCGAGTGAGATCATGGCAGCAACGCCGACGATGGCGTAGCCGGACGCCTGATTGGCGAGCTTCTGGTAGCTCCATCCCAGCGGCGATATCGGGATCTCCACCGCGGTAATGATCTCAGAGGGATAGAGCGCGGTGGTGAGGAAGTCGAGAAAGAACGCGCTTGCCGGAATGCGTCGCTCGCCTTGAGGACCGTGGGCCAGAATCACGGCCTCAAGCGCCAGAATCGCCGCCGGATAGTCGGAGGCTGAATCAGCGTGCGCCAAGGCGCCGCCAATGGTGCCGCGATTCCGCACCTGGCGATCACCGACATGGCCAGCGGTGGCGGCAAGCAGTGGTGCGGCCTTCATGACAATAGGGTCGGTCGCGACCTGGTGGTGGGTCGAAAGCGCCCCGATCGTGAGCACGCCGTTGTCTTCTCGCACTCCTTCCAACTCGGCCACCCGGCTAATGTCGATCAGGAGCTCAGGTTCCGCCAGCCGCAGTTTCATGATCGGCAACAGGCTATGCCCACCCGCAATCAGCTTTGCTGTCTCGCCATGCGCTTCGAGCAGCGCAATGGCGGCTTGCAGATCTTCCGGGCGCTGATAGGCAAACTCGGCTGGGTTCAACTGATCACCTCGCAAGCAGTTCAGACTCAGCGCCGGCGGAAAGTCCCGCGGCTGCCTTCTTCACCGACAGAATGATGTTGTGGTATCCGGTGCAGCGGCAGATATTC